>NZ_LT629770.1:322928-645856 GCF_900105335.1 Microbacterium paraoxydans | reverse complement strand
AGCTCCACCCGTAACGGTCGTGACTCCAACGCACAGCGCCTCGGCGTGAAGCGCTTCGGCGGTCAGCAGGTCCTCGCCGGCGAGATCATCGTCCGTCAGCGCGGCACCCACTTCCACCCCGGCGCCAACGTCGGCCGTGGTGGCGACGACACGCTGTTCGCTCTGGCCGCCGGTGCGGTCGAGTTCGGCGCGAAGGGCGGCCGCAAGGTCGTCAACATCGTCGCTACTGCTGAGTGATCACAGCACCACGCTAAACATCCGGTTCGGGGCGGGCTTCGGCTCGCCCCGTCCGTGTATCTGCCGTCAGGCACCCTGAGCAACCGAAGGACTCGCACATGGTCACGTTCGTCGACACCGTCACACTGCACCTGCGTGCAGGCAAGGGCGGCAACGGCTGCGTCTCCGTGCACCGGGAGAAGTTCAAGCCCCTCGGCGGTCCGGACGGCGGCAACGGCGGCGACGGCGGCGACATCGTGCTCGTCGCCGACACGCAGACCGGCACGCTGCTGTCGTACCACCACTCGCCGCACCGCTCGTCGGGCAACGGCGGACCGGGCATGGGCGACCACCGCTCCGGCTTCGACGGCGAGACCCTGGAGCTCCCCGTCCCGGTCGGCACCGTGGTCAAGAACCCGAACGGCGACGTCCTGATCGACATGATCGAGCCGGGGGAGCGCTTCGTCGTGGCTGCGGGCGGTCAGGGCGGACTGGGCAACGCGGCCCTGGCGACCCCCAAGCGCAAGGCTCCGGGGTTCGCTCTGCTCGGCACCCCGGGCTTCGAGGGCGACGTCGTCCTCGAGCTCAAGACCGTCGCCGACGTGGCGCTCGTCGGCTACCCGTCCGCGGGCAAGTCGAGCCTCATCGGCGCGATCTCGGCCGCACGACCCAAGATCGCCGACTACCCCTTCACGACGCTGCACCCGAACCTCGGCGTGGTCCAGGTGGAGGACTTCCGCTACACCGTCGCGGATGTGCCGGGCCTCATCGAGGGCGCCAGCGAGGGCCGCGGGCTCGGACTCGAGTTCCTGCGGCACGTGGAGCGCTGCTCCGCCCTGCTGCACGTGCTCGACTGCGCGACGCTGGAGCCGAACCGCGACCCCATCTCCGACCTCGACGTCATCCTCGCCGAGCTGGCCGCGTACGAGGTGCCGGAGGGGCAGACTCCTCTGCTGGAGCGCCCGCAGTTCGTGGCGTTGAACAAGGTCGACGTGCCGGAGGCGCGTGACCTCGCCGATCTCGTGCGGCCCGACCTGGAGGCTCGCGGTTTCCGGGTGTTCGAGATCTCCACGGTCTCGCATGAGGGGCTGCGCCCCCTCACGCTGGCTCTCGGCGAGCTGGTCGAGCAGCACCGCAAGGAGACCGCGGTCGAGGCGCCGCGCGAGCGCGTCGTCATCCGCCCGAAGGGCTCGGTGAAGCCGTTCACCATCCGGGTCGAGGGCGGCACCTATGGCAACATCTACCGCATCCTGGGCGAGAAGCCGGTGCGCTGGGTGCAGCAGACCGACTTCCAGAACGAGGAGGCCGTGGGCTACCTCGCCGACCGTCTGGAGAAGCTGGGCGTCGAGGACGAGCTCTTCCGTCTCGGCGCCGTGCAGGGTTCGACGGTCGTGATCGGCGAGGGCGACAGCATCGTCTTCGACTGGGAGCCGACGATGAGCTCCGCGGCCGAGCTCATGACGGCACCCCGCGGCACCGACCCGCGTCTGGCGCCGAATGCCCGCCGCACCACGTCCGAGCGGCGCGAGCAGTACTACGAGCGCATGGACGCGAAGGCGCAGGCGCGCGCCGAGCTGGAGGCGGAGCGGCTCGCCACGTACCGCGAGGACGAGGCGTGAGCGCACGCAGGCGCGCCGACCTCGCGACGGCGACGCGGATCGTCGTGAAGGTGGGCTCGTCGTCCATCAGCGGCGAGTCCTCCTGGCGCATCCCGGTGCTCGTCGAGGCGCTGGCCGCGGCGCATGCCCGCGGAGCCGAGGTCGTGCTCGTGTCGTCGGGAGCGATCGCCTCCGGCATCCCCTTCCTCCGCCTGGACGCGCGGCCCACCGACCTCGCCACGCAGCAGGCCGCGGCCGCGGTCGGGCAGAACATCCTCGTCTACCGCTACCAGGAGGCACTGCGCCCCTTCGACATCGTCGCCGGTCAGGTGCTGCTCACCACCGGAGACCTCGAGAACCCGACGTCGCGCTCGAACGCACGGCGGGCCATGGAGCGCCTGCTGGGGCTGCGAACCCTTCCGATCGTGAACGAGAACGACACGGTCGCGACGCAGGAGATCCGGTTCGGCGACAACGACCGGCTGGGCGCTCTCGTCGCGCAGCTCATCGAGGCCGACGCCCTCATCCTCCTCAGCGACATCGAGTCGCTGTACACACGGCCGCCGAGCGACCCCGCCGCCGAGCCCATCGACGTCGTCGCTCCGGACGCGGACCTCTCCGGGCTGGAGTTCGGCGCCACGGTCGTCAACAGCGTCGGCACCGGGGGAGCGGCTACGAAGGTCTCCGCCGCCCGACTCGCGGCGGCCTCGGGCATCGGGGTCCTGGTCACCAGTGCTGACCTCGTCTCCCAGGCCCTGGCGGGCGCCGACATCGGGACCTGGTTCGAGCCCGCCACCTCCTAGACTGGGCGGATGACCGACCTCACCCCTCAGACGCGCCTGGAGCGGGCCAAGGAGGCCTCGCGAGCGACCGCCGCCCTCACCAGCGACGACAAGGCGCGGGCGCTCGAAGCCATCGCCGTCGCTCTCGAGGCGGATGCCGCCCGGATCATCGAGGCGAACCAGCGGGATGTCGAGCGCGGTCGTGAGGACGGCATCGGCGAATCCCTCGTCGACCGCCTCCGTCTGGACGAGAAGAGGGTCTCCGCCCTCGCAGCCGCAGTCCGCGATGTGGCGGCTCTGCCCGACCCGGTGGGTCGCGTGGTCGGGGGGCACCGGATGCCGAACGGTGTGGCTCTCGAACAGGTGCGCGTGCCGTTCGGCGTGGTCGGGGCCATCTATGAGGCGCGACCCAACGTCACCGTCGACATCGCCGCCCTCGCCCTGCGCTCGGGCAATGCGGTCGTCCTGCGCGGAGGCAGCGCCGCACGCGATTCGAACACGGTGCTCGTCGACGTGATGCGCTCCGCCCTCGGTACCGCGGGCGTGACGCCGGAGGCGATCCAGACCGTCGACGACTTCGGCCGCGACGGGGCGAAGGCGCTCATGCACGGCCGCGGCTTCATCGACGTGCTCGTGCCCCGCGGCAGCGCCGGTCTCATCGAGACCGTCGTGACGGAGTCGACGGTGCCTGCCATCGAGACGGGCGCCGGGAACGTGCACATCCTGCTCGACGAGAGCGCCCCGGACGACTGGGCGTCCGACATCGTCGTGAACGCCAAGGTGCAGCGCCCGAGCGTGTGCAACGCGGTCGAGACCGTTCTCGTCCACCGACAGGCCGCCCCGCGGCTGATCCCGCTCGTTGCGAGCGCGCTCATGAGTGAGGGGGTGGCGATCCACGGCGACGACGTGGTCGCAGGACTCGTGGCCAACATCATTCCGGCGACCGAGGAGGACTGGGCGACCGAGTACCTGAGCCTGGACGTCGCGATGAAGGTCGTCGACAGCCTCGACGACGCTCTCGACCACATCCGGCGCTACAGCACGGGGCACACGGAGTCCATCGTCACCACCGACTCCCGCAGCGCGGAGCGGTTCCTGGCCGAGGTGGACTCCGCCGTGGTGATGGTGAACGCCTCCACGCGGTTCACGGACGGGGCCGAATTCGGCTTCGGCGCCGAGGTGGGGATCTCGACGCAGAAGCTGCATGCGCGGGGTCCGATGGGGCTCTCCGAGCTGACCAGTACGAAATGGCTCGCGCGTGGGACAGGTCAGACCCGCGGGTGAGGGCTAGACTGGGGGACGCTGTATCCCCACAGGACCCCCGAGACAGCACGCCACGAACGGAGTCAGGATGAACCTCGTCGCACAGATCGCGATGGCCGCCGCAGAGACCGAGCACCACGGCAACGTGGCTCTCGACACGGTGATCTTCGGAGCCATCGCCGCGATCGTGTTCGCCGCTCTCGGTCTCGTGACGCTGTCGTACAAGAACGTCGCGAACCGCCACTCGGCGAAGGCGGAGGCCTGGGCGGCGAAGCACGGCAAGGACCACGAGGCGGGACACGGCCACTAGGCCCTCATGAGCACCGCGACCACGCGCGCACCGCGCATCGGCGTGATGGGCGGGACTTTCGATCCGATCCATCACGGCCATCTGGTCGCCGCCAGCGAGGTCGCGCACTCGTTCGATCTCGACGAGGTGGTGTTCGTCCCGACGGGTCGTCCCTGGCAGAAGGCCGACGTCACGCCGAGTGAGCATCGCTATCTGATGACGGTCATCGCAACGGCCTCCAACCCGCAGTTCACGGTGAGCCGCGTGGACATCGACCGCGCGGGTCCGACGTACACGATCGACACGCTCCGCGACCTCAAGGAGCAGCGCCCGGACGCCGAGCTGTTCTTCATCAGCGGGGCGGACGCCGTGGCGCAAATTCTCAGTTGGAGAGACCATGATGAATTGTGGGAACTGGCCCACTTCGTCGCGGTCTCCCGCCCAGGACACGTTCTGAGCATCGACGGCCTCCCGAGCGACGACGTCAGCCAGCTCGAGGTGCCGGCGCTGTCCATATCGTCGACGGACTGTCGAGACCGCGTCCGCGACGATCAACCGGTCTGGTACCTCGTCCCCGACGGGGTCGTCCAGTACATCGCGAAGCATCATCTGTATCGGAGCAAGGCATGAGCACATCGGATCAGCGAGGTCCGCTGACGCGGAAGCAGCTGCGGGAGATCCGGTTGACGGGATCCACCCCGATCATCAGCGAGGAGCAGGCCAACGCCGCCGCGGAAGCCGCGGCTCCCTCGCAGCCGTTGCCGCGTGCCGCCGAGCCCGTGGTCATTCCGCCCGCCCCGGTCGCCGGCACTCCTGTCGATCCTGAGGCCGCGCCGCTCACCCGGCGTCAGGCGCGGGAGCAGGAGAAGATCAAGACCGTCCCGGTTCCCACCGCCGGCGCGCCGGAGCAGGAGGCGCTGGAAGAGCCGGCGGTGCAGCCGGATGCCTCCGGCGACGACGACATCGATAACGACGAGGTCGTCGCGGAGCCCGTCAGTGCGGCCCAGGCCGCCGACACGGTCGGAGAGGTGCCACTCGCCGACGAGCACGCGCAGACGCCGGATTCCGAGCCTGAGGATCCCGCGGTCACACTCGGCGTCAGCCAGGAGGACACCGCCGAGGGGGAGGACCTCCTCGACGAGGACGCCGAGGAGGATGTCGACCAGGGCGAACGTCCGACGGTCAGTCCGACCTTCGGCCAGGGCGTGCTGCAGGACGAGACGCCCGCCGAGCAGGCACCCTTCCGCCCCTCCTTCGACGAGCTGCTCACCTCGAACGACTCCGGGGGCACCCAGCACTCGGCCCCGAACGCGCTGATCTTCACCCCGTCTCCCGGCGAGGGCTCTCTCTCCGGTCCGGTCGCCTCCACCGGCGAGATCCTCGTCACGGGGTCGTACGAGCTGCCGAAGGGGCTCGGCTCGCAGGGCCACGCCCACGGAACGACGGACGGCAAAGAGGTCGACGCCGTCCTCATCGACGGCGAGCTGCCGCCCGCGTCTTCCCCCACTCCGATCGCGGCGAGTTCCGCCGTCAGCACCATCAAGCCCGCCGGCGAGGTGATCCGTCCGCCGGCACCCGAGAAGGGCAACCGGCTGATGCTGATCGCCGCCATCGTGGCGGGCGCCCTCGCGCTGGGTCTGGGCACGGCCCTGGTCATCGCCTTCACAGGAAACGTCTTCTGATGCAATCACCCGAAACCGCCGAAGAGATGCTGCGCATCGCCGCTGAAGCCGCCGTGGCCAAGGGGGGTGAGGATCTCGTCGCGCTGAACGTCTCCGAACCGCTCCCGCTCGTCGACATCTTCCTTCTCGTGACCGGCAACAGCGAGCGGAACGTCGCCGCCATCGCCGACGAGATCGAGGACCGTCTCGTCGAGTCCGGGCACAAGCGCGTGCGCCGGGAGGGGCGAGCCGAGGCACGGTGGGTGCTGCTGGACTTCGGCGACCTCATCGTCCACGTCTTCCACCAGGAGGAGCGCGTCTACTACGGCCTGGAGCGTCTGTGGAAGGACTGCCCGGTGATCCCGCTCGAGGTCGCCGAGACCTCGGCTGACAACGCCTGACATGGCCACGCACCTGCTGACCGGTGCGGGGTCGGGGATAGGCGCGGTCCTCGCCCGACGACTCGTGGAGCGTGGCGACGACGTCGTGGTGCTCGCGCGCGATGCGGGACGAGCACGGCAGATCGCCGAGCAGCTGCCAGGGGTCTCGGCGCTGGTCGGCGACCTCGCGCAGCCGGGACGCCTCTCCTGGGCGCTCTCGAAGCAGAGCCTGCCCGATCGCATCGATTCCCTGGTGCACGCGGCCGGGGTCGTCGACCTCGGCACGGTGGGAGATCTCACTCCGGCGCTCTGGGACCAGCAGCTCGCCGTCAATCTCGTCGCCCCGGCGGAGCTCACGCGGCTCCTGCTTCCCGTCCTCCGCGTCTCGCGGGGTCATGTGGTGTTCGTGAACTCCGGAGCCGGACTCCGGGCGAGCCCTGGGTGGTCGGCGTACGCGGCCTCGAAGCACGGCCTGCGCGCCCTCGCGGATGCGCTCCGGCAGGAGGAGGCCGAGCACGGCCTCCGGGTGACATCGGTCTATCCAGGGCGCACGGCGACGCCCATGCAGGAACGCGTGCACCAGCAGGAAGGTCAGGAGTACGACGCGGCCCGGTTCATCACACCGGAAGCCGTGGCGACGACGATCCTCGCGGCGCTGGACCTCCCGCGGGACGCGCATCTCACGGATCTCACGGTGCGTCCGCAGGGCTGAACGAGTCGATCCTTCCATTCTCCTGCACCTCAGCGAGAGGGTGTCAAGGCCCTTCCCTTCCCCCGCGGGGTATCAGAGGCTCATCATCAGAGAGTCCTGGAGGGCCGACTGATGTCAGAAGTTCCTGATCCCCGTTTCGTGCTTCACCGCATCACGCCGTCGGAGTGGGTGATCAACGACCTGCGCTATCCCCAGAACGACCCGCGGCATGTCGTCGCCTGCGTCTATGAGCTCGCCGACACCGAGGTCGAGGTCACGTGGCTGCGCGATCTTCCGCTGGCGATCCGCTATGGCACTGCGTTCGAGGTGTTGGAGGAGGTCGAGCGGATGCAGGGTGCCAGCCGGGCCACGCGACCCATCGCGATCCCCTCTCGCCCGCCGCTGCTGGCCACCTGAGCTGCGAGAACGCACCAAGGGCACCCCGCCGTGAGGGGTGCCCTTTCGTGCTTTACCGGTCAGTCGTCGTCGCCGACGACAGCGGCGCGGTCGGCCTCCGCGCTGTCGATCTGAGCGTCGTCGGCGTCCTCGTCGAGAACCTCTTCGCCGTCGACCTCGCGCGTCGGGACGTCCTCCGCGTCGCCATCGGCGATCGGCGGGAGAGGCGGGATCGGGGGAGTCGTGTTGGACATGTCGTCTCCTTTCGTCGGATGCCTTTCTACGCCGGGCCGCCGACGCAGACGAGGCGGTTGACGCATGGCAGCACGGGGGGCTACGGGCCTGCTCCGCGGTCAGGAAGCGGGAGGTGTGCTCCCACCACCCGGGCCACCGCTCATGCCGGACGCGGCCTGCTGGGTGACGCTGTTCGCGTAGTCGTTCGTCGGGTCGCGGTAGATGGTGTGCACGTGACCCCAGCCCGACGTCGTCACGCCCTCGACGTCGGCGCCCGCGGAGCCCTGCTGCGCCTGGAACGCGACGTAGACCTTCGGCCCGGAGATGGAGAAGTCGATGCCGTCTCCGGTGCTCATGTCGTACGTCGTCGCCCCGGACCAGGCGATCACGGTGTCATCCAGTGTCTGCTCGATCTCGGCCAGCGTGGAGGCCGTGGTCTCCTCGTCGCTCATCCCGGCCCAGTTCGCGATGAGCTGGAGAAGCAGGTCCCGCTGCTCGTCGGAGAGGTCGGCTCCGGACAGGCCCGCGCCGGTGGCGAAATCGCAGGTGTCGCCCGGTGCGCACATGCTCACATCGCCGGAGGTCAGGGTGGCCTGCTGGTCGGCGGTGAGGCTGTCGAAGAACGCGAAGGCGTCCGTGTAGATGCCATCGAACGGCTGCACCTCCTCGCCGTCCTCGTTCGTGTAGACGGCGGGCTGGACGCCGAGGTGCGTGGGCGCGAAGGTGATCGCGTCGGTGCTGCCGTCGAGCGTGGCGTTGATCCCGAGGTGGTGCCCGCCGAACTGCACCTCGAAGGCGCCGTCGGTCGCTGTCGGATCGCCGAAGGAGGCGATGTAGTACTGCCCGAGGGACTCCTCGGTGCTGCTGCTGTTCTCGGCGAGGTACTCGTCGCCGCCCATGATCCCGGTCACGGTGGCGTAGGCCTCGTCGCTGAGGAGAGCCTCCAGCACGGCGAGCGCCGCGGTCCGCTGCTCCTCGGTCAGGTCGGTGAGGTTCAGACCGGCCCGCTGCACGAAGGTCACCGGGAAGTTCGACCACGACGTCGTCTTCGTCTCGTCGTCGAAGTCGTAGAGAACGGTCTCCTTCTGTTCGTCGGTCAGCGTCGCGAGGAAGGCCGCGGCAGTGGCGGACGTGTCGGCGATCGTCCCCGCGGTCGTTCCGGCTTCCGTCGACGCGGCGGCGGAAGCCGAGGCGGACGACGAAGCAGAGGTCGTCGGTTCGGCGGTCGTGGCGGCCGCGCAGCCGCTCAAGACGAGGCCGCCCGCGAGGACGAGGCCGGAGAGCCAGGCGAGGCGTTTCTGTGCGGGAGAGGATGTCGTGTTCATGGCATCAGGCTAGGAACGCGACCGGTGGTGATCCTTTGTGCCGTCGATGTGATTCCTATGAGCCCTGGGTCATCCGTGTTTTCTCGGATGTCTCCCACGCAGCGGGGGCGGTGATCGGGGGACTCGATGGTCAGGAGTCGTCATCGAGAACAGGCTCTGTCGCCTGTCGGGGGCCCTCGAGTGAACCGGCCGGCCCGCATCGTCTCAGGCATTCGCGCAGCGACAGGCGTCCCCTCCCGTCGAGGCCTGTTGTCGCGCGAAAGCCTGAGGGGGCTAGGGGAGGTAGCGGTCCACAATCGTGCGGAGCTGTGCCTCGTCGGGTGCCGTGCTGACGCCGGTCACGCGCTGCAGCGTCGCGAAAGGAGTCGACGCCGACCCGGTGGGAGCGGGCTCGAGCTGCGTCTTCCAGTCCGGGGCGATGTGGTCGAGAAGCAGCCCGAGCTGGGCACCCGTGAAGTACGAATAGTCGCGTTCCAGGACAGCCTGCTGATCCGGATCCTCGATCAGTGCTTCGAGACCGTCGGTGAAGGTGTTCTGAACGGGAGTGAGGCCTCGTGCTCTGTCGAAAGCCCGCTCGACGTAGGTCGCCGTCCCCTCGATGGCCTCCAGCTCGATCTCCAACTCCAGAGTCGGCCACGTCGTATAGCGGGCCATGCGCACAGCGGCGAGGTCGGACGCGAGGGCGGCCAGCACCTGCGGATCGGTCTCGGTCTCGACCCGGTCGAAGATCCGCGCCTCCACGCGCAGCAACTCGTATTGCGCCGCCGTATGCGGGTAGTCCGGAATCGTGCCGCCGGCCTCCCACGGCCAGGCGCCGGGCGCCTCGGGATCGATCCCCTGTTTCGTGACGTGGAAGTTCTCGTGCAGGGAGAAGCGCGCGAAACCCTGCGACGTCGTGGTCTCGGTGTCGAGCATCGCCTGGTTGTACTTGAACGCGAGGACGTCATCGCCGCCCACCTCGATCACACCGAAGTTGGACGGGGCATACAGCACCCCATCCCCGGCGGCGAACGTCCGGCTGATGCGGACGTCGCCGAGGTGGGTGGCCCCGGGAACGTCGATCTTCGTCATGCCGGAGGTGTCCGTGACACCACTCATGTTGACGAGGATCGCGTGCGACCAGAAGGAGCTCTTCTCCCCGAGCGTGCGCAGCAGCACCAGCGGTTGCTCCTCATACCGGTAGGCGTCCGTCCAGATCTCCGCCGGATGTGCCGCCGTGACGTCGTACTGCTCCGACAGCTGGGTGAGCATCTCCTTGTCAGTGGCATCGAGACCCTCGTAGTCCGACGGGGTGGGGGCGAGGAGGCGCCACGCGATCACACCGCCGATCCCGAGCGCGACGACGGCGAGAATCCCGAGGATCACGGGGGCAAAGCGGCGACGGTGTCGCGCGACGGAAGCATGCATATGTAACACGCTACTGAAGCGCCTGTTTCGTTTTCGTATGCTTCGTGTCAGGCGATCGCGCGGCATCAGGCAGGGAGGGCGGAGATTGCCTGATGCGGCGCGAGGGCCTGACATCGCGAGATGCCACTGGCTCCAGAAACACGAAAACCCCCGGCGAACCGAGGGTTATTCGTGGACGCGGGTGGACTCAAACCGAACACCTGGCAGCGATTGGAGCGGCTGAGTTCCGCGTGGAATCAGGCGAAGCTCGTGCTCGGCGACCAGCCGGACGGCGCAGCTGACGATGAGCCGGGAGTCGTCGTGAACCCTAGGAGACGAGCTAGAACACCCCTCACGGAGAGCCAAGTGGACGCTATCCGAACAGCCCGCGCGAACGGTGAGAGCGTGGTCTCGATCTGTCAGCGGTTCAACGTGCATCGGATGACCGTCTGGACGCACACGAGAGACTTGTTCTGACGTCCCCTTGTGCTGCACACTCCGAGGTGACCGTGCACGAGCTGCGGCACACGAGCGTTGCTGAGTCCGGAGGCCTGTCGGCTTCACTTGCGATAATGGCACCGTGAAGTTTAAGCGCCGCAACCTCGAAGCTCTTGCTGACCTCATCGTGGGCAACACGGGCCGTGACGACGCGGAAAATGAGGACGAAGCCAAGTACTTCCCCTACCGGTCCAGCATGTACATCACCTCGTTCTTCCAAGAGCTGGAGACTGAGTACCAGCATGACGGTTCCACTCGCCACCGCTGGGTGGCAGATGTGCTGGAACAGATGCTGGCCGAACCGCACGACGGACCCAACCGCCCGCCAGAGATCTTCTGTCGCCTCATCGATCAGCTGATGAGCCCGGCCGATCGTCTCAACGAAGGGTCAGACCGTCCTCGGGCGCTCGCGCAACTCAACGAGGTCCTTGGCCGCGAAGGTTTCGAGGCATTCTATGGCGAAGACAACCACTGCTATCTGCGTCATGTCGGCACCCAGACCGTGACCATCCTTGCCACCAACCCCCACCGACCCTTCAGCAAGGCTGAGCTGGAACGGCGGCAACTCCTGACGGCGTACCTCAACGAGTGCAGCGAGGATGACCTCATCGAGGAGGTGCTACTCCCGATGTTCAGACAGCTTGGCTACCACCGCATCACGGCTGCCGGGCACAAGGATAAGGCTCTGGAGTACGGCAAGGACATTTGGATGCGATACACCTTGCCGACGCAGCACATTCTCTACTTCGGAATCCAGGCGAAGAAGGGCAAGCTCGACGCTTCGGGGGCAACCAAGACGGGTAACGCCAACATGGCTGAGATCCACAACCAGGCGCTCATGATGCTGGCGCACGAGATCTTTGACCCCGAGACCAATCGTCGCGTCCTGGTCGATCATGCCTTCATCGTGGCGGGCGGCGAGATCACCAAGGCGGCGCGCAACTGGCTCGGCAACGCACTCGACGCCCACAAGCGCAGCCAGATCATGTTCATGGATCGCGACGACATCTTGAACCTCTACGTCGTCGCAAACCTACCGCTCCCAGAAGGTGCGTTGCCGCCAACGCCAACCAGTCCGTGGTCCACGAACGCCGAGACTCCGTTTTGAACCGCGACGGCGTTCGCCAGCGGCATCGGTGCGACGAAGGCAAGTTGACGTACGCTGCCAGCCTCGCCCGGCTAGCAGAATCGAGGAAGGAGTGCGATGAATAGTCACTTTCAAAAGGCAGGTGAGTTCCTGCGAGATACTGCGCAGGAGTCTGCTCGACAGGTATTAAGCGATCATCGTGATGACGGCCACATAAGGGGTTTTACTAGCGCTGCTGGTATAGCCTTGCGCCGAATTCAAGAGAAGCTCGATGCGTACAGAGAACAGATGAAGGGTCCAGGTCTGTCCAAGTCTGAGCAAGCGAACTACGCGCAACTGGACGAACTGAAGTCTGAGATCGAGGCGGAATGCGACCGCTACTGGCGAGGCAGCGGCATCGACTGGAGACCTCTAAAGCCGGTCGCCAAGGGCGTCGTCAAGCGAGCCGACGAATCACAGTCTGATGACTGAAGTGATGTCTCACTTCTAGTTAGGAAGGCTGGGATCCTCGTGCAAAGTCGTCCGCTCGTATCTCCGTGCCCTCTCCGACTGGAGTCATACCGACACGAAATCTAGATAATTGCGTCCTGCATGACCAACATGTGATTCATGATCGACAACTCCTTGACCTTGCCAAGCCCGGGAAAGTGCTGACGCTGATACAGATCGCGGAACCCGTCGATTCCTAGGTTTGTTGGGAGCGACCTTTCGTCAACGAAGTCGATGAGCTTCTCAAGGGCCTCGAAGAACTTCCCAGCCGGGTCATCCTGAGTCTCGTTGCTGTCAGAGCAGAAGTGCTTCAGGCGGACAACATCACCGGATTCATATGTGAAGTGGATAACCACCGCATAGGCAGGCCCGCCGCCGGATTGAAATCCCCTTCCAAGCGTGAGGAAATCGCTGACGCCGAGGTAGCCTGCGCTCTTGTAGCCGGCAACGCGAGTGCTGAAGATCCCCTCTTCACGGCCGACGTACTCTCGATTGCGCGGCAAAGCAGGAAACGGGTCATTCGCCCAAACCACCGGAAGGCCTCCGAGGGGAAGACCATATGACGCCGGGACCGTCCGATCTTCGGCAATGTTCCATCGAACTCCGTGATACGTCGCACCTTGTAGGGTCACGGAGAGATCCAGTTCATGAACGATGTCGAGTGTGAACTCGTGTCCAGCACCCCTGGCCTCACTGATCCAACGTGACATCGCCGCGTGATCAGCGTCAGCATTGGAGAGGACCGCAAGTCCGTGGTGCTTGAGAAGATCATTCTCAAGGTAGTAGTCGCCAAGCCCTCTCCAACTACCCTTCGAACGTAGGTCACCAACCGAGGGGTTAAGGACGAGGTCACAACTGCCTCCCTCGTCGGCTATCGCTCCCAACCTCCGCGTGAAGAGGTCGTTTGGCGCGGCCACCGGCTCGAGAACCGGTACGACACGCGAAGATGCAGCAAAACTTGAGGCGCAGTTACGCACGGCGAAGACCTCATGCTGTCGTGCCCTCAGCCTAGGCATATACATTTGCCACCTCCTGGTTCATCCAATCTTGAAGACTGGATATCTGCTGTCTCGTCGGATCAAGCTTTAAAACGGCGGGCCGCACCGGTTCGGGCAATTTAGCGATCAATGTACGGCCAGCCCGCGGCTTCCGCGCTCTCAGCTGATCGGCTACCGCGTTGTGGAAAATCAGCGGGTCCAGATCTCGGGAAGCTGCTAGTGCGTATGAGAACACCCGCGTGTTCGGGAGATCGGGAACAGTAGAGCCAAGAGCAGACAGGACTCTGAGATACTCTGCGCGACGAAGTGACCGCATTAAGACCTCTGAGTCAAGGTATTCACGGCTAAACTCCGCGTTGCGGACAGTCTCCACGCGACCGTTCACATTAAGCCAGTGAAGACCAACAGTCTCGAACTCCCGGGCAGCGAGCAGTCGTTCCACTACGCGCTTTGATGCCATAACAGACACCAAGGGTGCAATTTTCCGGTAATCGTGTAGTTGGCTATCGAGTCGGGAAGTGTTGTCGAGGTCGCTCTTGATCTCGACGGCGTGCAACGAGTCTGTCACGGCCAAGAAGTCGACGATGGAGCGGCCGACCCTGAACTCCGGCAGAAGGATGCCGTCGCTCCACGGGATCATCTGACCGAGAACGGCTCTACGGTAGACGAGATCGTTACGGTAGTGGCGCGAAAGCCATCGGTCGCAACGCCAGATCAGTGTTCGAACGGTGGATGCGCCAATGGCTAGACCACTCTCAACAAGACTTGAAATGGTGCGATTCGCCAACTTCGATGCCGGGCCGTCTCGCATCGCTGAGCGGAGAACGGGAGCCGAAAGCAATGCCGAAGCCGCTGCCGCCTGGCTCTCTACAACGCTCATGATTTGGCCTCGTTCGGGGGTCCGTACATCAGCCAGTCGAGAGTCACGGCCAACTTGGCGTACTGCGTGAGGTAGTAGGACTGCTGACGATAGCTTCGGTTGTTGTTCAGGTACTCTCGCAAGCCCTCACCGTCGCGGGTCTCGTCGAGCAACGACCAAGGGTGGCCAAGAATCCAGTCCTCTCCTTCGCGATCGAGCACGTCTTGAAAGGTCACACCATCCGGGAGAGAGCGTTTTCCCAGGTTCTTGGTTTCTCGGGATATATAGGAATGAATCTTGGATGGGACCTCAAGCTGCGGCAGCAAGCTCCCCGCCTCGTCAAGGAATCCACCTTGCCGGAGATGCTTCCAGTAGGGCACATACCAGTTGCTAGCGAAGGAACTCCCGAACGCCTCCGATATCACCTGGTCACTGGGAAGCCCACGGTCTGGCGAACCAAGCACATCATCAACGAGGTCCCAGCGAGATAGGCCAATGATCCCTTTAACAGTCATCTTGGCACCAACACCGAACACCACGTCGAGTTGATCCGAAGCTGACTCAATGTCGGAAACCTGCACGAGTCGACCGTCAGGATCGTTGCTCTTCACCAGTTCGTAAATCTGATTCTTGAGCTGACGTAGAACACGAGCCGGAAGCGCCCTCTCCTTGATTCCTAGCGCTCGAAAGACGTCGATGAAGTCGGGGACAACAATCTCAAATGCCTCGATTTGACCACCTTCGATCTGCACAGTTCGAGAGCGAATCTCTGGGGAAGCTTCCGAGTCCCAGTTGACGAAAAGTAGGCGCTCCTTAAGCTTGCTCGCGTTGGTGCCACGCATCGCCTTCACCAGCGAACGAAGTATCTCAAGTACGTTGTTGTCACTCAGGCTGTAGCCAAGGAAAACGATCGGGTGCTCGACGAAGAAGGTCATCAGCTTGGCGGCAAGGTACGCATCTCGCTCTTGAAAGTCCTCGTAGTCCTCCCCCGTCAGAACGAGTGAACGCGGCTGCTGCGAGGACCCGTGAATCATGTAGATTTCCGCGATACCTTGTGGATCGGCAAACAGCAACTCATCTTGGCCAGTAAAGACGGTGTAGTCAGGGTAAACAACGGACATCAGCCTGTCGAAGTTGGTCGTTATCACTCCTTCGACGTTTGCGCTCTGCAGGAGCGAGAACTCGGAAGCGTGCTCGGCCGTCGGCTCGAATCCTTCAATCGCTTCTTCGAAATACCTTGCCACTTCGATCTTTAGCGCTGATGAGGGATCAGTAACCTCAGGACCATACCTGTCTCTCGAATCTGAGAATCGCTTATCGGACCACCACACCGAGTAAAACTCATTGGCCAGCAGTGAGGCAGTCTTAGGAAGATCGCCTGAAGCGAGGCCACGGTAGTACTCATACGGGTGGCTAGTAAATGCAGCAAAGTGTCTGAGGAGACCTTCCCAATCGGGCAGATCAGCATACCGTCTTGAAATCCCCGAGCCGATAAACAGGTACGGCGCAGCCATCGTCTTCAGATGAGAGCTGAGGAAGTCGTACGCGGTACCCATGCTACATAGGGTATCTTCCGGCGTCCTCCCGCGTAGTCGGTTCCGTGGTGACACGCCCGGCGGAGCAGTTTTCCACCCGCCACAACGTCGTCACCGAGTGGTTCTCCGCGTGGCGTGTCGTCGCGCGCCTGATGAGGTCGCGGGTCAGAGTCCACGTCGTGGTGTGTTGCCGACGGTCGACTGAGGTCCTCTGTGATCATCGTGTTGAGCACTCGCCTTGATGTGCCGCAACGCATGCTGACCGGCTCGGTACTCGGCCGCTTGGTCAGGGCCACGCACGATGTTCGGGTCGCCCAGCGGTGCCGGGCCGCTGACGTCGTATTGGTAGCGGTACAGCGCGACCGTGGCGGCGTGTGCTTCCCACCGCTCTCGCGCTTCGGGTCGTGAACTCGGCTGGCCGAGCCGCGCCACCCATTCGGCTCCCGCTTCTTGGGCGTCGTGCAGGAGTCCGCGCGCGGCAGCCTCGATCAGCGCCTGCCGCTCGGTGAGCGCGGTCTGCATGTCGTCTGCGATCGGCTCGGCAGGCGTGGAGATGAGTCCGGCAACTCGTACTGTGGTTCGTTTGCCGGGCCGGAGCTTCTGAGTGGCTTGGTCGAGCATGTCGGCCAGCTGCGCGGCGGGGTCGGCCTGGTCTTCGCCGGGCGTGAGTCTCGGTGCGAGCGCGGTGAGCGCGACGGCTGCAAGGTGGCCGGCTGCCTCGTGACGTGCGAGTGCGCTCTCCAAGCGCTCGTAGTAGGGGCTGGTGAACACGTCGTCGGCCACGTTCTCGGGGAACGGCGCGATGTCGAGCAGCGCGGCCCAGCGGTCGATCTGCGCTTCGCGGGCGAGCACGTCGTACTCGGCGAGCAGCGTGGACAGCGAGGCGTGACGGTCTACCTCGAGCGTCAGCGTCTCGGTCGCGGAGAGGTCGGCGTCGCTGCGCGCAAGCACCTTGGCAAGCCGGTCGATCAGGGTCAGCGGCTTCGGCTGGTCGAGATGCGGCTCGACCTCGTGCGGGTCAGGCACGATCACGTAGGCGTGGTTGCGGTGCTTACCGCGCGTCATCGCCACGTAGAACAACTCCCGCGACGAGACTTCGGGGTCAACGAGCGCGTGCGCGGTATCCACGCTGGCTCCCTGGGCACGGTGGACGGTGGAGGCGTAGCCGAGTTCGAGTTCCTCGCGCACGTACTTCGCAGGCAACACGAGCGCCTTGCCGTGGGGCTTGTCGCCGCGCCCCAGCCGCCGCACAGCGAGCGAGCCGTCGTCGTAGCGGTGCGTGACTTGCCAGCGATCACCGTTCTTGACCCATGCCCTGCCGGTGGACAGGCGGCGGTCGTTGAGCCGGGTGACGACGAGATCGCCGACGCCTGCGGTGGTGCCGTCGTGCAGACGCAGACCGTCGGCCTCAACCTGCCCGGTCTCGATGAGGTCGGCGCGGGCGCGCTCGTTGAGTTGGGCGACCATCTCGCCGGTGCCCGCAATCATCAGCGTGCGCAGGCCCGCGTCGCGGTCGCTGCGCCATGCTTCGTAGATCGCATTGAGCATGGCCTCGGCGTCACCGTCCGCCAGCCTGCCGCGCTCCTGGTACTCGTCGAGCGCATCGGTGCGTCCGTGTCGCAGGCCGAGGCTGGCGCTCTTCTCCCAATCGTTGGCGAAGCGGCGCACATCGGTGAGTTCGGGAACGCTCTGACGGTGTCGCACGAGCATCCCGAACGCCCCGCCTGTCTCGACCGCGCTCAGTTGCGCCCAATCGCCGATGAGGACGACCTTGGCTCCGACTTCGGTGGCGTGCTCGGCGATGCGATCGAGCGCGAGGGTTCCGGCAAGCGAGGACTCGTCCACAAGCACGAGCTGCCCGGCTTCGAGGTTCCAGCGTCCGTGATGGTGTTCGTAGAGGAACTTCGCGGTGTTCTCTGCTCGCACGCCGAGGGAGTCGCCGAGCACTTCGGCGGCAGCTGCCGACGGCGCGAGGCCGATCACCGAGTCGCGTCCGTACGCGGCTGTCCATGCCCGGTGCAGAGCGCGTAGCGCGGTGGTCTTGCCGGAACCAGCGGGGCCGACCAGCAGATCGAGGCTCAGCCCGGAACGGGCGATGCGGGTGATAGCGACGGCCTGGTCGGGGTCGAGCCGAACGCCCCTGATCTTGCGAGAGGTATGCCGCGCGACGAGCCGCGCCGTCAATGCTGGCCCGCCGGTGCGCTGGCTGTGTGCGAGTAGGCGCTGCTCGGCGTCGAGGATGTCTTGGCTGGAGTACGCGATCTGATCGACCGGCTGGAACCTGTTGCCCTCGCTCTCGACGTAGTGGGCGGGTAGGGCGCGGTGGTAGTCGGGGGTGAGCCGCAGCGATTCGGCTTCGGCGTGCGCGACGATCTGGTCGAGCACCTGGAGACGGTCGTCGGTGGTTGCGAACCGGACGCCCATGATCTGCCGCATGGTCTCGGCGTGCAGGTTGAAGCGCCCCCAGGTTGCGCGCCGGTTCGCCACGCTCATCAGCACCACCGAGGCGAGATCCTCGATCTGCTCCAGCCCGAGATCGTCCGCGCGCAGCCGGGCTTCGGTCGCACCCCGGTCGAGCAGGTGCTGCGCCCAGGTGGGTGCGTCCTCGCCGAGCACGACCTCGGCACGCGCCCGCCAGTCGGTGGTGAGGTCGGCCAGCGAGTGCAGTTCTTTCTCTGGTCGCGTCTCCAAGGTCGCCTGTTGCCGGAGCTTCGCAATCGTCGCCGCTGAGGGTTGCCTGCCGTGCTCGGCGACGTACTGCTCGATCAGCCGGTTCTTGACCTGCTCGATGCCCGCCCCGCCGTCGCTGCCGCCGGTGGTGCGTCGGGAGAACTCCGCGATCAGCGCCGCCGGTACGCCTTCGATCTCCCATCCGGTGTTGCGGTCTTTGCCCCGGTCGACGGGCACCCACGTCACGCCGAGCAGCCGCGCGGTGTGATCGGTGAGGAAGGCGTTGTACGACTCCGAGAGAGCGACAGCGGCCTTGTGCAGTCGGCGGGAGTCGAGGGTGCGCCAGCGCCCATCTACGCCCTGCACCTTGTTTGACACCACGACGTGCGTGTGTAGTTGCGGGTCGGCGGCTCGGGAGTCGTAGTGGTCGAACGCGGTGGCGATCACGCCCACGATCGGCATCTGCGCGATACCGCCCGCACCGACGCGGGTTGCAGCGACCCGCTGTTCCAGCAACGCGATCGTGTCGCGCATCGCGGCGTGATGCGCCTGCGCAATCAGGGCTTGCGTGCCCGCGTCGGCCACGCCCCAGATCGCGCTGACCGACTTCGGTGGGGAGAACGTCAAGTCGAACCCTGCAACGGCGGTGCGAGGCTTCTTCGCAACCTCTCCCTCACGGATGCGCTCCACAGCCTCGGCCCGCGCCGCGCCACGCAAGCCGGGGTCGAGGCGTGCAACGCGCGCCGCAATCCGCTCGCGTGGGGGTTGCAACGAGGGGAACCTCTTGCCGAGCTTACCGCCAGTGACCGGATGGATGCCGTCACCGAGCAGTCGGGCCAGGTGTTCCTCAGTCACCGTGTCGCCCTCGGCCAGCGCCGGGGTGCGCCCGTCGTCGAGGCTCATCAGGCCGGTGCCGACCCAGGTTCCGGGCGGGCAGCCGGACTCGGTGTAGTACCGGGTCAGCGGGCTGCTCATCTCCCGGTCGCCGTCGCCGACGACGACCGATTTCAGCAGGTACTCGTAGCCCTTGCCGGACGACATGACACGGATGGTCATCACCACGACGGCCCCTCCCCGAGACCGTCACATCAGGGGCGATCTCGGGGGTTAGGTGCGCGCGCAGCGCGCGGCTCGCACTCTTAGTGCCAGACGTGTGGGGGAATCTGAGGGGCGGTCAAGGGAGCGGGAGCGCGGAGGCCCTAGCGCTGGGAGTCGTAGCCGGGGCTGGGCTGACCGGATACGTTCCGCTCTCGCCCTCTGAGTGCCTGAGCCGCGTGACGACAACGACGGCGAGCGGTGGCACTGACTCGCTTCGTCGAAGGGATGCGGCAAGTGAGAGAGGAGTTCCAGAGTTAGTACGGAAGAACGATATAGCGTACTATCGTGCTTATGATCAAGCCTGGTGAGGATTTGAGAGCGGAGCTGGAGGCGCTGTCCGAGCGCATGGCACGGTTGGAAGCGATGGCCGAAAGCCCCGATCGGGCGCGTGATTCTTCACCAATCCTGGATGAGGAGCAGTTCTGGGCTTTGACGGGCTTACAGTCCCAGCTGAACGATCACCCCTCGACAGTCGAGGGGGCGGTCATGCTGGTGGGTTCGCTCAAACTGCCGGATGGTACGCCGGTAGCGTGGCAGCAGGCCGCGGGCACCGCGGGTATTTGGGAGACGGAGTGGTCCGATCAAGCCGCGGCATTCTCTGCGCTCGGGCATCCTGTGCGACTGGAACTGCTGCGCCATATCCTCTCGGGCACGCACGCGACGGCTGATCTTGCCGAGGTTGCGTCTCTCGGCACGACCGGACAGCTGCACCACCATCTCCGGCAGCTTGTCGCAGCGGGCTGGGTCAAGCAGAGCGGTCGCGGGAATTACGAGGTGCCCGCGGCGCGGATCGTGCCGCTGCTGGCCTGCCTGGTGGGGGCGGGGCGATGAAACGAGCAGTGCTGGCGCTGTACCGCGTGCGAATCCCGCTCTACTACCTCGCGGCAGTGGTCCTCATCGGCAACGCAGTCTTGGGGCGCTTCATGAGTGCCGGAGGTGTTCGTGAGGTGTGGCTCGCTGCTGTGTTCGCCGCTCTCGCACTTGCCGGTCTCTGTCTGATGCTGGTGTTCCTGGCACCGCGACTACTCCCGGACTCTCCGGTCCGGGTGGTCGAGCCACCAGTGCGAGGCCGGTGGTTGGGGATGAATAGTCCAGCCTCGAAGGTTCCTAGCCACGGTGTGAGGGCCTATGGGCAGGCTTATGCCATCGATATTGTCGCCGACCCGGTGGCTGAACCGCGCCCGGAGTTCGGTGGCGCGATGATGCGGCTACCGAGTGCGTATCCTGCGTTCGGTGAGCCCGTATTCGCGATGGTCGACGGGGAGGTCGTACGCGCTTCAGGATGGCGCAGGGATCACCGGGCCCGCTCCAACGGTTGGGGCATCGTCTACATGATGATCGAGGGCATGATCCGCGAAATCGGCGGGCCAGGGTTCGTCATCGGAAATCACGTCACCATCCGCAGTGGCGATGGCGCATACGCGACTGTCGCACATCTGCAGCAGGGATCGCTGACCGTGAAGGTCGGTGACCGGGTGACTGCTGGCACGGTCATCGGAGGCTGCGGGAACTCTGGCAACACCAGCGAGCCGCATGTGCATGCGCAACTCATGGACCGCGCCTCACTTTGGACCGCACAGGGCCTCCCGATGAGCTTCTCCGGCATCACGCTCGACAACCATCCCGAGGCCGTTGACGCGCTCCCAGCGAACGAGCAGCATATGACAGCGACAGGAGAGCGCCACGAAGCATTGCCACGTTAGGTGTTAGGAAGCCACGGCGTGTTGGAGGACTTGGAATGCGACGGCGACGACAAGGGCGTTGTAGAAGAAGGAGACCACGCCGTGGATGAGGACGAGTCGTCGAGCGGGGAGGGTTTTGAGTGTGGCGTCTGAGGTGGCGAAGGATGTTCCGATGGTGAAGGAGAAGTAGAGGTAGTTGAGGAAGACGGGGCGGTCGTTGCCGGGGAAGGTGATGGCGTCTTGGTCTGAGGCGATGTCGGTGGCTTCATACATCTGCGCGAAGCCGGTGTGCAGGAGTGTCCAGGACAGGACGACACCGATGGATGCGGCGACGCCGAGCAGGGCGTCGTTGTGGATGCCGTCGCCGCGGGCGATCAGGGCGAGCACGGCGGAGTTGACGCCGGCGAAACTGGAGATGAGGGGAAGAACCCACGACCATCGTGCGACGGCGCGGACGTCGCCGCGGGAGACTCGGGAGGGGCGTTTGCCGCTCCAGGCGAGGGTGAACCCGATAGCGAGGTAACCGGTCGCGAGTGCTTCCCAAGCGATCAGCGCCCAGAGTTCGCTGGAGACCACGTAAACGAGGCTGGCGACGATGATGCAGATTTCTGCGACCGCGCCGACCCAGAACCCTCCGCGGGAACGTGTACGTGCCATCGGCTCCTGCTTTCGTGTCGGGTGGCGTGGTCGGTCTGCCGGTGTTCGGCGACGATCGCGTGCCGTAGGCGGGAACGGGCCGATGCGACCCATTGTCCCATCGAGGGTTCCGGGCTTGAAGTCCTGGAGCCCGGTGCTCGTGTCGTGGTCTTAGGTGGCGGTGCCCGAGTACAGGTAGACGCCTAGGGCTTCAGGTTTGCCGTCGAGGACGAGGTTCATGTCTTCGGAGGCGGTGCGGGTCATGCCCTGCTTCTCGTAGAACTGGAAGGTGCACAGGGAGTCGGTGTAGAGGTAGAAGTCGCTGCGTCCGAGGCTGCGGAGGTGGTCGAGGTAGTCGCGGTAGAGGGTCTTGCCGATGCCGAGTCCGCGGGTGCTGGAGTCCACGGCGAAGAGCGTCAGTTCGTCGGTCAGCGGGCTCGGGGTTTTCTTGCGCAGCTCACCGTATACGCGGTCGAAGGCGAAGTATTGGCGCATCGACTTCCACTGGGGCAGGCCGAGGATGCCGGCGCGGAGCGTGTGCGCCAGGGTCAGGAGTCGGTTGGTGAATCGGCCGCCGAGGCGTGGCTGCCCGTCGACTTGGCCCATGATGATGCCGACGACACGTTCGTCCTGGACCGCGACGCGGGTCCAGGTGCTGGCCAGGAGGCGCTCGCGCAGGTAGATCTCCAGCGCACTGTCAAGGACCAGGCGGCCGGTGACGTAGCGGTGGATGTAGAAGGCTTCGTTGATGATCTTCTTGATGTCCTCGGCGTCTTGCGGCTGGTAGGGGCGGTAGACGATGTTGGTCATGGCGTGGTTTTCCTTTCCGTGAATGGTGTGGGTCAGCCGGATGAGTCGTCACGTTGCGTGAGGGCGATCAGGTCGGCTTCGAGGGCGGTGCGGTCGGGCTCGGTCAGGACGGCTCCCCACAGCGGGGCGCTGTTGGACCCGTCGGTGGCGGCGATGACCATGCGAGCGATCGCGGGGTCGAGGCCGTCTTCGAAGAGCGCGCTGCGCCACTGCGCGGCGTCTGCTTGGGCGAGTTCTTCTAGGGCGGGCTCGAACATCAGGTGAGCGGCTAGGGCGATGTAGTCGCGTAGCCCGCTGGGGTCCCCGGCGTGAGCGAAGCTGACGCGGATGTAGGCGCGGGTGAGTCTGCCCGGGACCCCTTCGGGCTCGGCGGTCGCGGCCTGCTCGACGTGGCTGCGGAACTGGGTCATCAGGTTGGTGGCCACCCCGTTCAGCAGTGTTTCCTTGTTCGGGAAGTGGTAGAGCAGGCCGCCTTTGGAGACCCCGGCGGCCTCGGCGATGTCGGTCACGGGCACCGTGGTGCCGTGCCGGCCGATCAGGCGTGCGGCCGAGGTCAGGATGAGTTGTCTGGTCTCGTCTGCGCTGCGTCCGGCGGTCCGTGCCATGATGCGTCTCCTTTCTCGTGGGTTCGGTTCAAGGATTTCAGTTGTGGTCAGGTTTTCAGTGGTCGGCGGTGACGGCGTCCTTGTTGTTCGGGATGAGGGTGAAGGCCACGATCGCGGCGAGGACCATCACTCCCCCGGCGATCAGGGTGGTGGACTGCATTGCCGAGACGAACGCGTGCTGCGCGGCTTCCAGGACCGGGCTTCCGGGCTCGAGGACCGCGGTCGCCGAGGCGAGTGAGTCCTCGACCCGGGCCGCTACCTCGCCGGGAACACCTGTCGGCAGGTCGAGGCCTCCGCGGTAGAACACGCTCATCAGCGAGCCGAGGATCGCGATGCCCAGGGCCACGCCGAGCTCGTAGGCGGTCTCGGCGACCGAGGCCGCGGCTCCGGCCTTGGCTGGCTTGACGGCGGAGACCACCGCATCCACCGACAGGGTCTCGGCGACACCGATGCCCAGCCCGAGTGGGACCACGGCCAGCAGCACCCAGGCCAACTGCTCGCTGCTCTCCAATGCGGCCAGCAGCCCAAGCCCGACCGCGCCGGTGATCAGAGCCACCCCGATCGCCCGGCCGCGACCGAGACGGGTGAGGAGGAACCCGACCACTGCCACAGCGGCCATCGCCGAGAGGGCGGCGGGTAGCTGCGCGAGTCCGGCCTGGAGCGGGCTGAGGCCGCGGGCGAGCTGGAGGTACTGGGAGAAGAAGAACAGCACACCGCTGAGGGCGAACACCGAGATGAAGTTGACCAGCACCGCGCCGCTGAAGGCAGGCACGCGGAACAGGTCCACGTCGATCATCGGAGAGGCGGTCTTGCGCTGACGGCGCACGAACAGGATGCCGCCGACCACGCTCGCGATGATCGCCGCTGCGGTGAGGAGGTCGAACTTGCCGCCGGTGACCTGCTTGATCGTGTACACGAACGGGATGATCGCCAGCATCGACAGGCCGCTGGAGATCAGGTCGAACCGGCCGGGGTTGGGGTTGCGGGACTCCGGCAGCAACCACGCGCCCAGGCCGATGACCAGTGCCATGACGGGCAGGTTGATCAGGAACACCGAGCCCCACCAGAAGTTCTCCAGCAGTGCCCCGCCTACCAGAGGGCCAAGTGCGATGCCGCTGGCGGCCGCTGCCGACCAGATCGCGATCGCACGGGTGCGCTCAATCGGATCGGTGAAGATGTTGCGGATCAGCGACAGCGTCGAGGGCATGATCGTCGCTCCGGCCACACCCAGCAGCAGGCGTGCGGCGATGAGGACTTCCGCGGTCGGCGCGAAGGCGGCCAGGATGGAGGCGAGTCCGAACGCTGCGGCTCCGATCAGCAGCAGCTTCTTGCGCCCAATCCGGTCGGCCAGGTTCCCCATCGTGACCAGCAGCCCCGCCAGGGCCAGGGAGTAGATGTCCCCGATCCACAGCACCTGCGAGGCCGTCGGGGACAGGTCGGCGGTCAGCGACGGCACCGCCAGATACAGCACCGTGGCGTCAATGGCCAGCAGCAGCACCGCTCCCACCAGCACAGCCAGCGAGGCCCATCGCCTGGCTGGCGTCATCAGTTCATTCATGTTCAGTCTCCTCAGTATCTTCCTCAAACTAAACCGTCGTGCCGGTACAGTTCTGGTGGTAGTGCGCAGCCCGTACAGGACTGCTGGTGTGATGTGCGGCGAGGTGCCGCGTGGCGCTAGCTGGTGTGTTCGCTGCTGGTGCGTGCGAACGATGCCGCCAGGCTCGCGAACCGTTCCAGGCTCTGGCGGGCGAGGTCGTTGTCTCGGTGGGCCAGCCAGGACCAGGCGACTCCGTTAAGTGTGTCGAGGACGAGTTCGGCGAGCACTCGCTCGTCCTGGGCGAAGTCCAGACGCGCCTCGTCCGCCAGGCGGGTGATGTAGCCGGTGGCTTTCTCCAGGGAGGCGGCGTGCTCGTGCTGTGGCAGCTCCTGGAGTTCGGGGTCGCGCAGCGCGAAGCTGCCCAGGTCGAACAGGACCAACTGCGCGTCGGGGTCGGTCTCGATCTGTGACCAGAACGCCAGCAGCAAGGTGCGGATGTTCTCAAACGGGCTTGCATCGGGTGAAATATGCGGCCAGGCGGCCCCCAGGTCGATCTCGATGTCACTGGCCAGCAGGGCTGCGTACAGCTCCTTCTTGGAGTGGAAGCAGTAGTGAAACGCCCCGTGCGGCATCCCCGCCTCAGCGCAGATCGCACGGGTGCTCGCCGCAGCGATCCCGTCGCGCCTCATCACCCGCAGCGCGGCGGCCACCAACTGCTCTCGACGCTCGCCAGCGCTGATCTGTTTGCGCGGCGTACGCGCCTCTCCTCGATCGTCCATAGCCCCATCATACGCCTTGGGCACACGACGTGGCCAGTTGACCTAGGCGAGTGGCCAAGTTAGTGTGTTGGGAGACGTCACGCGGTGCCCGAACTCATGGCCGGGCTTCAGGCCGCACTCCGACCTCTGACCGGGTGCGCCCGCTCACAGCCAGCCACCAGGGGCGATGGACGGTTCGACCCGATAGATCGTGAACAGGAAGGCCCTTTCGATGACTCCTCCCAACGCCACCGGCACCCCTCGTATCCCCGGCCCTGCCGCCCTGCCGGTGGTGGGGAACCTGTTCGAGGTGCTGGGCGCTTCGCAGGAGACCTCAATCGAGTTCGCTGAGGACTATCACGCCAAGTACGGCGGCATGTTCGCCCTTGATGTGCTGGGCACGCGGCAGATCTTCGCCTCGGAACACGCGCTGGTGGCGGAGATGTGCTCCAGTCCGTTGTGGTCGAAGAAGGTCCATGACGCGATCGATCAGGTGCGCGACTTCGGTGGTGACGGGCTGTTCACCGCGTACAACGAGGAGCCGAACTGGGGGAAGGCGCACCGGTTGTTGATGCCGGCGTTCGGGACGATGGCGATGAAGGACTACTTTGGCCAGATGCTCGACATCGCCGAGCAGATGATGGTCCGCTGGGAGCGCTTCGGGCCAGACGTGGAGATCGACGTCGCCGAGGACATGACCCGGCTGACGCTGGACACGATCGCGCTGTGTGCGTTCGATGTGCGGTTCAACTCGTTCTACTCCGAGAACCATCACCCTTTCGTCGGTGCGATGGTGGGCGCGCTGACCGAGGCGGGGCTGCGCAGCGAGCGCCTACCGGGGGTGCAGCCGTTCATGGTCGGCACCAACCGCCGCTACCGCGAGGACATCGCCACCATGCGGCAGATCACCCAGGACATCGTCACGGCCCGCGCCGGTAGGCCTGTCGATCAGCGGCCTGATGACCTGCTGGAGCGGATGCTGTCGGCTGCGGACCCGCTCACCGGGGAGAAGCTGTCGGAGGAGAACGTCCAGTATCAGCTCGCGACCTTCCTCATCGCCGGGCATGAGACCACCTCCGGGCTGTTGTCCTTCGCGACCCACAAGCTGCTGACCCACCCCGATGTGCTCGCGAAGGCCCGCGAGGTGGTTGATGAGGTCTTGGGTGATCGGACCCCGGAGTTCGCTGACCTGGCCAAGTTGGGCTACATCGGGCAGGTTCTGCGTGAGACCCTGCGGCTGCATCCCACCGCTCCGGCGTTCGCGCTGTCCCCGAGTGAGGACACCACGCTGGGCGGATACGACATCGCCGCCGGAGAGAGCGTGATGGTGATGCTCCCGACCCTGCACACCGATCCGGCCGTGTGGCCCGAGCCGACGCGGTTCGACCCGGACCGGTTCTCCCCGGAACGGATGGATGAGATCCCCGAGTATGCGTGGATGCCGTTCGGCCACGGCGCACGGGCCTGCATCGGTCGTCCCTTCGCGTTGCAGGAGGCCACCTTGGTGCTGGCGATGATGCTCCAGCGCTTCGACATCGCCCTGACCGACCCCGGGTATGAGCTGAAGATCGCCGAGTCGCTGACGATCAAGCCCAAGAACCTCACCATCCACGCCGCCAACCGCCTCAGCCACACCCAGCTCCGCACCGACGCCACAGCACCCGCGTCCGCCCCTGCTCCTGCTCCTGCTCGGAAGGCGTCCGCCGCCGCGACACCACCGGCGGATGCGCACGGCACGCCGATGCTGGTGCTTTACGGCTCCAACGGGGGCAGCAGTGAGGGCTTGGCCCGCACCATCGCCGGCGATGGGGCCGCCCGTGGCTGGCACACCCGAGTGGCCTCCCTCGATGAGGCCACCGCGGACCTGCCCACGGCCGGGCCGGTCGTCATCGTGACCTCCTCCTACAACGGCACCCCACCCGACAATGCGAAGCGCTTCGTCGACTGGCTCACCACCACCGGCCCGGACCTGAGCGGTGTTGAATACCTGGTGCTGGGCTGCGGGAGCCTGGACTGGGCCGCCACCTACCAGCGCGTCCCCACCCTCATCGACGACGCCATGACTGCTGCCGGGGCCACGAGGATTCGTGAACGCGGTGCCACCGATGCCCGCACCGACTTCTTCGGCGACTGGGAACGCTGGTACCAGCCGTTGTGGCCCGAACTGTCCGAGCACTACCAGATCGAGGACACCGCCCCGACAGGCCCCCGCTACCGGATCGCCTCCACCAGCCAGCCCGCCGCCCATCGTGAGGAGGCCACCGCGATCGTGCTGGAGAACCGCGAGCTAGTCCGCGGCGACTCGCCCCGCTCCAAGCGGCACCTCGAACTCCGCCTGCCCGAGGGCATGACGTATCGCACCGGCGACTACCTCTCGGTGCTGCCGCAGAACCACCCCGAACTCGTCACCCGCATGCTCACCCGCCTGGCACTGCCAGGCGACGAGTTGGTGACCATCGACTCCGACGCCCCCAGCGGACGCATCCCCGTCGGAGTGCCGGTGCGGGTCGATGACCTGCTGACCCGCCACGTCGACCTGACCGCCCCAGCCACGCAGGGGGTACTCGCCTCGCTCGCCGAGACGACACGCTGCCCTCCCGAGCGCGCAGAACTCGAAAAGCTGGCCTCCCCTGAACAGGCGGACACCATCAGGCAGCGCCGGTTCTCACTGCTGGACCTGCTGGAGATGTTCGCCTCCTGCGAGGTCGACCTGGCCTGGGTGATCGAACGACTCCCCGCCCCCAGGGCACGGCAGTACTCGATCAGCTCCGCCGCCGAAACCCAGACCGAAGTAGCACTGACCGTCTCAGTCATCGAGGGCCCCGCACTCTCGGGGACGGGCACCTACCGAGGCGCGGCCTCCAGCTACCTTCAGCGCGTCCAGCCCGGCGACCGGCTCACCGTCACCCTCGCTTCGCCGACCGAGCACTTCCGGCCCCCAGCCCAGAACTCGATCCCGGCGATCATGATCGCCGCTGGCTCCGGCATCGCCCCGTTCCGCGGCTTCATCAACGCTCGTCATGCTCGCGCCACCGGCGGCGAACCGGCGGGTGAGACGGTGCTGTTCTTCGGCTGCCAGCACCCCGACTGGGACGACCTCTACGCCGAAGAGTTCGCCACCTACGAGGCTGCCGGGACGCTGCGCGTGCACCGGGCATACTCACGCAAGCCCGACGGCGAGGTCCGCTACGTCCAGCACCGGCTCTGGGCCGAACGAGACAGCATCCTCGACCTCATCGAGCAGGGCGCGCACGTGTATGTGTGCGGTGACGTCACCGGCATGGGGCCAGCGGTCGAGGAGACCCTGACCCGGATCGGCCAGGACGTCCACGGACCCAACTGGCTCACCGAACTCAGCCAGACCGGGCGATACGCCACTGACCTCTTCTGAGCCACTCACATGAGACTGCGGGCTCAGACGACTGACAGTTCCTTTCGAGAACTCAGACTCTCGGAGCTGAGTTCTCGTCACGTCGCACGCTTCGGAAGTGGTGCACGCGGACCTCACGCCGATTCGCGTGTTGCTCCTGATCGTGGAGGTAAGCCATAGGCGCGCGCGAGGCTGTGAGGAGACTCCATCTCGAACTCGACAACGGCGCGGATTGGTCGCACTCGCTAGCAGAGAACCGAGATGTTCCCGGAGGGATGACGGCTCTCGAACTTGTCCGGACGCTCGCGTCGAGTCGAGCGCTCTTTCGCCATGCGCAGATCATGAATGTGATGGAAGGCAGTACTCGGATCGAGACTGCCAACGGCGACTATATGCTGAGGGCCGGGATGTCGATCGCCCTAGGGGCAGACAGATGGTGCCGGATCAAGCCACAAGGCCGGGTGCGCATCTGGTCGATCTATGCAGATGAGCAGTTTCTTCGCATGCAGATGTCTTGGTTTCTTCCTCATCGCGAACGTGTTCACAGTGGGCTGCACCCCTGCGAATGGGATGGTACGGCAATAGTGTTGACTCCGGGGACTGCCGCCCTACGCAAGGTCGAGCCGCTGTGGCGTCAGATGAGCATCCTGAATGATGGTACCCATGCGCCAGAAGTAGCTGCGATCCACACCATTGAGCTGTTCGCTCGCTGGGTTTCCGGTGTTCTTCCTGTCTTCCTGGACGCTAGCATGTCACCGCAACCCATTCGCCCGTTGTGGCGGCCGATCGCTGGACGGCTGACCCGGCCACCCTCAGCTGGCCATGTCACCAAAGCGATTGACCTTCTGCGCGCTCGACTGGCGGAACCTTGGACTGTGAACTCTCTGGCAAACGAGGTCGCTGTGTCGCGCACCCATCTCACGCGTCTCTTTACGGCACACGCCGGCGCGCCTCCGATGCGGTTTCTTGCTGAGATTCGATTAACGGAGTTCACACGCTTAATCGAAGAAACAGATGTGCCTATAAGCGCGGCCGCCCGGCAAGTGGGGTGGGTGGATTCTCGCATCGCCTCCGCTCGATTCCGACGTCGATTCGGCGTATCCCCATCCGAGTTTCGGGAGACACCTCACCCGGCCGCGACCTAGGGACGTCCTGCGGGCAGCTCCAGCCGACGCACCTCCGCGCAGCGTGGCGTGATGCGTCATTCGTGCCCCGTCATGCGCGATGTGTACCGCAGTCGTGACAACTGCTGGACAGTCTGCCTCGACGTAGGTAGTCCGGAATAGACACGTCGGGTTCTTCAAGATGCCTGACGGTCACAGTCTCGATTCCTTGTCCGTCTCGTCTTCCTGATCCTCCCGACGCACCTCACGGTCGTAGGGCCACCCAGCGAGGGGTGGTCTCCGGATGGGAGGGAGGTCTGGCGATGGTGAAGGTAGGCGACGCTCGCGGGGCGCACGATCTGATCGAGCGGCGGGCCTCATCGGTCGCTGCGGTCTTCTCCCGGCTCGGCGGGGACGTGCCGCTACCGCTGGTCGCGCACGAGCTAGCCCGACACGGCGTGCCGGTGTTCCCGTGCGCGCCCGGCGGGAAGCGCCCGATTCCCGATCGAGGTTTCCACGAGGCAACCAACGATGTGAGACAGGTGGAGGCGTGGTGGCGGCATCGGCCTCATGCGAATCTCGCCATCCCGACTGGCGCAGCCTCGGGTGTCGTCGTCGTCGACGTCGATGTACACAAGGTCAACGGGTATCCCGCATTCAGACGCGCTACACGCGCCGGGCTGCTGCCGGAGCCGTTGGCGGTCGTTACCACGCCGACCGGCGGCAGGCATCTGTACTACCCAACGGACGCCGAACGTGAGCAGCGATCGTGGCAGGCGGGCCGGGCGGGTATCGACTTTCGGGGCGACGGCGGCTACATCATCGTGCCGCCCTCACAGCGCCCCATCGACGGTCGCCGGGTGCCGTATCGGGTCGAGAGCATGGCGACGCGCCCTGTCGCGCTACTAGACGCGCAGCAGTTGCGTGACTTCCTCGACCCGCGCCCGAAATACGCGCCCGCGCCGGAACCGCCGGGCGGCTGGCCGCTGGACGTTGCCCGGCTCGCCTCGCAGGTAGCTCGCAAACCCGAGGGCGAACGCAACCTCGGGTTGTTCAAGGCCGCGTGCCGCATGGCTGAGCACGGACACTCACCCCGCGACGCGCTCAACGCGCTCGGCCCAGCAGCGGGCCAGTCCGGGCTGGGAGAGCACGAGATCACCCGGACAGTCGGCTCGGCGTATCGCCACGTCAGCACCTACGGGCCGCGCCGTCGCGCCCCGGTACGTCAGACGGGTTCCGGGTTCGCCCACACCGAGCCGCCTGTCTCGGTGAGTGGTCGGAGGCTGTGATGAGCGTGCGGCAACCGGCATGGGGTTGGGCGGTGGTGACCGCCGCGACCGGCACCGTGCTGATCGGTATCGGCGCGTTCTGGCTCTCGTTCATGGCGCTGGCCGATCTCGCGGCCCGGTCGGGTATCGCGCCGGGGCAGGCGTGGATCTGGCCCTTGCTCGTGGACGGCCTGATCGTAGTCTCCACCATCGCGGTTGTCGCACTCGATGGTCGCCGGGGTGCCTGGTATCCGTGGGCGTTGCTGATCTGCGGAGCACTCGTGTCGGTTGCTGCAAACGCGCTGCACGCGATCGTCGCCGCCGACGCCAGCGTGCCCGCCATGCTCGCCGCAACGGTCGCGGCCGTGCCGCCGCTGGTACTGCTCGCCAGCACGCACCTCACCGTCGTCCTCACACGCTCGACCACCGCGCCACCGAGCACGGCGCAGGCACCGCCCGAGCTATCCGCCGCGACCGAACCCATGGCCGCGATCGAGTCCGAAGCAGACCCGGAGGCCGAGCTGGTGCTGGGGCGGCGTGAGCGTGCCACTCGGCTGCGGGAGGCCGGCTGGTCGAACAAGGCCATCGCCGACGAGCTCGGCGTCCATGCCTCGACGGTGGGCCGCTGGTTTACCCCGCCGGTCAAGGAGCCGGAAACCACAACAGAGATGGAGACAACACCATGAACATCGACCCGCGCGAGCAGGCGCATGCCTACGACGACTGGCACGTCGAGGATGTGCCTGAACCGGAGATGCCGGAAGACCGCAGCGAGGTTCGGCAGGTGCCCGAGGCGGTCGCCGCTGCCGACGTGACCAAGCGCAAGGACACCACGGTCGAGACCCCCGCGACTGACGAGATGACCGGTGCAGCTGAGGCGGCAGAGGTCGAGCAGAAACTCGAGGAACACCGGGCGCGCGGTATCGAGTGGGTGCGGCCCACCGATCTCATCGCCCGTAACACGGCGTCGCTGGCCGGGCGGGGCATCGACATGGAAGTCGAGATGTCACGCAAGGCCCGCGAACCACTCGTGGCCGGGCTGCGGAACCTCAGCGACCGGGCCAGGCGGCTGTCGCCGCTGACGGCGTTCGGGCACGGTGCCCGGCACCACGCGCCGACGAGGGCCGCGGTCGGGAAGTCGTGAAGTGGTGAGTAGCGATGATTCGACAGCGAACGCCCGACCGCCCCCGACCTGTTGGGCATGGGAGCGCACCTGGCTGGCAGGAGGTGCCTACCATGACAACTCGCACAACCGAGCACGTACCGGAGGATTTCACTCGCAGCGAGGGCTTGCGTGCCCTGCTGAACCGACTGCACGAGGGCGGCCCTGGCGCTTGGCAGTGCGATCCGGTGGCCGCCGACCTGATGGCCTACGCCGCCGACAAGTACGGGGCGCTGGCCCGCAAGCACGGCCTCGACCCGTGGGAGGCAGCCAGTGCCGCGTTCGATGTGATGCGCACCAAGGCCGCCCGCACCGCGAACGATCCGTGGGGCGTGGTGACCCACGCGGTTCGCATCACCTGCATCGCCGAGGAACGCGGGCAGGGCCTGCTCTGTTCGGTGCATCAAGCCCGGCGTCCGCACATCTCCGCGTTCCACGACGCCGAGCGGCTGTCAGATCGAGAGAACCCGCTCACGGACTACCACACGGCGTTCCACGTTACCGACCCAGACCCGACTGGCACGGACGAACCGGCAAGCACGACGGCGTGCTGCTCGACAGACTCGGCGGTCGAAGACGCCATCGCACTGTTCACGCTGCTGGGCTGGCCCCCGCATGTCGCCCGCGCCGGGGTCGAGCACATCTGCCAGGCGCTTGCCCGGGCGGGCAGCCGCCAGAGCGCCTATGAAGCGCTGCGCCGCGACAAGCACGCCCGCGCCCTGCTCGACGTGAACAGCACCGCGTGGACAGCGCTGCTGAAGGCACTGCTCGGGCACCCCAGCCCGGCCTACGCCGCGACCGCTGCCGGGCGCGGCATCTTGCTCAGGCTGCTGATCGGCGAGAGCCTGCGCGCGCTGCTGCGCGACGACGATCTCGTGCTGATGATCTCGCTCGCGGCCCCAAAACGTGGGGGCCGGTCATGAGCAGGCATACCGGGCACATCGAACTCAACCGCACCGTCGAGTCCATCGTCGTCGGCAACCGTCACCGCACTGACTTGGGTGACCTGACCGCGTTGGCCGAGTCCATCGCCCGCGACGGCCTCCTGCAACCGCTGACGGTCACCATCGACGGGGTGCTGGTGTGCGGTGCGAGGCGGCTGGCCGCAATCAAGATGCTCGGCTGGCGCACGGTGAGCGTGTGGGTGCGCTCGGGCATCTCGGGCAGGCTCGGTCACCTGCTGGCCGAGCAAGACGACAACATGCTCCACAAAGACCTCACCCCGGTCGAGGCGGCTGCGCTCTACCGCGAGCTGAAGACCCTCATGGCCGAGGATGCCGCGCGCAGGCAGGCCGCGACACGGTTCAGCGCGGAGAACCAGCCCGGAAAGGACGGTGCGGGAAAGTTTCCCGCACCGTCCGAACCTGTGGGCCGTGCCAGCGAGCAAGCCGCCGCGATGATTCCCGGCGGCGCGTCGTACAAGACGCTCGACAAGATCGACTACCTGCGGCAAGTCACCGACGACCCCGACCTGCCCGCCACGGTGCGCGGCGACGCCGCTGCCGAACTCGAACGCATCGACGCCGGTGCCCCGGTGCATCCCGGCTTCGAGCGCATCCGCGCCGCCGTCACCGAGACCGCAAGCGAGACCACCGACCTGGAGGCACTCGCACGAGAGGCCGTCGCCCGCGCGCAGGCGGCACAGACCAAGCCTGCGCCGGTCACCTTCGCGGGCGCGGCCGAGCCTGCACGGTGGCCGGTGCGCGCGTTCGTCGCCACCTGGAGCGAGCTTGCCGACTGGTGGACGCACTACGACGCCGAGGTGCTGGCGAACGAACTCAGCGATGAGCAGATCGCCTCGTTCCTGGCGACCGCTGACGGCACCAGCACGTTCGCCGACGACCTGCGCACGGCGCGGCAGGCGTTGAGCAATCCGCGCAGGCACCTCCGGGCGCTCTGACCCTCGTCGGGTGCGCGGACGGCGCACCTGGGGGTCATGAAGACGACTCCCGATGATCCCGCCCGCACCCGCCGCCGACTGATCTCCTTTGTCTGCGCCGGCGTCGCGTTCCTCGTCCTGGCTGCGATCGGCGTCTACGGGCTGGTGACCGGCCCGAACGACGACGGCACCCGACCCGAAGCACCGGCAGCGCCTGCGCCCACCGACCCGACCCGGCCGACTCCGCGCCTGCCCTACATCGCCCCGTCGACCGACCCCGACGAGTTCGCGCGCGAGGCCGCGCACGTGCTGTTCACCTGGGATACCACCAGCGGGTTCCTGCCGCTGGATTACACCGCCGTGCTGCTGGACGTGGGCGACCCGACCGGGAACGAGCAGGCGGGCCTGGCCTCTGACATCGCCTCCTACCTGCCGTCGCGTGACGCCTGGGTCGATCTGCGCCAGTACAGCACGAGCCAGCACCTGACCATCACCGAAGCCTACGTGCCCGAGCAGTGGGCACAAGCGGTCGAACAAGCCCGGCCCGGACAACTCCCGGTCGGGGCGACCGCCATCACGATCGAGGGCACCCGGCACCGCGAGGGCATCTGGAACGACGAACCCGTGACCTCCGAGCACTCGGTGGCGTTCACGATCTTCCTCGCCTGCCCGCCCGACGACCCGCCGACCGGCAGCCAAAGCGAGACCAGCACGCCCGATGCGGGTGTCGTGCCGTCCTGCTACCTGCTGCGCCTGTCGATTCTCGACCAGCCACTGCGCTGAGACGGAGGCCATGACGATGAAGAAAGCAGTCATCGCCCTCGCCCTTCTGCTCCTGCTCGGCCCATTCATGGGCCTGCTGGGTATCGGCGTGCTGATGAACCCCTCCGCGAACGCCGAGTGCACCATCGACGGCTCCGGCATCACCGTAGGGAACATCCCCGACTCGTTGACCGCGACCACCGCGAACGGCGAGACCATCACGCTCAACCGGCAGCAACTCACGCACGCGGCCACCATCATCGAGATCGGTTCCGGCATCGACGGGGTGGGGCGCGACGGCATCCAGATCGCGCTCATGGCCGCACTGACCGAATCCAGCCTGCGGATGCTGTCGAACACCTCCGCCTACCCCGAGAGCGCCGACTACCCGAACGATGGCAATGGCTCAGACCACGACTCACTCGGCCTGTTCCAGATGCGCCCGCAGTCGGGGTGGGGAACGGTCGCCGACCTCATGGACTCCACGTATCAAGCGCGGGCGTTCTACGGCGGGCCGGACGGCCCCAACTACCCGAGTCCGCGTGGCCTGCTCGACATTCCTGGCTGGCAGCAGATGGGCAAGGGCGAGGCGGCACAGGCTGTCGAGGTCTCAGCCCACCCGGACAGGTACAACAACTACGAGCCGGTCGCGGCCACCATCCTCAGTGCCCTCACCGGCTCCGGCGGCCCGACCACCGCGACTGGCCCCTACCTGGTGACGACTAGACAAGTCACGGAGTCTTCGCGCGTGGTGTTCCCGCTGCCCGAGGGCACCTGGGTCGTCACCAGCGAGTTCGGGTATCGCAGCGACCCATTCACCGGCGAGACCTCCTATCACTCCGGTCTCGACCTCGGCGCAGCTGACGGCACCCCCATCCTGGCCGCCGCTGACGGCACAGTGACTGTGGCTGAGTTCTCAGGCGGTTACGGCGGTCTCATCATCATCGAGCACACCATCAGCGGGCAGACCGTCGCCACCGCCTACGCGCATATGTGGCAGCACGGCATCCACGTCTCGGTCGGAGATCACGTGCGCGCGGGCCAGCACATCGGCGATGTCGGGTCGAGTGGACGTAGCACCGGAGCACATCTGCACTTCGAGGTTCGACCCGGCGGCACCAACGGCGAACAGATCGACCCGGCAGCATGGCTGAACCAGCACAACGCCGCCGACCTCCCCGAAGCCTCAGTCGGGCCTCCCCACGGTTGCGCGGGCACCAACGGTATCGCCGGTGACCCGGCTCCATTCGACGGCGACGACCCGAGCCGGATGGTCGATGACCCGACGTCGACCGGGCAGATCACTGCCCGGATGCTGCACCTGTATGAGCAGACTCTCGCCCAGTTCCCCGACACGGGCTGGGGCTGCTACTCGCCCCGGCCCGGCACGCAGTCAGAGCATCCCCTGGGCAGGGCGTGTGATCTGACGTTCGGCAACGCGATCGGCCAGTATCCGGCCAGCGAGCAACTCGACTACGGCTGGCAGGTCACCGAGTGGATGCAGACCCACGCCGAAGCTCTCGGTGTCGAGTACCTGATCTGGCAGGGCAAGATCTGGTCGCTCTCGCGCGACTCCGAGGGCTGGCGTTCCTACAACGGCGGCGGGATGCACGACCCCGACAACGTGACGGGTGGGCACTACGACCACCTGCACGTCACGGTGAAGTAGCGGGGGTGCGTCATGGATGTATTTCCCGACTTCGATGGACTGGCCGGTATCGACGATCTACGGGAGGTCGTCGGGGCGCTGCTGATGTTCGCGCTCGTGATCGCGGTGCTGATGCTGATCGTCTCGGCGATCATCTGGGCGGTCTCATCGAGCACCGGCAACTATGCCGCCGCCGCCAAGGGCCGCGTCGGAGTGCTGGTCTCCCTCGGAGGCGCAGTCCTTGCCGGTGCCGGTGTCGCGTGGATGAACTGGCTGATTGGCATCGGCCAGCAACTCTGACGACTCCGGCTTCTTCTGAGCGCCCGCCCCTCTCTGGGGCGGGCGCTTTCGTGTGCGTGGCAGCGGAGAGCACCTGACGGCAGAACCATCCGTCCTCTCACAAAGGAGAACTGCCGTGATCGACATCGACCCCAACTCCAGTGGCTTGCCGGGTATCGACCAGCTGCGCATCATCGTCGGCGCAGTCATGACCGTGGGCTTGATCCTGTCGGTCCTGGCGTTGATTGTCTCGGCGATCATCTGGGCCTACGGGTCCAACTCTTCCAACCCGCATCTGGCCGGTCGCGGCAAGATCGGCGTCTTGATCTCGTGCGGTGCCGCCGTCGTCTGTGGCGCGTCGGTCACGCTCATCAACTTCTTCTGGGGCGTCGGCCAAGCCGTCTGACCCGCCCATCTACTCCGAACCACTAGGAGGCTCGTGATGGGCGTGTGCGATATCCCCGTCATCTCCACCGTCTGCGACGTCGCCGGTGAAGCCGCAGCGACGCTGATCTCGGCACCATTCGACTGGCTCGCCAGTGCGATGGGCGCGGCAGCCGCCTGGATGTTTGAGGCTGTCTGGACGGTCTTCGACACGACCACGATGGTCGACGTCACCAGCGGCGAGTACTTAGGCGTCTACAACCTGATCTTCGGAATCGCCGTGTTCGTCATGCTGCTGTTCTTCTGTCTACAGCTCATCACGGGCATGATTCGCCGAGAACCCGCCGCCCTCTCCCGAGCGGCCCTCGGGCTGGCCAAGAGCGTCCTCGGCTCCTTCGTGGTGATCACCCTCACGGCCCTACTGCTAGAGATTGTTGACCAACTCTCGGTCGGCATCATCCAAGCCGCTGGCGAAACCACAGCCACGATGGGCGACAAGATCGCGATCCTCGTCGCCGGATTGACCGCGCTGAACGTGGGGGCACCCGGTGTCGGTGCGATCTTGACCATCTTCCTCGCGGCCTTGGCCATCGCAGCCGCTGCGATCGTCTGGCTGAGCCTGCTAGTCCGCAAGGCGCTCCTACTGGTCGCGGTGGTCTTGGCCCCGTTCGCGTTCTCCGGCGCCTCCTGGGATGCCACGCGCGGCTGGATCTCCAAGTGGGCGATGTTCGTCGTCGCGCTCATCCTCTCCAAGCTCGTACTCGTCGTGATTCTGCTGGTCGCAGTGACCCAGGTGTCGGCCCCGATCGACGGCGATTTGTCGAGTATCGCCGACCCCCTCGCCGGGGTCGTGCTGATGGCGCTGGCCGGGTTCGCGCCGTACATGACATACCGCTTCCTGTCGTTCATCGGGTTCGACCTCTACAACTCGATGGGCACCGAGCAGGAAGCCAAGAGCGCGCTCAACCGGCCCATTCCGACGCCGGGCAAGCCACAAGGGGGCGAGCCGAAGAAGGTGCTCGACGAGGGCAGCAAGGGAGGCGGCGACAAGTCCAGCAGCGCAGGTAGCAACGGGGGCGGCGGGGCCGGTGGAGGCCCCAAAGCCAACCCCACGCCTGCCCCGTCCTCGGCAGGCGGCGGAGGAGCCGGTGCGAGCAGTGGTGGTGCAGCTGGTGCAGGCGGCTCCGCCGGAGCCGCAGGTGCCGGTGCCGGTGGAGGCGCGGCGGCGGCAGGGCCGGTCGCCGCCGGAGTCGTGGCGGGTGCCGCCGTGGTCAAAGCCGCCGCCACCGCCGGGCCGAAAGCGGGCCAGGCGCTGGCCGGTCAAGCCGATCAAGCGGCCAGCGGTGCCGAGCAAGCGGGGTCGGCTCCGGTCACCCCGCACGCGCCGCCGCCCTCGCAACCGCTGCCGAAAACCCCGACCAGTTCCGCGCCGCCGCCGAAGCCCAAGCCGACGAAGGAGTGACACGCCATGCCCAGCCCGGAGACGCCCCACGAGCCAGGTGGCGGCGAACTGGTGCCCGTGAAGTTCTCACGCCTCACCAGACGCGGCATCCTGCTCGGCCTGTCGCTGAGCCAGCTGATTACCCTCGGCGTCGGTGGGGCGAGCCTCGTGGCCGCGTTCTACGGCGGCGGCGGCCTCCTGTTCCTCATCACCGCCCCGATCTGGGTACTTGCTGCCGCGATCACCTGGATTCCCGTGGCGGGCCGCCCGCTCGTCGAGTGGCTGCCGGTGGCCTGCTGGTGGCTGTGGCGCAAGACCGGCGGGCAACTGGCCTACCGGCGCAGAATCGTCACCCCGCGCCCTGCGGGAACGCTCGCGCTGCCCGGCGACATGGCCCGGCTGCGCGAGTACACCGACCCCGAGACCGGGGCCGGGATGGTGCACGACCCGACCGCCGGAACCCTCACCGTCGTCACCGTGATCACCCATCCCGCGTTCGTGCTGCTCGACCCCGGCGAGCAGGAACGCCGCGTGACCGCGTGGGGCCGGGTGCTGGCGACCGTGTGCCGCTCCGGGCGCATCGCCACCCTGCAAGTGCTGGAACGCACCCTGCCGGACTCCGGGCAGGGCTTGGCCGAGTGGTGGGCCGCGCACGGCACCGCCGACGGCTCGTGGGCGGCGACGACCTATCAGGAGCTGATCGACCGGGCCGGACCTGCCGGGGAACGTCACGCGACCACGCTCAGCCTGAGCCTGGACATGCGCGCCGCCGCCCGCCAGATTCGCACCGCTGGCGGCGGCATCAAGGGCGCGGCGAACGTACTGCGGCAGGAGATGGGCACCCTGTCGGCAGCGCTGCGCTCGGCAGACCTGACGAGCAAGGGCTGGCTCAGCACCGGGCAGATCGCGGTCATCCTGCGCTCGGCGTATGACCCGGCTATCGCCGCGACGCTGGAACGCCACGGCGACCTCGGACACGACCTCGCCACCGCCGGGCCAGTCGCGGTCACCGAGTCGTGGGGGCATCTGCGCAGCGACTCGGCCTATCACACCGTCGTCTGGATTTCGGAGTGGCCGCGCTCGATGGTGCATCCGGGGTTCCTCTCACCCGTGTTGCTGTCCAGTGGTATCCACCGTGCGTTCTCGCTGATCTGTACCCCGCTGCGCACCGATCAGGCCGCGCGCGACATTCGCCGCAAGAAGACCGAGTACATCAGCGACGCGGCCCAGCGCGCCCGCATCGGGCAGATCGAAGACGCTTCGCAAACCGCTGAATACCACGACGTGCTCCAGCAGGAGGCAGACCTCACCGCCGGGCACGGAGTGCTCCGCTACACGGGTCTGATCTCGGTGTCTGCCGACTCGCTCGAGGAACTGGAAGCGGCAGTCGCTGCGATCGAGCAGGCCGCCATCCAAGCCTCGTGTGAGGCCCGCGTGCTGGTCGGCCAGCAGGCCCAAGCGTTCACCGCCGCCGCGCTGCCGCTGTGCCGCAAGGTCTGAGCCGTCGGGCGCACCTCGAAGCCACCTGCACCTGTTCATCTGGAGGTCCGACATGCCCACGTTCAACGACCCGACCGCTGACGCTGCGGAAGCAAACGCGGCGTTGCGAGGCCTCGCGCACGCCAGCCGACGCATCGACAACCCCGACAAGCTCCACGGCATCGTCGGGGAACTACTGGCCGCGACCCGCTTGCTGGAACAGTCGTTCATCCAGCTCGCCGGAGCAGGTATCACCTACCAAGGCCGGGCCGCTCATGACGACGGTGACCGCGACCTCGGTGCCGCGGATGTCTGGGCCGCTGCCGATGCGCTGCGCCAGGCCGCGCAGCATGTCAGCGCCGCCGAGAGCTGCCTGGATCAGGCGTCCGGGCACCTGGGGCGCATCGCCTGGCAGCCGTCCGAGCGCCAGTGGGTGACCGTGGTGTTCTTGCAGGGCGAGGAAGCCGACCGGGTGCTTGACTTCATCGACCGCGACGGCACCGACGCGGCAATCGAGTATCTGCGAGGCTTGGACTACGGCGACGAGACCAACAATGCCGCGCTGGCAAACGGGCACGTCTACGACGAGCTGCCCGACAGCACAACCGACAAATACGCCAAGACCGCCGGCTACTCCCTCACCTACAACCGGACGCTCGGCAACGTCGCCCTCTACCGTGACTACAACCCGCCAGCCAACGCCACAGCAAACGCCGACGGTTCACAGCGGGTGGAGCCCGCACAGGATGCGGCGAACGTCGAGGCCGCGCGCCGCGCGCTCGATGAGCGCCGCGACCGCGTGCGTGGCGATGGGTCCTGGTTCACCCCCGACCGCATCGCGGACATCAAGCGCGACCGGGGGCTGGAACGATGAGCCACAGCGACGAGGAGAAGCTGCACGCCTCGGTGCTGGTCGCCCCCGCGAAAGAGCGGCGCCGCTACCGCAAGCAGCGGCGCCAAGCCGCGGACCAGCTGCACCGCGAGCAGCGCCAGCAGCGGATAGACGAGGCCAAGGCCCGCGCCGAAGCGGACAAGGCCGAGCGCGCCGCACGCCAGTATCTGCCCGCCGCCGGGGAACCCGGACCCTCGATGCTGCGTACACCGGGCCGCTTCCAGTTGCCCCGACATCAAGACACCTCCGCCACCCTCTCCGGCGCGTACCCGTTCGTCGCCGAGGGCGGCCTCGGCTCGTCCGGTGTCTTCGTCGGTCAAGACTTGTACTCGGGCGGGAGCTTCGTCTACGACCCGTGGGTGCTGTACGCCAACGGCGTCATCACCGCGCCGAACGTCGTGCTGGCCGGAATCGTCGGGTCCGGCAAGTCCTCACTGGCCAAGTCGCTCTACACGCGCAGCCTGCCGTTCGGGCGGCGCGTGTACGTGCCGGGTGACCCGAAAGGGGAACATACCGTCATCGCTGAAGCGGTCGGCGGCAGGGCGATCGCGCTCGGCCACGGCATGGCCAACAGGCTCAACCCTCTGGACGAGGGGTATCGGCCCTCCCACTTCACCGATGCGGAGTGGGAGAGCACCGTGGCAGCGCGCCGCCGCGACCTCATCGGCGCGCTGGCCGAGGTCGTCCTCAACCGAGGCCTCACGCCGCTGGAGCACACCGCAATCGACACGGCGCTGATCGCGACCGTGCGAGAGAACACCGTGCCGATTCTGCCGATGGTCGTAGACCGTATCCTCGCCCCGTCCGACGACGCCGACGGGCGACTGACCGAGGACGGCCGCATCGTCGGCCACGCCTTGCGGCGTTTGGTCGCAGGCGACTTGGCGGGATTGTTCGACGGCCCCTCGACGGTGCAGTTCGACCCGACGCTGCCGATGATGAGCCTCGACCTGTCGCGGGTGACGGAGAACAGCACGCTCATCAGCGCGCTAATGACGTGCTGTTCGGCGTGGATGGAGTCGGCGCTGCTCGACCCGGCAGGCGGGCAACGGTGGGTGATCTATGACGAGGCGTGGCGGCTGATGTCTCAGCCGTCGTTGCTGAGACGGATGGACGCGCACTGGCGGCTCGCCCGGCACTACGGCATCGCCAATGCCTTGATCTTCCACAAGCTGACCGATCTGGAGAACGTCGGTGACTCCGGCAGCGCCATGCGTTCGCTCGCCAACAGCCTGCTGGCGAACGCCGAGACGCGGGTGATCTACCGGCAGGAATCCGACCAGCTGGGCGTCACCGCCAAGGCCCTCGGCCTGACGACCACCGAGCGTAAGCTGCTGCCCTCACTCGGCGTCGGGCAGGGCCTGTGGCGCATCAAAGAACGCAGCTTCGTCGTCCAACAGCAGTTGCACCCTGCTGAGCTCGCGCTCTTCGACACGAGTGCCCGGGCATCGGGGCGCTCTCCGGGCGGGAGCGTGCGATGAGCCAGAGCGAACCTGATCGGGAGCGCCTCACGCTGACGATGACGGCGCTCGACGACGGCCTGAACCGGATCGCTCGGAAGCACGAGGGCGCGGTGCAGTTCTTCTACGAAGATCCCGAGACGTTCGGCGCCGGGCACTTCGTGTTCTACCCGGAGAACGACACCCGCTCACGGTTTGCGATCGAAGAGCAGTACACCGGCACCGACTGGTCAGACGACGAGCGGCTGCCGACGTCGTGGACGTGGACAGCGGAACGTCGCGTGCGCCACTCGGACGGCACGCACATGTGGGGCGTCGAGCGCACCGGCGAAGCGCGTGCGGAGGACTTCTGGCAGGTGCTCGTCGAGGCCGAGAACTGGGCGCGGCGCATACAGAACCGCACCACTCAGGCCGCACAGTTCGGCATCGGTCACCGCCGAAGGAACGAACCGCCCGCGCCGAGGCTCTAGCCGCTCGCCGGGAGGCGTCAGGCGCACCTGACGGCATGAGAAAACCACTTGCCCATGCCGCTGCTCCCGCGCCGGTCTCGATGCCGCTGATCCGCCTCGCCGTGCACGACGACGGCACGATGAGCGCCACCGTCGACGGGGAACCCCTCGCCCCGCCGGTCGCCGAGGGCGCATGGCGGCGCGGCTCGTTCGCGCGGATTGTCGATCAGGTCACCGCCGAGCGGATGATTCCGGCACGAGTCGAGGTCACCGAGGCCGATGGCTCGACGTTCACCGACATCATCACCGCCACCGCCCGCAAGAACACCCCCGCTCCGGCCCCGCCGGAACCCGAACCTGCGGATGCGCCCCGGCTGCTGGAAGTGACCGGGGATGGTTTCGTGCCCGGTGAGGACATTGCGGTGTGCCACATCATCAGGCACACCGACGCCGCCCCGACTGGCACCGCCCGCGCGCTCATCGACCTGGCCTGTGACCACGTCGACCCCGGCGACGAGGTTGTGCTCGTGGGCAGGGTCTCGGGCACGTTCGTCGTGCGGAGCCTGTCATGAGTGCCCCGGCACCGGGCAGGCAGACCGGCTCCTTCGGTGACGAGCTGACCAACGCCGCCATGATCGGACTGATCGGGGTGTTCGCGCTCACGCTGCTGCTGCGCGGTGCCGGGTCGGTCGCGGCGTTCCTCACCGGCACCGCTCAACCCCTGGCCGGCCCCGCCGCCGGGGTCGGGGTGCTGTTCAACCCCGGCGACCCGGCGACCGCGCTGGAGGCCGATGGCCTCAGTGTCGTCGCCTATTGGATCGTCGCGGTCGTGCTGCTGGGGCTGCTGGCGGCGGCGATCACCTGGGCGTGGACACTCCTGCGCCGCCAGTCGCGCAAGAGTGCGCAAGACCCTCATCGACTTCCCGGCACGGCAACGAAACATGACGTGGCTCAGGCCGCCTCCGCCAAGGCGCTGCTATCTCGGGCAGGGAATCTCCGGCCCTCTCTGGAGCGTCCCGCGCCGTCCGATGTGGGCTATCGGATCGGCACCTCGCATGGGCTTGACGTGTGGGCCAGCGTGGAGGACTCTCTGCTGGTCATCGGCCCGCCTCGAAGCGGCAAATCCCTCCAGATCGTCGTGCCGACGATCCTGGATGCGCCCGGCGGAGTGGTCGCCACCTCGACCCGCCCGGACAACCTCACCGCGAGCCTGCGCGCGCGCCAACGCATCGGCCCGACCGCCGTGTTCGACCCGCAGCACCTGGCCGAGGGCATCCCGGCCGGGCTGCGCTGGTCACCGATCAGGGGCTGCGAAGACCCGCTGACGGCGATGATCCGCGCAACCGGCCTCGCCTCGGCCACCGGCCTAAGTTCGGGCGGCGTGGAGGGCGGCGGGTTCTGGGAGGGCAAGACCCGCTCCGCGCTGCAGGCGCTCTTGCACGCGGCCGCGATCGACCACAGGCCACCGTCGGAATTGTTCCGGTGGACGCTCGACCCCACAGCCGCCGCCGATGCGGTGGCGATCTTGACGAACAGCCCACTCGCGGCGGGCGGCTGGGCCGAGTCGCTGGAGGCGATGATCGACGCCGACCCGAGGACGCGCGACTCCATCTGGCAGGGCGTGTCACTGTCGCTGAGCGCCCTGGCCGACCCGCGCGTGCTCGATGCGGTCTCACCTGGCGCGGGCGAAGACTTCGACCCGGAGAAGTTCATCCTCTCGCGCGGCACCCTCTACCTGCTCGCCACCGGCGCGGGCGCGGGCGCGAGTGCCGCGCTCGTGGCGGCGTTCGTGGAAGACCTCGTCGAGGCAGCCCGCCGCGTAGCGGCACGCTCACCTGGCGCACGCCTCGACCCGCCCCTGCTGCTGGCCTTGGACGAGATCGCCAACCTCAGCCCGCTTCCCAGCCTGCCGACACTCATGTCGGAGGGAGGCGGAACGGGAATCACCGCCATGCCCGTGCTCCAAAGCCTCGCCCAAGCGCGGGATCGCTGGAGCGAGAACCAGGCCAACGCGACCTGGGATGCCGCGATCACCAAGATCGTCCTCGGCGGCGCATCCAACAGCCGTGATCTGCAAGACCTCTCCTCACTGATCGGGGAACGCGACGAGTTCACCGACAGTGTGACCTTGGGCGACCACGGCACCCGGTCCAATCAACGCTCGGTCAGACGCATCGCGATCATGCCGCCCGAGCGAATCCGCACCCTCCCGTTCGGCACCGCGGTCACGCTGCTGCGCTCGGCCCCGCCGATCATCACCGATCTGCGGGCCTGGACGAAGCGAGACGACGGCGAGCGACTGAAAGCCGATCGGATCGAGATCGAGGCGTTGCTGGAACGAGGCGCGAATGGCCCCTGAGCTGCACCTCATTCACCGACCGCTGAACCGTGGCCGCGAGCTGCGATCGGTGGTCGCAGCAACGACGGCAGAGGCGTGGAGGTGATGGCCAATGGCCCGCAGGAGCCGGAAAGCGCCGCCCGGTCAGCTCGAGTTCGACCTGTGGGGGCTGGCCGAGCAGACCGCCGACGAGCAGATCAACGAAGCAGCCGAAACCGCGACCGGACTGGAGGGATCGACACATGAACAAGTACGGAGCGCAGGCGATGGCGCACTGGAAGACCCACGCACCCCAGCGGTTCCAGAACCTCGACGACCCGACCCGGTTCTTCACCGATCTGGGCCAGGAGGCGCAGGGCCAGATCAGCGAACTGGCGCGACAGATCGAGACAACACCGGCGTCGGTGCTGGCGAAGACGGCCTCTTCGGAGCAGACTTACTTGCAGGACGTGGCACGCCGGATGACGGCGCTACGGATAGCGGAGGAGGTCGTGATGCAGCAACTCGCCTGGGTCAGCGACCCGAGCCTGCCGCTGGACGAGGCCCGCGAGGAGTGGGAGCAGACCCGGCCGTCGGACGAGAATCTGGTGACCTGGGCCGAGCGGATGCAAGACGCCCCCGACCTGATGCCCTCGACGGTCGACCTGGAGCAGAAAGCCAAAGACTGGGCCGTGCCGACTTGGTTCTTGGAGGGTCTGGTCGAAGCGGAGATCCCGAGGCAGTACCTGGAAGAACACCAGAGCCTGCTGGCCGAAGCGGCGACGATCCGCTTCCTGCGCGAAGTCCGCTAACCTCCACCGCCGACGAGACCGCCACCGACTCGGAGCCTGCCGCGACGGTGGGGCGGTTCGTGCCCGCCACGCACGACGACCTCGCTCCCTCGGGCGCGAAAGCCCGCTTTCGCGCGAACATCGCGGCGATCGAAACCGCCCGGCTGCTGGTCGAGCAGGAACGCCCGGCGACCGCTGATGAGCAGCAGACGCTCGCGCGCTGGTCGAGCTGGGGCGCGGTGCCCGATGTGTTCGACGAGTCCAGGCAGGACTGGACAACCGAGCGTGAGCAGCTGCGGAGCCTGCTGACCCCGGACGAGTGGGATGCCGCCGCACGCACGACGATCAACGCGCACTACACCGACCCGTTGATCGTGCGGCAGATGTGGCGGACCATGACCGCGCTCGGCTTCGACGGCGGCAGGGTGCTGGAACCCGGCTCCGGGCTGGGCACGTTCCTCGGCATGGCCCCCGAGACCGCGCGCATGACCGGGGTGGAACTCGACCCGGTGACCGCGGCGATCAGCCGCGCCCTGTATCCGCACGCCGAGGTACGGACTGAGTCGTTCGCCGACACCCGGCTGCCCGAAGCCTCGTTCGATGCGGCGATCGGGAACGTGCCGTTCTCAGACGTGACCTTGCACGACCCGGTGCACAATCCGACGCGGCTGTCGATGCACAACCATTTCATCCTCAAGAGCCTGCGGCTCACCCGGCCCGGCGGGATGGTCGCGGTGCTCACGTCGCAGTACACGATGGACGCGCAGAACCCCGGCGCGCGCCGCGAGATGGCGATGCTCGCTGACCTCGTGGGCGCGATCAGGCTCCCCGCCGGGGCACATCGGCGCACGGCGGGAACCGACGTGGTGACCGATCTGCTCATCCTGCACCGCCGCGAGGACGGGCAACCCCCGGCAGATGACCTGTGGGAAACGGTCACCCCGATCAGCCTGGACGGACAGCGCGCGAAGATCAACGCCTACTTCGATCACCACCCCGAGCATGTGCTCGGCACCCTGAGCATCCGGCAGGGCATGTACGGCACCCCGACGCTCACCGTCGATGGCGACCTCGACCGCCTGGAGGCCGACCTGGCCGATGTGCTCGACCAGATCACGTTCACAGCCCGCCGCACCGGAAGGGTCTTCACTGCGCCCACGGCGGAGTATCAGGCACGGCAGGCCGCGCGTGTGCCGTCGCCGCCGCAGTTGTGGGATGGCAGCATCGTCGCCACCGACACCGGGTTCGGCACCGTCGTCCAAGGCTCCGTCGAACCGTTGGACGTGCCGAAATCGGCGGGGCCGGAGCTGCGCGCCCTGCTGGGGTTGCGCGACGGCGCGCACCGGCTGCTCGAACTGGAGGCCGCGACCGTCGATGACACCGACGAGATCAACCAGGCGCGCGAGGGCCTGTACCGCGACTACCGGAAGTATGCTGGCAGGTACGGGCCGCTGAACCGGTACACGCTGCGCCGCACCGGCCGCACCAACGAGGCCGGGGAAGACACCTACGCCCGCACGGTGCCGACCCCGATCCGGCTGCTGCGCTCCGACCCGTTCGGGGCGCTCGTGCTCGCCTTGGAGCAGTTTGACGACACCGACCAGACCGCGACCCCGGCGGCGATCATGACACGCCGCGTCGTCTCCCCGCGCACCGAACCCCAAGGCGTTGACACCCCGGCCGATGCGATAGCGGTCAGCCTCGACCGCACCGGCAGGATCGACCTGCCGCTGATCGCCGACATGCTCGGCATGGACGAAACCGAAGCCCGCGCCTCGCTTACCGGGCTGGTGTTCACCGACCCGATCACCGACGAGCTCATCCACGCCCCCGCGTATCTCTCCGGCGACGTGCGCATGAAGCTGGAGCACGCCACCGAGCGCGCCGCCGACGACCCGGCGTTCCAGGCTAATGTCGACGCGCTCACCGAGGTCGTACCCGAAGCACTCGGCGTAGAAGAGATCAGCGCCCGCATGGGCGCGGTGTGGATTAGCGCCGACGTGCACGCGCAGTTCTTGAACGAGCTGCTGCGCACCCGCGACGTGAACGTGGAGAACCCGCTGCCAGGCATGTGGGAAGTGCGGGGAGGACGCCAAGGGCTGCTGGCCACCAACGAGTGGGGCACCGAGCGTCGCCCGGCCCCCGATATCGCCCAGGCGATCATGGAGCAGAAGACCCTGCTCGTCTACGACGAGATCGAGAACGTCGACGGCAAGAAGCGCCGCGTGCTCAACCCGCTGGAGACCACCGCCGCGCAGGAGAAAGCCGACGCCCTGCAAGAGCGGTTCGCCGAGTGGGTGTTTGAAGACCCGGAGCGTGCCCGCACGCTCGTGGCCGAGTACAACCGGCGCTTCAACTCCATCGTCTTGCGCGACTACACCGACGCGGGCGAGTACCTGAGCCTGCCGGGGCTGGCGGAGAACTTCACCCCGCGCCCGCACCAGCGCTCCGCCGTCGCCCGCATGATCGCCGAACCGGCTGCCGGGTTGTTCCACGAGGTCGGGGCGGGCAAGACAGCGGAAATGATCATGGGCGTGATGGAGATGCGCCGCATGGGGCTGATCGACAAGCCCGTGCTCGTAATTCCGAATCACATGCTGGAACAGTTCTCCCGCGAGTGGCTGCAAATCTATCCGCAGGCCCGGATTCTCGCCGCGTCCAGCAAAGACCTCACCGCCGACAAGCGCCGCCTGTTCGTCGCACGGACCTCGGCGAACGAGTGGGATGGCGTGCTCATGACGCAGGGCGCGTTCGAGAAGATTCCACTGCGCACCGAGACCCAGCAGGCGTACATCCAAGCCCAGGTCGACGACATGCGGGAAGTGCTCGCCACCGCGACGGGCGAGAACGCGATGAGCGTCAAACGCATCCAGCGCAAGCTGCTCCAGCTGGAGAACAAGGTCAAAGCCCGCATCGACACCAGCCGAGATGCCGGGGTGTGCTTCGAGGACACCGGCATCGACTACGTGGTCGTGGACGAGATGCACATGTACAAGAACCTCGCCACCGACTCGAACATCCAAGACGCCGCGATCGAGGGTTCCAACCGTGCCTCCGATCTGCACATGAAGCTCGAATACCTGCGCTCCGAAGGCCGCGAACGGGTGGTCACCGGGGCGACCGCGACGCCGATCTCGAACAGCGTGACCGAGGCGTTCGTGATGCAGAAGTACCTGCGCCCGGACTTGCTCGACGCCGCCGGTATCGGCGCGTTCGATGCGTGGGCGGCGACGTTCGGGCAGACGGTCACGCAGATGGAGATGGCCCCGACCGGCAACAACACGTTCCGCATGAAGACGCGGTTCGCCAAGTTCCAGAACGTGCCCGAGATGCTGAAACTCTGGTCGATCTTCGCGGATGTGAAGACCGCCGAGGATCTGCAACTGCCCACCCCCGAGATCGCCGAGCGCGAGGATGGTAGGCGGGCACCGGCGACGGTCGCGATCCAGCCCACGGTCGAGCTGGAGCAGTTCATCGAGACCCTCGGCAAGCGTGCCGAGAAGGTCGCAGCCCGGGCGGTGTCGCCCAGCGAAGACAACATGCTCACCATCTCGACCGATGGGCGCAAGGCCGCCCTCGATATCCGCATGATCGCATCCACCGACCCGTCTGGGCCGACCAAGGTGGACCTGGCTGCCGACAGCATCCACCGGGTCTGGGAGCAGACGAAAGACAACATCTACCTCGACCCGATCACCGGGCAGGAGTCGCCCGTGCGGGGTGCGTTGCAGCTGGTGTTCTCCGACATCGGCACCCCGAACCCAACCCAGTGGAACGCCTACGACGAACTGCGGGCGCAGCTTGTCGTGCGCGGGATGCCGCCCGAGTCCATCCGGTACATGCACGAAGCCAAGACCGACGTGGACAAAGCCAGGTTGTTCGCTGCCGCGCGTGCCGGGCACGTCGCGGTGCTGATGGGTTCCACACAGAAAATGGGCGTCGGCACCAACGTCCAGAACCGGGCCGTCGCGCTGTATCACCTGGACTGCCCGTGGCGACCCAGCGACATCGCCCAGCGCGAGGGCCGCATCCTGCGCCAAGGCAACCAAAACCCCGAGATCGGCATCGTCCGGTTCGTCACCGAACGGTCATTCGACTCCTACATGTGGCAAGGGGTCGAGCGGAAGGCGACCTTCATCGCGCAGCTCATGCGTGGAAACCTCGACTCCCGCGAGATCGAGGAGATTGACTCATCCGCCCTATCCGCCGCCGAAGCCAAGGCCATCTCCTCGGGGAACCCGCTTCTGCTGGAGCACTCCACGGTGCATACCGAAGTACAACGGCTCCGCCGTCTCGAACGCGCCTATCACCGCAACGAGTCGATGCTCGTCCACGCCCGCGACCGCGCCAGTGACCATGCACGGAGTGCCGCAGCCGACATCGAAGCCCTCGAAGCGGTGCTGCCGCGCGTGACCGACACTTCCGGTGACAGGTTCCGCATCGAGCTACGCGACAACACCTACACCTCCCGGGCCGATGCTGCACACGCGCTCGCAACTTGGGCGCACGACTCCGACCTGAAGTGGGCACCGCGCTACGCCTCCCGCGACCACGGCGTCATCGGCCAGATCAGCGGCTTTGACGTGATCGTCTCGACCAGCCCGGCACTCGGGGCCGACCCCGTGGTGAACATTCGGCTCGACGGGGTGCCGCGTAGCGGGTTCATCATGACCCGCCAGTCGTTCCTCGACGGCGGCGTCGGACTCATCCAGCGCATCGAGAACCGCGCATCCGGCATCCCCTCCCTCCTCGAGCAAGCCCGCAGCGACCTCGCCAGCGCCGAGACCGAACGCGACGATGCCGAGCAGCGCATCGGCCAGCCGTTCCGCCACGCCCAGGCCCTTGCCGACGCGGAGAAAGACCTCGCCAGAATCGAGACCCAGCTGGCCGCGATGCAAGAAGACATCGACCACGCAGCACAACCCGAACCCGCGCCGGGGAACCCACCGAATGGGCTGAACGTCGAGACCGTGCGAGCACACCGGCCCGCGCTCGGTGTCCGCCCGAACCCCGAACGCACCCCGGTATCCAGCAGAGCTGGTTCGTCGGCGCAGTCGTGGGCGCGGGAGACGCCCGCGCGAGGGTTCTAAGGCTCGCGGGCCGCTTCGTGCACCTTGCCGCCACACACAAGCAGCGCCGCCTACTGGCGGGGCACCGTGAGGTAGGAGGCAAGCTGATGGACGAGCAGAACGAGCCGCACGACGGCCAGAGGCAGGAACGGGCGAAGCTGCGACCACGTGAAGCGCTGGTCGGATACATCGACTCCGAACCCAGGCTCACGTACAGCAAGAACGGGATCGCGCGGTTGTACGCGCGCGTCGGCGTCGATCACTTCCGTCGTGACGGCGAGGATTCGTTTGTCAAGACCGGCACCACGTTCCACGACATGGTGCTCTTCCGCAAGACCGCCGAGGAAGCGAGCCAGAAGTTCCAGCAGGACGACCGCTTCATCGCACAGGGGTACGTGCGGCCGTTTACCGATCAGAACGGCAACGAGCGTGAAGAGTTCGTGGCCACGAAGATCGGCCACGACATGATGTGGACGCCCTACACCGTCGACCGTGCGCCGCAGCAGGAGACACCGCAGCGTGAGGCCCCGGGCCTCGACCGCAGCCAAGGGTTCGAGCGCGACGACCGGCCCGCGCAGCAGCGCGAACCGGCCGTGATGTCGCAGTAGGACAGGGCCGACACCATGAATGACGAAGAGGACTTCGTACCCGAGCAGGACGAGCCAGAACCCGAAATCGACCACGGCACCACAAACCGGGTCGGGGCGGCGGGGCCGATGCTCGATGAACCGCCCGGCCCGATCAACTGGAATCTGCTGACCGCCGACGACGCCGAGGCCGCATGGTTGGAACTGAACCAGTGGGTGAACTGGCTTCGCACGACCTACGGGCTGCCGTCGTCGGTGGTGCCTCCCATGTGGCACCGTCACCCCGAGCTGCACTGGGAACTCTCAGCGCTTCACACCCATTGGCTGTGCGCGTTCGACCCGCAGCAGAACGGTTCGGCCCCGATCGGCTGGCACCGGGATTTCGCGGACGCCAGGCAGCGGCTGCGTGATTGGGTCGCCGCGTGCGGCACCCGCCTCGACCGCGACCGGCCCACGCGCCAGACCGTCTGGCCCGGCGAGGACGAGGCCGAACCGATCGAAGACACCCCGATCACCGACCGCGACGAGGACTTCGTGGCCTACGTCATCGCCGACGTCGAGCGCCGCCGCCAACTCGAACACGACTTCTACGCCAACCTCAACCCCGAGACCGGCGAGATCAGCTGAGCATCGCACCGCTTACGGGGCCGAAGCCCTACTCCCAAGTTTCGGCCCCGCTCTCGTGTGCCGGTCAGTCGCCGAGCATGCGCCCGGTCCGACGCGGCGCGCTCACTGACGGCTCGAACTGGGCAGGCTCCCGGCGCACGGCGTGACCTGCGGGCCGAGGCGCGGGGCGCTCCAGCGCGGTAGCGGACAGGTCGTAGCCGCCCCAGGGTGAGTAGGCAGGAACGTGGCGGATGCCGAACTGCTGGCGTTCGGTGATGATCGGGGCACCAGGTATCTGCATGTGCTGCGGGTAGCGTTGCTCAATCCACCGCAGGGCCACTTTCGACAGGCCCTTGTCGGTGCGTACCCGAATCTGGCCGGGAACCACGGGGAGGTCTCGCCACCCCGGTACGGCGTGATCGTGCCACGCTTCGACCGCATCTGACTCGCCGCCGGCGTCGGACTGCCACGCGCACGGCCCGCAGACGATCTTCTTCAGCAGATCGCCCGGCCCCTCCGCGTCGGGCTCAGGGCGAAGATCGGCGTGGAACATCTCGGCGCGATGCTCGCCGAACTCGACAGTGGCATGACTGAAGCGGTGCCACATATGGCTACGCGCGAACGAGCCGAAGCTGCCGTTGATGAACCGCCAGTGCTCAAACGCCTCGTCCAGCAGCCTCGGTGGGTAGTAGTCCTCGGTGTAGTGCAGCGGTGCTCCGGCCCACTCGGGCAGTCGCGCGCGGGCGTCCTCGCGGGCGAACTCATCGAAGTCGAACGCCAGCTGCTCCATCGTGGCCATACGGGTAGGTACCCGACCCACGACGACCGCTCTTCCGACAGCAGCGTGCAGGCGCTAGACTAGGGGTAGGCGACATCAATGTTCAGCTAGTCGTCACCGGCCCCAGGCAGGTGGCAGACGAACCGGGGAAGCCGCCCCGGCAAGTCCATCCCATAGGAAGCGTCGCCGCTTCGGGAGGACTTGACCATGATCTGGCTCATCTTCATCGCAGTCGTCATCCTTTTCCGGGTGCTGCGGCCTTGGATACCCTCGACCATCCTGCTCGACTGGTTCCGCACTCAGCGCGACCCGAAGTGGGGTCTGTGGGCCGTGCTCGCCGGGGTCGTCTACTTCGGTTTCGCCTACGGGTGCACCGTCCTGATCGACAACGGAGGCCCGGAGTGGCTCCACCTCTTCGTTCTGATCGGGATCTGCGAGGGCTTCCGCTTCCTCTTTCACGGCTTCGGCATCTACCTCCGGCTCCGTGCCGCCCGCCGCAAGGAACGCCGCGTCGCCCGTGACGCTAACGGGCAGGCGAGTTCACCTGGCGGGTATGAGGCACTACCGGGTGACGAGCACGGGCCGACGTATCTCGGCCGAGCCTCGGGTGCGCTCCAAGCCTGACAACAAGCAACTGATCGCGCTGGTTCTGCACATCGCGGATGGACTTCACGCCCAGGAGCTTGATGAGCAGCAGCGTCGCATCGGTGATCGACACAGCACCGGAAACACGACGCACGCCCATTCGTCGTCTGGCGAGCAAGGAGGCCACCATGACCCTGACAATGCCGATACACGACACGGATACGTCGCCGCTTCTGACAGCGGTGACGTATCAACGTGTCTCGACCAAGGAGCAGGCGACCAAGGGGGGTCGTGACGAGGGGTTCTCCATCCCCGCTCAGCGCCAGGCGAACGCGCGCAAGGCCGAAGACCTCGGCGCACGCATCGTCGCCGAGTTTGTGGACGCCGGAGAGTCCGCCCGCTCAGCTGACCGGCCAGACCTGCAACGGATGCTGGAGTACATCGCCACGCATCAAGTCACATACTGCATCGTCCACAAGGTCGACCGCCTCGCCCGCAACCGACTGGACGATGTGGAGATTCACCGCCGCCTGGTCGAAGCCGGGGTGACCTTGGTGTCTGCGACGGAGAACATCGACGAGACGCCCTCGGGGATGCTGCTGCACGGCATCATGTCCTCCATCGCAGAGTTCTACTCCAAAAACCTCGCATCCGAGGTCAGCAAGGGCCTGAACCAGAAGTTCGAGACCGGCGGAACCCCGATGCGAGCACCAGTCGGGTATCTCAACGTCCGCAAGCGTGACGAGCAGGGCCGCGAGTACCGCACCGTCGAGATCGACGCCGAGCGCGCCCCGCTGGTGAGGTGGGTATTCGAGCAGTACGCGACCGGTGAGCACACCGTTGTCAGCCTGCTCGCCGAGGCCACCGCGCGCGGACTCACCACCGTACCCACGCCGAAGCGTCCGTCCGGGCCGGTGGGCCGTTCCACGTTCTTCTCGATGCTGCGCAACCCGTACTACATCGGCATCGTCCGCTACAAGGGAGCCGAGCAGTCCGGCACCCACGAACCGCTGGTCGATGTCGAGACCTGGCAGCAAGTCCAACGTCTACTCGACTCCCGCAAGATCGCGGCCGAGCGCCGCCGCACGCACGACCACTACCTGAAAGGCTCCCTGTTCTGCGGCCAGTGCGGGTCACGGATGCAACTGGACTACCCCGCCAACAAGCAAGGCGTGCGCTACGCCTACTACGTGTGCTCCGGTCGGGCCTCCAAACGGAAGAACTGCACCCGGCGGGCCGTGCCGGTCGGTATCGCCGAGCAGCTGGTCGCGGACTGCTACCGAGACATCTCCATCACCGAAGAGCAGTACGCCGCCCTCGCCGCTCAGGTCGAGACAGCGTTCGATGAACGGCTCGCCTCCCGCTCCCAGGAACTGGCCGACCTGACCGAGAACCGCAAGCGGCTCCAGAACGAGAGCGACAAGCTGCTCGCCGCACACTTCGCCGACGCCATCGACCTCGACACCCTCAAACGGCACCAAGACCGCATCCGGGCCGGGCTTGCAGACATCGACCGCCGCCTCGCCAGCGAACACGACCAGCACGAGGGCTCACGCAAGCACCTCAGCACCGCGCTCAGCCTGCTCGTTGACTGCGCGACCCTGTACGCGCGCGCCGACGACCAAGGCAAGCGGCTGGCCAACCAAGCGCTCACCAACGGCATCGAGATCAGCGAAGACGAGAGGGCGACGATCAAGCTCGCTGAGCCGTTCGCCGCCCTCGCACCAACACCGGCTTCCACCGATGTCAGGTGTTCTAGTACGTCTGAAATTGTGGACCTGAGGGGACTCGAACCCCTGACCCCCTGCATGCCATGCAGGTGCGCTACCAGCTGCGCCACAGGCCCAGACGCTGCTCCGGAGTGCTCCGGGCAACGTGAAAACACTACTACACGAATCCGCATCCGCACCAATCGGCGCGGGCTGCCCGGGCGCGTCGGGGCGCGAGGAACATCCGGAGGAGCGACGGCGTTCGATCCATCGTGAGCACTCTCGACAGCATCGTGATCGGCGCCGGCCAGGCCGGGCTGTCCGCGTCGTTCCACCTGCGTCGCCGCGGGATCGAGCACGTCGTGCTGGACGCCGATGCGCGGGCCGGGGGAGCCTGGCAGCACCGGTGGGACGCCCTCACGATGCGCGACGTGCACGGGGTCGCCGAGCTCCCGGGAGACAGCGCGCCGCCGCGGGACGAGCGCCGGGCGAACATCGCGGTGCCGGAGTACTTCGCCGCGTACGAGAAGGCCCATGATCTTCCGGTGCTGCGGCCGGTGCACGTCCGCCGGGTTCATGACGACGAGGGCGTCCTGGTCGTCGAGGCCGACGAGGGGGAGTGGCGCACCCGCACTCTCGTCAACGCGACGGGCACCTGGACGCAACCCTTCATCCCGCATTATCCGGGGATGGAGACGTTCCTCGGGGAGCAGTTCCACACCGTCGACTACCCCGGCCCGGAGCACTTCCTCGGCAAGCGGGTGCTGGTCGTGGGCGGCGGTGCATCCGCCGTGCAGTTCCTCGGTGCCCTCGCTCCTCTCACCGAGACGCTGTGGGTCACCCGACGCCCGCCCGTCTGGCGGGACGACGACTTCACGCCGGAGGCCGGTGCCGCCGCGGTCGCGCTCGTCGAGAAGCGCGTGGCGGCCGGATTGCCCCCGGAGAGCGTGGTCAGCGTCACGGGGCTCATGCTCCGACCGCAAGAGAGGGAAGCGGAGCGTCTCGGAGCGTACGCCGACCGTCGACCGCTCTTCCAGCGCATCGAGCCCGACGGCGTGCGCTGGTCCGACGGAGCGTTCGAGCGCGTCGACGTGATCCTGTGGGCGACGGGGTTCCGGCCGGCCATCGGCCACCTCGCCCCGCTCCACCTGCGCAGTGCCGCGGGCGGGATCCAGCTCGACCGCGGCGGCCGCGGCACGACGGCCGTCGCGGATCCCCGGGTGCAGCTCGTCGGCTACGGCCCGTCCGCGAGCACCATCGGCGCGAACAGAGCGGGGCGTCCGCGCGCTCGCGAAGGAGGGCGCCGCGGTCTCCTCGTGACCGTTTCGTCGTCCGGCGCCTCCTGTGGATACGCTGGGAGGCATGCTGCGCATCATCCTGACCGTCGTCTGGCTGCTGCTCTCCGCGTGGCTCGTGGTGTGGGTGGGGGAAGGCCTGTTCGGTGTGAACCAGCGCGAGTCGATCCTCCCCTTCGCGAGCGATGACGGCCTGGGCGGACCGATCGTGATCGGCGTCGCCTGGGGCCTGCTGCTCACCTTCGGCGGATCGATGTCGGGTCTGGCGCGGCGCAAGAAGGTCCGCGGGCCGGCGCAGATCGGCGTCGGCACCGTCGTCGAGATGTCGCGCACCGGCGTGACCGTGAACGACGTGCCCCAGTACGACCTCTTCATCCGGGTCAGCCCCAGCGTCGGCGACGACTTCATCGGACAGCTGCGCATGCTGCTCGACGCCGGTGACGTCGGAGCGCTGCAGGTGGGGCAGCCCGTCCCTGTCCGCTACAACGTGGACGACCCCGACACCGTCGAGCTCGCTGACCTCAGCGACCCGAGCGTCCGAGAGGCGATGCTGCAGTGGCGCATCGACCGCGGCCTCATCGACCCGTCCCAGGTCCGCGCTCGTACGACGGGGACCCAGGTGCCCGCGTCCGTCGTCGAGGTGCGTCCGACCGGGCGACGCCGCGAGGGGCAGAGCGAGCTCGCGCTGAAGGTGCTCGTGGCCCCCGAAGGAGCAGAGCCGTGGGAGGCCGACACCACCGTGTTCGTCTACCCGCAGGCCGTATCGCGCCTGCAGGTGGGGGCACCGATCTGGGCGTTCTACCGGCGTGAGGATCCGCACACGGTCGCCGTCGCCATCGAGAAGGAGCCGGCACGATGAACCCCCTCGACACGCTGATGTGGCTGGTGAACTTCCCGGCCGCGCACGGCTACGCGATGGTCTTCATCGCGGCGTTCTCGATCCTCGGGCTGTTCGCGGTGTCCGCGCGGGGAACGACCGGAGGCGGCTCGCTGCGGGCTGTCCGCGAGCGGGAAGGGCTTGTTCCGGCGGGCACGCGATCCAGCGGCGGCATCGGCGGCTCCGTGGTCCGCGTGTTCTTCCGCGTCCTGGCCTTCGTGATGCTCGGCTCCCTCATCATCGGCATCCTGAGCCTGACCGGTGTCCCGGTGACCCGCGCGTACATCTTCGAGAACGGTCGTCCCACCACCGGCACGGTGGACGGGGACTGGGTGACGTTCACGGCCGCGGACGGCACCGAATACACGCTGGAGAGCGACTTCTTCACTCCGGCCGTGTACCCGGACCGTGACGCGTGGCTCCCGAGTGGGGCACCGGTGGTCGTCCGATACCTGCCCTCGCATCCGCAGGCCTTCGTCATCGACAGTTCGCAGATCCCGGACTGACGTCGGCGAGGGCGCGTAGGGTGAAGACATGTCGCGCATCCTCGTCTTCGGCGGCCACGGCCGCATCGCCCTGCTGCTCGCCCCGCTCCTCGTGGCCCGCGGTCACGAGGTCACGGGGGTGATCCGGAACCCCGATCACGTGTCCGAGGTGGAGGAGAGCGGCGCGATCGCTCTCGTCGCCGACATCGAGACCATGGACGTCGACGCCCTCACCGAGATCATCCGCGGGCACGACGCGGTGGTGTGGTCGGCCGGTGCCGGGGGCGGGAGCCCCGAGCGCACCTACGCCGTCGACCGGGACGCGGCGGAGCGGACCATGGACGCGGCGGAGCGCGCGGGTGTGCGACGCTACGTCATGGTGTCGTGGATCGGCTCCACGGCCGATCACGGCGTGCCGGAGGACGACTCCTTCTTCCCGTACGCCGATGCGAAGTGGGCCGCAGACGAGCACCTCCGCGCTTCCGGCCTCGACGGGACCATCCTCGGCCCTGGCACGCTGACCTTCGACGATCCGACCGGACGCATCCGCATCGACCCGGAAGGGCGCGGCGAGGTCTCCCGCGCCGACGTCGCGGCGGTCATCGTCGCGACCCTGGAGGATCCGGGCACGATCGGGCGCACCATCCGCTTCGGCAACGGCGACGAGGAGACCTCGGTGCCGATCGCCGAGGCGCTCGCGCGCTGAGAGCGATGAACCGGGGCTGGTCACGGGTGCGGCGAGGCGTAGGCGCCGCACTCGTCCTGCTCGCCCTCACGGGAGGTGCCTGGGTGTCGGCGGCTGCACAGTCCAGCCCGGAGCCGGCTGCCGAGGCGGTGTCGGTGCAGGCTGCAGAACCTGACGCGATCCGGGAGCAGGCCGCCGCCCTCGTCGCGGACATGAGCACGGCGGATCAGGCGTCATCCATCGTGATGGGACACATCGGCGGGACCGATCCGGCGGCGCTACGCGACTACATGAAGTCGGGGCTCGGAGGCTTCATCCTCATGGGTGGGAACATCCCGGCGACGGAGGAAGAACTCCGCGCACTGACGGCCGCGCTGACGATCGACCCGGCCCTCCCGCCGCTGATCGCCGTGGACCAGGAGGGCGGCATCGTCTCGCGACTGCCCTGGGACGCCTTCCCAGCGTCGACGACCCTGAAGAGCCGTCCGGTCGCCGAGACCTCGGCGGCCTTCGCGGCCCGCGGCGCGCTCGTCGCCCGCGCCGGGATCACCGTCGACTTCGGCACCGTCGCCGACGTCCCGACGGACCCCGGCTCGTTCATCTTCGGGCGTGCCCTCGGCACCGATCCGGAGAGTGCCGCCGACCGCACCGCGGCGGCGACCGCGGCCCAGGAGCACTTCGTCGCGTCCACGCTCAAGCACTTCCCCGGGCACGGAGCGGCGCCGGGAGACTCCCATCACGCGATCCCGAGCACCGGAATGACGAAGGCGGCGTGGCGTGAAGGGGACGGCGTCCCGTTCGCCGCCGGCATCGAAGCCGGCGCCTCGTTGCTCATGTACGGCCATCTCGCGTACACCGCCGTGGACTCCCGTCCGGCGTCGCTCTCCGCGGAGTGGCATCGCATCGCGCGGGAGGAGCTCGGCTTCGAGGGTGTGGCCGTGACGGACGACCTCGGCATGCTGCTGTCCTCGGGGGATCCGGCATACGCTGACCCCGTCGCGAACGGCGTCGCCGCGGTCGCGGCCGGCAACGACCTCGTGCTCATAATCGCGGGGTCCACGGCGCAGACCGCGACCGAGATGGCCGCGGGGATCGCCGCGGCCGTCGACGCCGGGACGCTCCCCGCCGAGCGTCTGGAGGACGCGGCGACCCGCGTGCTCACCCTGCGTCTGGAGCTCGCCGCAGCGTCGTCGTCGTGGGCCGTCTGTGGGGACTGCACTGCCCGCTGACGCTCAGGCTGCGGCGCGCTCGTCCGGGCCGAGCCAGGCGGTGAGGAGGGAGGCGCGGAGGACGGCGCCGCGGTCTGCGAAACCGCGCTGGCGCCGGACGTACTCGGCCTTGCCCTCCGGCGTCTCGATGCGTACCGGTTCGACGTCCCACGCCGACAGGTCGTACGGGGCGGCCTGCATGTCGAGCAGCCGGATGTCGCGCGCCAGCTCGAACGCGTCCAGCAGCAGCTCTCCGGGAACGAGCGGACCGAGCTTCATCGCCCACTTGTACAGGTCCATGCCGGCGTGCAGGCAGCCGGGCTGTTCGAGGAGGGGCTGATCCTCTCTCGTCAACGCCGCCCGGTTGCGAGGCACCGCCTCCGGAGTGAAGAACCGGAAGGCGTCGAAGTGCGTGCAGCGGAGATCGTGACCCTCGACCACCGCGTCCGTGCCCTCCTGCCCGAGCCGCAGGGGGACGGCATGCCGATGCTCTGCGGCGCGATAGACCATCGCCCACTCGTGCAGGCCGAAGCAGCCGAACTGCCCGGGACGGGAGCCGGTACGGCGCAGCATCAGCGAGACGAGGCGAGCGAGCTCCGGCTTCTCGGCGGCGAAGCGCTGGGCGTCGGGAATCGCGCCGCCGGGTGACATCCCGGGGGAGTACCAGCGCCATGTCACTCGCTCGGATGCGTCCTGCAACTCCACGCCCGCCCCCGGGTGCCACCGCCGGAGCTGCGCGGGCTTATAGCCGTAGTAGGTGAAGAGGAAGTCCCACACCGGGTGCTTCTCGCCGCGCGCCACACGGTCTCGGTGCTCGGCCGTCAGCGCGTCGGCCCGTTCCCGATGCGCGTCCTCGCGCCGGAGCCAGTCGTCACGCCTGAGGATCATGTCAGTGCAGGATGCCGGCATCGCCGAGCTGGTCGCGGAGGCCGGCGCCGTCCTCTGCGCTCACCCAAGGAGCCTCGTCAGCGTCATGCGATTCCATCTCGGCGCGACCGCCGGCGAGCACCGCCTCCGCGGGCAGCAGCCGTCGGATCGCGACACCCGCGACGGAATCCGGGTACTCCTCCTGGAACTGCGTGTAGATGGCCTCGTCGTGCTGGCCGTCGTCGCCGATCAGCAGCCATTTGACGTCCGGGAACTCGGTCGCCAGCCGACGGAGGTTCGTGAGCTTGTGCTCGCGGCCGCTGCGGAACCAGCGATCGTGCGTAGGACCCCAGTCGGTCAGCAGCAGCGAGCCTGCGGGGAAGAGGTGCCGACCGAGAAACCGTGACAGGGTGGGCGCGACGTTCCAGGCGCCGGTGGAGAGATAGATCATGGGGGCACCGGGGTGCTGCCGGAGAAGCTGATCGAGCAGAACCGCCATCCCCGGCACAGGAATGCGTGCGTGCTCGTCGACGACGAACGAGTTCCAGAAGGCGATGAAGGGGCGGGGGAGCGCGGTGACCATGACGGTGTCGTCGACGTCCGAGACGACGCCGAACCGGGTGGTCTCCGCGACGATGAAGGCCCGGGCCTCGATGGGCTCCTGCCCCTCGACAGTGATCGTGAAGGTCTGCCAGCCGGGCTCGAGATCGGCGCGGATGACGGTGTCGATGACCCCGCCGCGGTCGGCGACCACACGATGCGTGCTGTCGCCGACATGCACGTCGACGGAGGCGAAGCCGACAGGGATGCCGACGAAGCTGCGCCAGCCGCGGATGCTCGCCGGTTCCCCGTCGCGACCGCGGCGCTGCGGCGGGACGATGAGCACACGACCGAGCACACGGACCCATCCGGGGCCGCCGTAGCCCGGGAAGGGCAGCACGGTGGCGTTCCGGCCGCGGCGGCGCGCTCGTCCCTCGCGCCACACGTGCAGGCGGTGCTCGAGACGGGCGAACCAGTGGATCCTGGGCGCCGGGGGTGCGGGGGCCATTGCCTCAGTCTTTCACGTCGGCGTCGGACTCCACCGCCGGTGCCTCCAGATGACGCGCCTCCAGGCGGTGCAGCAGCCGCTTGCCCAGGTAGGCGAGCACGAGGAACAGGGCGATGACCCCGACGAACAGGTAGCCCGCGAAGTGCACGCGGTCGACGAGCTCACGGAAGCTCCCGGCCGCCAGCGAGGTCACGCTCACGTACGCCGAGGCCCAGATGATGCAGGCCGGGGTCGTCCAGGCCAGGAAGCGCCGGTAGGGGTACTCGCTCATCCCCACTGTGAGAGGGACGAGGGAGTGGAGGACCGGGAGGAAGCGGGAGAGGAAGATGGCGATGCCGCCGCGACGTGCAAGGTAGTTCTCCGCGCGGACCCAGTTGTGCTCCCCGATCCGCCGCCCGAGCCAGGAAGCACGGATGTAGGGGCCGAGCCAGCGGCCGAGCCAGAAGCCGATGCTCTCTCCGATGAGGGCGCCGACGACGACGGCGACACCCATCGCGATGCCCTCGAGGGGAGTGGCGACGCCCATCGAGGCGATGATGACGATCGTGTCGCCGGGGACGATGAGGCCGATGAGGATGCTCGTCTCCAGCATGACGGCGAGACCCGCGACCAGAGTGCGCGTGACCGGATCGATCGACTGCACGGTGTCGAGGAGCCAGAGCAGGAGGTCGTCCACCCCATGAGGATACGGGAGCGGCCCGGTCCTAGGCTGGAAAGGTGCCCGACCGCCTGACCCCCCGACCGCTGCCGTCCTGGGTGGCTCCGGAGCGTGTTTTCGCGGTGATCGCGCAGCAGCTGGCGGATGTGTTCTGGCTCGATGCGGGCGCTGACGCCGCCGAGGGATGGAGCTTCCTCGGCACCGGGGTCGCCGAACAGCTCCCGGAGGACGTGCGCCTGGATGCCGGGCCCGTCGAGGCGGGGATGCCGCCGTTCCGTGGAGGATGGGTGGGCTGGCGCGACTACGAGAGCGGAGCCGTCCGCGCGGGGGCTCCGGTCGCCACCGACCCGGAGCCGGAAGCCCGGACGTGGCTGCGCGTGACCATGGCCGTGGCGTTCGATCATGCCGCGCACCGCCTGTGGCTTCTGGCCCCGGAGGGGGAGTCGCGTGAGGGGGAGCGCTGGCTGCAGTCCCTTCTGAGCGACGCCGGCCCGGAAGCGCTGACGCCGCGGGTGGTGGAGGATCGTCACGCCGCCGAGGCCCGCCACACCCCTGCCGCATACGAGCAGCTCATCGACCGCTGCCGCGACCTCATCCACGCGGGCATCGCGTACCAGCTCTGCCTCACGACGCGGTTCACCGTGCCAGGGACCCATGACCCCGTCGCCGTGTACGAGCGGCTGCGGGCGGCGACTCCCGCCCACCATGGCGGATTCCTGCGCATCGGGGGACGTGCGCTCCTCAGTGCCAGCCCCGAGCAGTTCCTCCACGCCGCCGGTGGCGTCATCCGCACCCGTCCCATCAAGGGGACCCGCCCTCGAGGCGCCGACGCCGTGACCGATGCCGCGCTCGCCGCAGAGCTCGCCGCGGATCCGAAGGAGCGGGCCGAGAACGTGATGATCGTCGACCTCATGCGCAACGACCTCTCCCGGGTGTGCGTGCCGGGGTCGATCCGGGTCGAGGGGCTCTGGGAGGTCGAGAGCTATCCGGCCGTGCATCAGCTCGTCAGCACCGTCAGCGGCACGGCCGCGGAGGGGACCACGGTCGGGGCGCTGCTGGAGGCCGCATTCCCCGCCGGAAGCATGACCGGAGCGCCGAAGCTGTCGGCGATGACGCAGCTGCACGAGCTCGAAGGCGGCCCGCGCGACATCTATGCCGGCTGCTTCGGCTATATCGGCGTGGACGGTGCGCTCGACCTCGCGATGGTGATCCGCAGCATCGTCGTGGACGAGGAGGCTGCGTTCGTCGGCGCCGGTGGCGGGATCACGTGGGGATCGGTGCCCGCGGCCGAAGTGCGTGAGGTCGCCACGAAGGCCCGCGCCCCTCTCGCGGCGCTCGGCGCGGAAATGCCCGCCACCTGGCGTTCCGATATCCTGAACTGATCCCGTTTTTCCCTTCAGATTGGTCGTGCGTTCGTTGTCCGAGAACATGTCCACCGCTCCCGTCGACGAGGAGTTCTCCTCGCCGCACGCCATCCAGGCCAAGTGGCAGAAGTACTGGGCGGAGCACGAGACGTTCCTCACGGGCGGAGACGACGACACCCGGCCGCGGCGCTATGTGCTGGCCATGTTCCCGTACCCCTCTGGCGACCTGCACATGGGGCACGCGGAGAACTACCTCTACTCCGACATCGTCGCTCGCTTCTGGCGTCACCGGGGCCACAACGTCCTGAACCCGATCGGGTGGGACTCCTTCGGGCTGCCGGCGGAGAACGCCGCGATCCGCCAGGGTGCTGACCCGCGCGAGTGGACGTACCAGAACATCGCGCAGCAGAAGGTGGGCTTCCAGCAGTACGGCGTCTCCTTCGACTGGAGCCGGGTGCTGCACACGTCCGACCCCGAGTACTACCGCTGGAACCAGTGGCTGTTCCTGAAGATGTACGAGCGGGGCCTGGCGTACCGGAAGAAGAGCCCGGTCAACTGGTGCCCGAACGACCAGACCGTTCTGGCCAACGAGCAGGTCGTGGATGGGCGCTGTGAGCGCTGCGGCTACGAGGTCGTCAAGAAGAAGCTCACCCAGTGGTACTTCCGCATCACCGACTATGCGGACCGCCTGCTCGACGACCTGAACCAGCTCGAGGGGTTCTGGCCGCACAAGGTGCTGCAGATGCAGCGCAACTGGATCGGCCGTTCCGTCGGCGCCGATGTCGACTTCCGCATCGAAGGCCGCGAGGAGCCGGTGACGGTGTTCTCGACCCGTCCGGACACGCTGCACGGTGCGACGTTCTTCGTCGTCGCGCCCGACGGCGACCTGGCCGCCGAGCTCGCCGCGGAGGCCGAGCCCGAGGTGCGCGAGCGCTTCCAGGCCTACCTGGCCGAGGTGCAGAAGACCACGGACATCGATCGGCAGTCCACCGACCGTCCCAAGACGGGCGTGTTCCTGGGCCGCTACGCGATCAACCCGGTCAACGGCGAGAAGCTCCCGATCTGGGCTGCCGACTACGTGCTGGCCGACTACGGGCACGGCGCCGTCATGGCGGTCCCGGCGCACGACCAGCGCGACCTGGACTTCGCACGCGCGTTCGATCTGCCGGTCAAGGTCGTCGTCGACACCACCGCTCCGGTCACCGGTGCCATGCCGGTCATCGAGGTGGACGAGGACGGCGTCCCGATCGATGCCGATGCCGCGCTCGACGAGCAGAACCCGGCGAAGACCGGCGTCGCGCTCACCGGCGAGGGGCGCATGATCAACTCTGGTCCGCTGAACGGACTGTCGAAGCGCAACGCGATCGCGCGCGCCATCGAGCAGCTGGAGGCCACGGGGACGGGGCGGGCGGCGAAGAACTACCGCCTGCGTGACTGGCTGATCTCGCGTCAGCGTTTCTGGGGGACGCCGATCCCGATGCTGCACGCCGAGGACGGCCGGATCATCCCTGTGCCCGAGGACCGGCTGCCGGTGAAGCTGCCGAGCGTGGAGGGTCTCGATCTCAAGCCGAAGGGCACGTCGCCGCTGGGCGGCGCGGAGAGCTGGGTACGCACGACCGACCCGGAGACCGGCGACCCGGTACTCCGCGATCCCGACACGATGGACACCTTCGTCGACAGCTCCTGGTATTTCCTTCGGTTCCTGTCGCCGAACAGCGACACGCAGGCGTTCGACCCGGCCCAGGCGGCGCGCTGGGCCCCGGTGGACTCGTACATCGGCGGTGTCGAGCACGCGATCCTGCACCTGCTGTACGCCCGCTTCATCACCAAGGTCCTCTTCGACATGGGGCTGATCGACTTCACCGAGCCGTTCTCCAACCTGATCAACCAGGGCATGGTGCTGCTGGACGGCCAGAAGATGTCGAAGAGCAAGGGCAACCTGGTGCTGTTCCAGGAGGAGCTCGACGCCCACGGTGCGGACGCGCTCCGCGTCGGTCTGGCCTTCGCCGGTCCGGTGGAGGACGACAAGGACTGGGCGGACGTGTCGACCACCGGTGCGCAGAAGTTCCTCGCGCGCGCCCTGCGGATCGCGCACGAGGTCGCCAGCCCCGTCGACGTCGTCTTCGACGGAGGCGACGCGGCGCTGCGCCGTGCGACGCACAAGCTGCTCGCCGAGGCGCCTGCGCTGGTCGAGCAGACCAAGTTCAACGTGCTCGTCGCCCGTCTGATGGAACTCGTCAACGTGACCCGCAAGACGATCGACGGTGCTGCCGGTGCTGCCGACCCCGCCGTCCGTGAGGCGGCGGAGACCATCGCCGTCATGCTCGACCTCATCGCCCCGCACACCGCGGAGGAGATGTGGGAGATCCTGGGGCACGAGCCGTCCGTCGGACTCGTGTCGTGGCGCTCCGCCGATCCGGCGCTCCTTGTCGAGGACACCGTCACTGCGGTCGTGCAGATCGGCGGCAAGGTGCGCGCGCAGCTCGAGGTGCCGGCACGCATCGGCGAGGCCGAGCTCGAGGCGCTGGCGCGAGCCGACGAGCGGGTCATCCGCTCGATCGGCGATCGCGAGGTCGTCAAGGTCGTCGTGCGGGCCCCGAAGATCGTCAGCATCGTCGTCAAGGGCTGAGTCCCCGGCGTTCTCCGCGGTTTCGCCGACCCCGGCGCGAAGCGGTGATCCCCGGACCGGGTTGCGACCGAGAACGGCCGTCCTCCACGACGAGTCCCTTCTGAGCGTCTCTCCACGGTCGCTGTGTCCGGCTCCGGGAGGCGGTGGGCGCGGAGCTTAGGGTGACCGGATGACCTCGGCCCCGCCTCCACCTCCTCCGCCCCGTCGGAGGCTCCGCCTCGGGCTCGGCGCGGCGGTCGTGCTGGCGATCGTCGCGCTCTCCACGGCCGTCGGCCTCGGCCTGGTGCAGGGGCAGCCGTCGTCCGTCGAGGCCGTTCCGCTCGCGGAGAGCTCGGCGTCGGTCGAGTCCGCGCCCGCGGAGATCTACGTGCACGTGCTCGGCGCGGTCGAGCACCCGGGCCTGTACGTCCTGCGCACCGACTCCCGGGTCGTCGATGCCCTCGCGGCCGCCGGCGGGTCGACGGATGCCGCCGACCTCGTGGGTGTCAACCTCGCCCGACGGGTCGAGGACGGGGAGCAGATCCTGGTCCCGGTCGTGGGTGCCGTCGCCGGCCCGTCGGCGCCGCCATCCGGAGACGGGACCGTCGATCTGAACACCGCGGATCAGGCGGCTCTGGAGCAGCTCCCGGGAATCGGGCCGGCGCTGGCCGAGCGCATCGTCGCGTGGCGCGAGGACAACGGTCGGTTCCGCACGGTCGACGATCTCCTGGCGGTGCCGGGGATCGGGGAGAAGGTCTTGGAGGGGCTGCGAGACGGGGTGCGCGTGTGACAGTCGCTTACCCCTGGGGATCGCAGGTCAGCGTGGCATCCGTGATCACCTGGGTCGCCAGCTCCCGCTCGGACTCGAGCGGATCGCGTCCGTCGACCAGGAGCTGGACGCTCTCATCGGACAACTCGGAGTCGTAGACGTACTGCCCGACGCAGGGGTAGAAGTCCGGCATGTCGTCATAGGTGGTCAGACCGTTCGACCGGTTGATCTCCTCCGCGGACGCGCCGATCTCCTCAGGTGTCGGACGGCTCTCACTGGCGCTGCTCGGCGCGTCCGATGGCTGGGCGCTGGCTGGGGGCGCGCTTTCGGCGGGCAACGAGTCGTTCAGCGCCGACGAGGCCAGCACGAGCGACACGATGAGCACGATGACCCCGATCACGGCGCCGACGACCGACACGACCATGCCGACGATCGACGGCCACTTCGCGGCGTTCTTCGTGAACAACCCGATCAGCGACACGACGAACCCGGCGAACAGGATCACCGCGCCGACCACGAACAACACCGGGATGAAGGCGAGAACGGCGCCGAGGACGGCCAGGCCCAGCCCGATGAACCCGAGGACCGGCGTCGGCCGAGAAGCAGCGTCAGGGACCTGTTGCGCAGGGGCGGCCGACCCGTATGTCGGCGCCTCGGGATGAGGCGGCGAGGGATTCGTCGGAGCCGAAGGGGGAGCGTAGGCGTCGGTCCACCGTGCTCCGTCCCACCACCGCTGGCGCCCGGAACCATCGTCGTACCACCCAGCCGGGACACTCATGCGCTCTCCTCCTCGTCGCGGCAGCGTCCGCCGCGCGCGAGTACCCAGGCTACTCAATCGCTTCCGACGAGGTCGTCACCGCGTCCGACGCCGGCGGTCTCCTCCATCAGAGAAGTGCTCCTCCACACCCTGACCTCCAGGGTCGTTGTCCTCTGCTCGTGCGGCGGTGGTCGCGGCGGGCGGAGCGGGCACCGGCGCGACTCTAGGGTGATCCGATGCATGAGAGGCAGCGTTCGTCCCTGGGGTCCGAGGAGGGATCGGCGTGACGCGCGATCTGCGCCTGCTGCCGGTGGCGGTCGGTGCCTGGGGTGTGGCCCTGGTCTGCGTGTTCGTGCCGGGAGCGGCGGCGTGGGTGGCGGGTGGATGCCTGGCGGCCGCGGGGATCATCGGCGCCGCTCTGGCGATCCGGCGCCGCGCAGTCGCGACGATCGGGGGACTGGTCATCGTGGTTCTCGCGACGGCGGCGGCCGTGGCGTTCACCGTGTTCGCACAGTCCGCGGGCCGTGACGCCGTGCACGCGTGGGGAGGCAGAGCCGTCGAAGCGGTCGGTGAAGTCTCGTCCTCGGCGTCCGTGGGACGCGATGGGCGTCTGTGGATGGACGTGCAGCTGAGCGGCATCGGTGCGCCCGGGGCCGTGGCGCCGGCGGCCGGTCCGGTGCGCATCGGCATCGAGGAAGGGGAGGGGTTCGTCCTCGGTGCGCAGGTGCGGGTGACCGGAGAGAGTGCGGAAACGGATGCGGGGGAGCGGGCGGCCCTCGTCGTCTTCGTCGCCGCGGGAACGGTGGAACGGTCCGCACCGGGCGTCTTCGGATTCGCTGCAGACCTCCGCCGGTCGTTCGTGGAGCGCGCGACGCGGCTCCCGGAACCCGGCGCCGGGCTCCTTCCGGGGTTGGCGGTGGGCGACACGACCGCTGTGCCTGCCGCCGTCGACGCCGACATGCGTACGAGCGGCCTCAGCCACCTCACCGCCGTGTCCGGGGCGAACTGCGCGATCGTCGTCGCTGCGGTCTTCGGGATCGTGGCGTTGAGCGGCGGGACGCGAGCGCTGCGGGTCGTGCTCGCCGCCCTCGCCCTGGCGGCCTTCGTCGTACTCGTGACACCGGAGCCGAGCGTCATCCGGGCCGCCACGATGGCCGCGGCGGGCATGCTGTCGATCCTCGTCGGGCGGCCGAGCGCAGGCGCCGGAATCCTGGCCCTGTGTGTGGCCGTACTCCTCGTCGCCGATCCCTGGCTGGCGTCGGCCCCGGGATTCGCGCTGTCCGCCGTGGCCTCCGGGGCCCTCATCCTGCTCGCCCCGGCGCTGGCGAACGGGATCGGGCGCTGGCTGCCCGGTCCGCTCGCCCTGGCGATCGCCGTGCCTCTGGCGGCGCAGCTCGCGTGCGCGCCCGTGATCGCGTTGTTCGCGGAACAGCAATCGCTCGTCTCGGTCGTCGCGAACCTCCTCGCCGAGCCGGCCGCGCCGATCGCCACGGTGATCGGGCTGCTCGCCTGTCTCGCTGCGCCTCTCCCACCCGTCGCGGATCTGCTCGCCGCGTGCGCCTGGCTGCCGTCGGCGTGGATCGCGACCGTCGCGCATGTCACTTCCGGGCTCCCCGGCGCTCAGGTGCTCCTCCCCGCGGGTCTCGGGAGCGCTGCCCTGGTCGCGCTGGTGAGCGTCGCGATCGCCATCGTGTGCTGCCGCGGAAGACCGCGCCCGGACGTCGTGACGGTGCGCTCTCGTCCGCGGGGCACGTCGACGTCCGGCGGCGTCCTCACCATCGTCCGATGCGTGGCGGCCGGCGTTCTCATCGTCGTGGCGTCCGTCGGCACCTCCCGCGCGTTGGTCGACGGTCCGCTCGCTCCGCTCGTGACGCCGCACGGGTGGGCGATCGCCGCGTGCGACGTGGGCCAGGGCGACGCGATCCTGGTGCGTTCGCAGGACGCGATCGCCCTCATCGACACAGGTCCGGACCCGGCGGCGCTCGACGCATGCCTCCGCTCGCTGAGCGTCGATCGCATCGACCTGCTCGTGCTCACGCACTTCGACGCGGACCACGTCGGGGGTGCGGCTGTGCTCGAAGGGCGAGTGGACACCGTGCTGCACGGACCGCCCGCCGATGGCACCGATGCGCGCGTGCTCGACGACCTGGCGCGGGCGGGCGCTGCCCTCCGGGCAGCCGGCGCCGGAGACCGGGGCGCTCTCGGCGAAGCGTCATGGCGAGTGCTCTGGCCGCGGAAGGGCAGCGTCGCCTTCCCGTCGGGCAACGATGCGAGCGTCGTCACCGAGTTCGCCGGGGGAGGCGTGCCCCGTGCCCTGTTCCTCGGCGATCTCTCCGCGGTCCCGCAACGCGCGCTGTTCCGCGGTACGCCGTTGACACGATACGACGTGGTGAAGGTCGCCCATCACGGGAGCGCTGACCAGGAGCCCGCCCTCTACGAGGCTCTGCAGCCGAGCGTGGCGCTCATCACGGTCGGCGCGGGAAACGACTACGGGCACCCGCGTCGGGAGACCCTGGAAATGCTGTCGGCTCTCGGCGCGCACGTCTACCGCACCGACCACGACGGCCGCACCCTGCTCGGCATCGAGGACCATGCCCTCCGCGTCTGGACCGACGTCGCGCCGCCCTGAGCGCCATTCACGAGGCATCGCACGTGGCTCTCAACTTCGAACGGCTCCCAGCATGCGCCGGGAGCCGTTCGATGCCGCGCTCAGTGGGTCACTGCAGCGTGAACGTTGCGCGTCCGATCTCGGTCATGCCGAGGTCGTTAGAGGCGACAAGCTCTACCGGGGTTGCCTCGTCGTCCAGCTCGTAGGCAACAGCGTTGGCGACAGTGCCGCCCTTCTTGATGTCCTGCAGCTGGGTGTCGAGGAACTGCTCGTCCGGGAGCATTCCGACGCCGAGCTCGTTGACGGCGTTCGGGTCATTGTCTTGGATCGCGGTGAAGGTGCCGATCCACGCGGTGGACGGATCGATCGTGTCATCGGAGTTGTTCGTGACTTCGTACCAGAAAGCGATGACAGGCTTCTCGCCATACTCGTTGCCTGGTTGGCCGACGGCGATCTTCTTCGTGTCGGTGATCGTGATCGTGTACGCGGGCAGGGTAAGGACGTTATTGGCAAACGATGCATCGGTTGTCGTCTCCGACTCATCCGAGGTGTCATCGCTCGACACTGCAGTGGTCGTCTGCGGCTTCGGCTCTGCCGCAGGTGCTGAGCAGCTACTGAGCAGAAGTGCCATGGTCACCAGAGCGAGCACGGCGGAATTGTTTTTTGACAGGCGCATCAGCGCGTCCCCCAAGCGTAAGTGAGATTGCTGACCTGACGTCAGCAGTCTCACGCTAGCGTTGGACGGACGGGCTGGAGATCGCCAGATGAGCGAGCCGGGGCGATTGTTATCAGCACGTCATCATCTGGGGCGAATCGTCTCCGGTCCCTCCGTGAAACACGATTCGGGGTGTCGACGCTCGACGATCGCCTGCCGATCGGCTCCGCAACTGCGTTGTGGGCGGCGTGGTGATTGGAAGGCGCAAGTTCCCGCGTCTGGACCGACGTCGCGCCGCCCTGAGGCGGGTGTCCGACGCCGCCGGTAGGCTGGTCCCATGGCAGCTTCCCGTCCTCCCTCCCGCGGCGGCGCGAAGGCCACGAAGATCCCGCAGGTGTCGTGGCGGGAGCCTCATCCCGCTCCGTTGGTGCTCGTATCCGGGCCGGAAGAAGTCTGCGCCGAGCGCGCGATCGCCGGGGTGCGCGACTACCTCCGTGCCGAGGATCCGGCGCTCGAGGTCAGCGACGTGCGTGCCGACGACTACGCTCCCGGCACGCTGCTCTCCCTGACCTCGCCGTCGCTGTTCGGAGAGCCGCGACTGGTCCGCGTGTCCGGCGTGGAGAAGTGCTCCGACGCGTTCCTCCAAGAGGCCATCGGGTATCTGGAGAACCCGCAGGAGGGCGCGACCGTCGTTCTGCGGCATACCGGAGCCAGTGTCCGCGGGAAGAAGCTCCTCGACGCCCTCCGCGCGGGGACCGGCGGTGGGATCGAGATCGCCTGCCCCGCCATCAAGCGCGACGGCGACCGGGTCGACTTCGCGGCGGGGGAGTTCAAGGCGGCCAAGAAGCGCATCGCTCCGCCGGCACTCCGAGCGCTCGTCTCGGCATTCGCCGACGACCTCACCGAGCTCGCCGCTGCATGTCAGCAGCTCATCGGCGATGTCGACGGTGACATCACCGAAGAGGTCGTCACCAAGTACTACGGCGGCCGGGTCGAGGTGTCGGCGTTCGTCGTCGCCGACACCGCCATCGCCGGTCGCTACGGGGAGGCTCTCGTGGCGCTCCGCCATGCCCTGTCCTCCGGTGCGGACCCGGTGCCGATGGTCGCCGCGTTCGCGATGAAGCTGCGCACCATGGCGCGCGTCGCCGGCAATCGTGAACCCAGCAGGCAGCTCGCCCCGCGCCTCGGGATGAAGGACTGGCAGGTGGACCGCGCGCGGCGAGACCTGGCGGGCTGGAACGAGCGCTCCCTGGGAATGGCGATCCAGGCGACCGCGCGCGCCGACGCCGAGGTCAAGGGTGCGGCGCGCGACCCGATCTTCGCGCTCGAGCGCATGGTGACGGTCATCGCCACCCGTGAACCGTTCGGGGGCTAGGGCTCTCGCCTCCCGGAAAGCAGAAAGCCCGCCTCATGAGGAGACGGGCTTTCCGGAAGTCGGAAGCTCAGAGAGCTGCGACCTGCTTGGCGATCGCCGACTTGCGGTTCGATGCCTGGTTCTTGTGCAGCACACCCTTGCTGACGGCCTTGTCGAGCTTGACCGAGGCCTTCTTCAGGCTCTTCTCTGCTGCGGCCTTGTCGCCGGCGGCGACGGCCGCGCGGGTCTGGCGGACGAGAGTCTTCAGCTCGCTCTTCACGGCCTTGTTGCGCGCGTGAGCCTTCTCGTTGGTCTTGTTGCGCTTGATCTGCGACTTGATGTTTGCCACGTGTGGACGCTTTCTGTACAGGAGTTATTCGGAGTGCCGGCAGCAGAAGAGGGCTGCTGCACGGCGGTCGTGAGGGAAGAACCCACACGCAAGCCAAGAGTCGAGTCTACCAGCACCGGATGGGATCGTGCGAAACGACACCGACCGGACGAGACGCCGTCGCGCGGAGGGTGGGACCGGGTGCAGAATCATCCTCAACGACGACGACGTCAAGGAGCCCGATGACCCCCCTCAGCACCGACCCGACCGCGCGTGCGCGGCTCCGCTGGTCCGCCGCCACCTCATCCATCCAGATCGAGGGTTCCCGCCGTGCCGACGGAGCGGGCCGGTCGATCTGGGACGACGAGATCGCGAAGCCCGGACGCATCCGCGACGGCTCGACGGCGGAGCCGGCGTGCGACAGCTATCGCCGTGTGGCGGATGACGTCGACCTGGTGGCCGGTCTCGGACTCGATCGGTACCGGTTCTCGATTCCCTGGGCGCGCGTGCAGCCGGACGGACGCGGACCCGGGAACGTCGCGGCGCTGGACCACTACGCCCGCGTCATCGATGCTCTGCTGGAGGCCGGAGTCACACCGTTCCCGACGCTCTACCACTGGGAGCTGCCGAGCCGCGTCGAGGCCGACGGCGGCTGGCTCACCCGTGACACCGCCGAACGCTTCGGTGAATACGCCGCCCTCGTCGCCGCCCGCCTCGGAGACCGGGTGTCGTCCTGGTACACCCTGAACGAGCCCGCCATGACCACCCTGCAGGGCTACGCCGTCGGCGCGCTCGCACCCGGCAGGCAGCTCCTCTACGGTGCGCTCCCGACCGCCCACCATCAGCTGCTCGCCCATTCCCGAGCCGCTGACGCGCTGCGACACCAGGGTGCGGAGAGCGTGGGGCTCGTCAACAACCACACCTGGGTCCTGCCGCTGCGGGACACCGAGGAGGATCATGCCGCAGCCGCGGTCTACGACCTCCTGCACAACCGGCTGTTCAGCGAGCCGCTGCTCTCCGGGACGACACCGGACCTGGAGGCGCTCGGGCTTCCGCCGCTGCCCATCCTCGGTGATGACCTCGCACGCATCGCGGGATCGATCGACTTCTACGGCGTGAACTTCTACAACCCGACGACCGTCACCGCCGCCGCTTCCGGGAACGACATCCCGTTCGAGATCGTGCCGACGCCCGGAGTCCCCGTCACCGGGTTCGGTCCCGAGTGGCCGATCATGCCGTCCGCGCTGCGTGCTCTCCTGATCGACCTGCACCGCCGCCACCCGGACATGCCACCGATCGTCATCGGAGAGAACGGAGCTTCCTTCCCGGAACCCGAGGTCGCCGGTCCTGTGGAGGACATCGACCGGATCGCCTACCTCTCCGCGCACATCGACGCGGTGGGCGAGGCCATCGACGCCGGCGTCCCCGTCGAGGAGTACACGGTCTGGTCGCTGCTCGACAACTGGGAGTGGACGGACGGCTACACGCAACGGTTCGGTCTCGTTCACGTGGACTTCTCGACGGGGGAGCGCACCCCGAAGGGCTCCTACGGCTGGTATCGCGAGCTCATCGGGGGCGCTCGTGCGGCCCGCAACGCCGAGGCGGCACGAGCGTGAGCGGTACCTCGGGCGTCGCCACCCGCAGGGCGGGCCTGCGCTGGATGTCGTTGTTCACCCTCGCCTGGCTCGCCATCTGGACCGTCCAGCTCACCCCGGTCCAGCTCCTCCTCCCGCTGCAGCTCGACACTCCGGAGGACGACTGGATCCGTGGCGTCGTCTCCTCCGGGATCGTGCTCGGAGTGGGTGGCCTCGCCGGTGTCGTCGCCGGGCCGCTCGCCGGAGCGCTCTCGGACCGCGCCCGTGCCGGCGCGCACCGGCGTCGCCCGTGGGCTCTCGGCGGTGTCGTGCTCACCGCCGCGTGTCTCGTGCTCACCGGATTCGCCGAGGGACCGTGGGCGGTCGGCGCCGGCTGGATCGGCGTCTCGATCGGTGTCGCCGTCTCCTCCGCCGCGTTCACCGCTCTCATCGCCGACCAGCTCCCGACGACGCAGCGCGGCGCCGCCTCCGCCGCGGTCGGTTCGAGCCAGGCGGTCGGCATCGTTCTAGGGGTCGGGCTGGTGGTGCTGCTGGGCCTCGACATCGTCGCCGGGTATCTGCTCCTCGCCGGCATCATCGCGGCGGTGGGCATCGCCGCGGCGCTGCTGCTGCCGGACCCGCCGAGCACCGAAGCGCTCCGTCCCCAGCGCATCGGGCGTCCCCGCCTGGCGTCGCTCCGCGACCGCGACTTCGCCTGGATGCTCTCCGGCCGGCTCGTCACCAACATCGGCAACGCCCTCGGGACGGCCTTGTTCCTCTTCTTCCTGCTGCACGGCCTCGGGCAGGAGAGCGCGACCGCACAGGACAACCTCCTGCTCCTCATCGTCGTCTACACCGTCTTCGTCGTTATCGCCTCGGTGATCACGGGAATCATCTCCGACCGCACAGGCGAGCGGCGTCGACTCGCGGTGGCGGCCACGGTCGTGCAGGCGGCATCGGGTGTGGTGATCGTGGCCCTGCCCACCTTCGAGATGACGATGATCGCCGCAGCACTCATGGGCGTCGGCTACGGCGCCTTCTCGACGGTGGGACTCGCGTTCGCGGCCGATCTGCTCCCGGATGAGCAGGACCACGCGCGCGATCTCGGCATCGTGAACGTGACCGCCGCCCTCGGCCAACTCATCGGGCCCGTCCTCGGAGCCGGGCTCGTCGCGCTGGCCGGCGGGTTCTGGCTCGTCTTCCTCGCGGCGGCTGTCCTGTCGCTCGTCGGGGGAGCGCTCACCGCCGCCGCGCGGCCCCGAGTGCTCTCAGCCTGACGCCGTGCGCTGCTCGATCGTCGCGATCGCGAGCGCGAGGACGGCATTGAACACCCGCGGGCGCATGGCCGTGAGAAGGTGCGTGGTCCGCGGCACGACGATGAGCTCGGCCTCGGGGGCCAGACGCCGGAACAGGGGCTCGTTCAAGCGGAGCTGATCGTACTGGCCGTTCACGAACCACAGGGGTACGTCGATGCGGGGGACAGCGGCGGCGACGTCCAGAGCGGCGAGGCTGCGGAGCGTCTGGTCCTGGATGTCGAGCGCATAGCCGCCGGCGGCGAAATCACCGCGATTCTCCTCGGGGATCGTCGCAGCGAGCATCCGCTGCGTCAGCCACATGCCACGGTCGGGCAGGGAGTCGACCGCCCTGGCGAACAGTCGGTATGCACGCAGCCCCGCGCCGCGGGGCAGCGAGGTGCACGCCGCGGCGACGAGTCCGTCGACGGGGGGAGTCTCCGCGCCACCGGTGTATGCCAGGGAGAGCAGCCCGCCCATCGAGTGCCCGACGAGCAGCACGGGGCCTCTCTCGGCCGCGGCGCGGACGGCCGCGTCGATCGTGTGCAGCGCCTCGTGGAGGGTGAAGTCCTCGTCCATCCGGCTGCCGTGGCCGGGGAGGTCGACGGCGGTGACGGGGAGCTCGCGTGCCTCCAGGTACTCGATCTGCGACCGCCACATGGTGGCCGACGTGCGGATGCCGTGCACGAGGACGGTCTGGACGGTCACGCCTTCAGCATAAGGAAAGCGGGGCCGGTGGATGAACCACCGACCCCGCTTCGACACGAGAGGGCCTTTACTTCAGGCAGATCGCGCGCATACCTCCGATGAAGCACGTCTTGGTGCCCATCTTCCCGCCGCCGCCGTCGCCCTGCGGTATGGGCTTCACGACCGCGCCTGCCGAGACACCAGACCCCAACACCATGACGGCCGCAACGCCGAGGGCGAGCACTCCCGCGCGAATCTTGTTCTTCATCGATCCTCCGATCTCGTTTCCGGCCACTCGTTTCGGAAGCCCCCGGCGGAGCCGGGACCTCCCCGCCGAAACGGAGACCATACCTTTCGCGCGACGACGATACACGAAGCGGGGCCGGTGGATGGACCACCGACCCCGCTTCGACACGAGATGTGTCAGAGGATGTTACTTCTCCCAGCCGACGTTCTCGACCGGCGTGATGCCGAACAGGTCGAGACCCACGTAAGGCTCCGGGGTCAGGTTAGCCAGACCCTCCTGAACCGTGTAGATCTGCGGGCCGTTGTACAGCGGGATGAGACCCCAGCGCTTGTAGATCTCGGGCTCGAGCTCCATGGCGGCCTTGGTCTGCGCCTCGGGGTCGCTCTGCGACTCGACCTTGTCCTTGATCTCCGCGTCGAGCTCGGCGTCACCGACACCCGACAGGTTCAGACCGGAGTCCGAGCAGTAGAGCTGGCAGAACCAGGCGGCACCGAACGGGTCGGACGAGGTGAAGCGGAGTCCGGAGACGTCCCAGTTCTTCGAGGTGTAGTCGTCGGAGAACTGGCTGGCGGGACGCACATCGACCTTGACGTCGATGCCGATCTCCTTCTCCTGCGCCTGCAGCGACTGCGCGAGCGCCTTGGCGGTCGCGGTGTCGTTCCAGATGGGGTAGACGACGGAGAGCTTGACGCCGTCCTTCTCGCGGATGCCGTCCGAGCCTTCGGTCCAGCCGGCCTCGTCGAGGAGCTTCTTGGCGCCCTCGACGTCGAACTCCCAGCCGGCGGCCTTCATCGAGTCGGTGTAGCCGGGCTGGAAGGAGAACAGGGTGAGCGAACCGGCCGGGTCCTCCTCGTAGCCGAGGCCGTTCCAGGCGATCTGCTTCTGCTGGTCGATGTTGATGGCCTTGAAGAACGCCTCACGGACCTTGACGTCCTCGAACTGCGGCTTCGTCGCGTCGACCTGCAGGATGGTGTTCGCCGTCTGCTGTGCGCGGTAGACGACCGCACCGTCGACGTCCTTGACCTGGTCGATGAGCTCCTGAGAGCCCGTCTCCACCATGTCGACCTCGCCGTTCTTGAAGGCGTTGACGCCAGCCTGGCCGTCCATGCCCGTCATGGTGACCTTGTCGAGCAGCGGAGCGTCGCCCCACCACTCGGGGTTCGGCTTGAAGGAGATGTAGCCCTTGTTCGCGTCGAACTCGTCGACGGTGTACGGGCCGGCACCCCACTCCGGGTGCGGGTTGTCGATCATCGCCTCGTTGAAGACGTCCGGGTCGGCGAGGGCCGGGTGGATCACGCCGCCGTTGAACGGCATCTGCGGCCAGGCGAACTCGCCCTTGAAGGTCACGATGGCCGTCTTGGGGGAGTCGCCCTGCTCGACGGACTCGATCTCCTTGTAGCCGTCGGTCGCGTTCGGGTTGAAGCCCTCGTCGTAGGAGCGGTTGGCCTTCCACGTGGCATCGATGGCGGTCCAGTCCATGTCGGTGCCGTCGTTCCAGTGGGCCTCGTCGGTGAACGTGAACGTCAGGACCGTCTTGCCGTCCTTGACCTCGTTCTTCCACTCCGACAGGTAGTTGTCGTTCTTGTACTGCGTGCCGTCCGGCTCCATCAGGATCAGCTGCGGCGTGTACCACGCGGCGATGCGGGCGGTGTCCGCGCTGCCGTCGCTGTTGAATGCGTTGAGCTGGTCGGGGACCTCGCGGATGGCGAAGTTGACCTCGCCGCCTTCCTTCAGGTTCTCGCGGGGCTGCGGGTTGTAGTTCGCCATCTCGACTTCGGCAGCTTCGCCGTTGTCGCCGCTGTTGCCACTGCCGCCGTTTCCGGCAGCGCACCCGCTGATCGCGAGTGCGAGAACGCCGGTGAATGCCAGCGCTCCCATCAGCTTGTACTGCTTCATGGTGCTCCTTTCGCCTTACGGCGTGTCATAAAGGGAAGAATAGTTCGAGCCTCATACCGGTACGCCGCCGTGCGGTGAATGGCGCCTAACCGTTATCGGACGGTGACCACTCTCGGCCCCGGCCGTGCCCGTGTCAGACCGTCGCCGGCTTCGTGCTGACCGTGTCGGGATCGAACACGACGCGCTGCCGCGTGCGCTCGATATCCGGGTCGGGGACCGGGATCGCCGAGAGCAGAGCCTTGGTGTACGGGTGCTGCGGATTGTCGAACACCTCGTCGACATCGCCGTGCTCGACGAAATCACCGAGGTACATCACGGCGACCCGATCGGCGATGTGGCGGACGACGGAGAGGTCGTGCGCCACGAAGAGGTACGACAGCCCGAGCTTGACCTTGAGCTCATCGAGGAGATTGATCACGCCGGCCTGGATCGACACGTCGAGCGCGGAGACCGGCTCGTCGAGAACGACGATCTTGGGGTTCGTCGACAGCGCGCGGGCGATGCCGATGCGCTGTCGCTGACCACCCGAGAACGCCTGGGGGAAGCGATCGCGATGCGCCGGATTGAGGCCGACGAGATCCATCAGCTCACCGACACGACGGTGCACCTCGGCGCTCGGCGTTCCGATCGCGAGAAGCGGCTCTGCGATGATGTCGGCGACGGTCAGGCGAGGATCCAGAGCACCCATCGGGTCCTGGAACACGATCTGGATGTCGCGACGCAGAGCGCGCTCGACCTTGTGGCTGCGGATGTCGTTGACACTCGTGCCGGCGATCACGATGTCGCCCTCGGTCTGCTTGACCATGTCCATGATCTGCAGCAGCGTCGTCGTCTTGCCGGAGCCGGACTCGCCGACGATGGCCATCGTCTCGCCCTCGCGCACGTCGAAGCTGATCCCCTTGATCGCGTGGACCTCACCGACCTTGCGCTTGAGGAACGCCCCCTTCAGAAGGGGGAACGTCTTGGTGAGGTTCTTCACCTCGAGCGTGATCGGCCGCTCCTCGCGGGGAAGGCGCGTGAGGTCGCTCTCGGGGACCTCGCGCACGGGGTACACCGGTAGCCCGCCGAGCATGCCGCCATCCTCGATCTCGTCCGCCCGGATGCAGGCCGCACGGTGTTCTGACACGCCTCCCGTGTGAACGGGGAGAAGCTCCGGCTCCTTCGCGCGGCAGGCGTCGATCACGATGGGGCAGCGGTCCGCGAACGGGCACGCATCGGGCAGGTCGATGAGCAGGGGCGGGTTGCCCTTGATCGGGGTCAGAGGCTCCTTCTCGGCCTTGTCCACGCGCGGGATGGCGCCGAGGAGTCCGATCGAGTAGGGCATCCGGGTCTTGTGGAACAGCTCCCTGACCGGGGCCTGCTCGACGGGCTTGCCCGCGTACATGACCATGACGTCGTCGGCGGTGCGGGCCACGACACCCATGTCATGCGTGATCATCATCACGGCCGCGCCGGTCTCGTCCTGTGCCTTCTCGATGAGGTCCAGGATCTGTGCCTGAATCGTCACGTCCAGAGCAGTGGTCGGCTCGTCGGCGATGATCAGCTTGGGGTCGTTCGCCATCGCGATGGCGATGACGACGCGCTGGCGCATGCCTCCGGAGAACTCGTGGGGGAAGGCCTTCATGCGCTTCTCCGGCTCCGGGATCCCGACGAGCTTGAGGAGGTCGATGGCCCGGGCGTTGGCCTCTTTGCCGCTCATGTTGCGGTGCACGGTCAACGCCTCGATCAGCTGCGTGCCGATCGTGTACACGGGGGTCAGCGAGGTCAGCGGGTCCTGGAAGATCATCGACAGGCCGTTGCCGCGGATCGTGGAGAGCTGCGCGTCCGTCTTGCCGATCAGCTCCTGGCCGTCGAACATGATCGAGCCCGACACCTTGGCGTTCTCGTCGAGCAGGCCCATCACCGCCAGGGAGGTGACCGACTTGCCCGACCCGGACTCTCCGACGATGCCGAGGGTCTTCCCGGCCTCGAGGTCGAAGGAGACGCCGCGGACGGCGTGGACACGGCCGGCCTCAGAGGCGAAGCTGACGTTGAGGTCGCGGACGGAGAGGATGGGGCTCATGCGCGGCCTCCAGCAGCCGAGGTGGGATCGAGGGCATCACGCAGACCGTCGGCGATGAGTGCCATCGACACGGTGAGCAGAGTGAGGACGAGGGCCGGGAAGTAGAACAGCCACGGCGAGCTCGTGATGGTCGTGCTGCCCTCGCCGATCAGGGAGCCGAGGGAGACATCGGGGATCTTGACGCCGAAGCCGATGAACGACAGACCGGTCTCGGTGGTCACGGCGGCGACGATGCCCAGGGTGAAGTTGATCACCAGCAGTGATCCGATGTTGGGGACCAGATGCCGCAGGACGATGCGTCCGCCACGGACCCCCATGTAGCGCGCAGCCTGCACGTACTCGCGTTCGCGGAGCGACAGCGCCATCGTCCAGATGATGCGCGCGGGGAAGAACCATCCGACGAAGATCATCACCAGGGCGATGACCCACCAGACGCCGCCGGAGTCATTCGAGACGACCGACAGGATGAGGAAGGTCGGGACGACCATCATGAAGTGGATCACCAGAAGAGCGATGCGCTCGAACCAGCCGCCGAAGTAGGCGGCGGCCGTGCCGACGAGTGCCGAGAGGATCGTCGTGCCGAGCGAGACGGTGATGGCGATCATGAGCGAGCGCTGCAGACCGACAGCGGTCTGCGTGTACGTGTCGTTCCCGGCGCCGTTGGTCCCGAACCAGTGGTCGGCCGACGGGGGCGAGCTCAATGCCAGGAAGTCCATGTCATTCACCGCGTAGCGCGACAGCAACGGTCCGAGCGTCGCGAAGAGGATCAGGACGAACAGCACGATGATGCCGCCGACAGCGGGCTTGTTGCGCAGGAACCGGCGCGTGTACAACGTCCACTTCGAGAGCGACTTGTCGGCGGGCTGCGGAGGCCCGACGGGCGGCTCGACGAGGGGATCGATCATTTCCGTGGTCATTTTCAGCTCACCCTCACTCGCGGGTCGAGGATGACCACGATGATGTCCGCCAGCACGGCGCCGATCGCGGTCAGAACGGCGCCGAACGCGGCGACCGCCACGACACCGTTGATGTCGTTCTGGTTGATGGTGTCGAGGAAGTAGCGCCCCATGCCCTGCCAGGCGAAGATCGTCTCCGTCAGGATCGCGCCGGTGAAGATCGTCGGGATCGTGAAGGCGACCTGGGTGGCGACCGGGATGAGGGACGTGCGGAGCGCGTGCTTCCGGATCGCCTGGGCCTTCGTGAGCCCCTTGGCGCGAGCCGTGCGGACGTAATCGGCGTTGATGTTGTCGAGCAGCAGGGAGCGCTGAAGGAAGTGATACTGGGCGTAACCGACCAGCACCAGAGCGATGGTCGGCAGGGTGACGTGCTGGAGCGCATCGACGATCGTGGGGAAGAAGCCGGTGACCCCGGGACTGGAGGAGCCGGTGACGTAGAAGATGCGCACGCCGGTCGCCTCGTTGAGGGCGATGGCGAGGAGTACCACGGCGAGACCCGCCACGATGATGTTGATGTTCATCGTGATGATCGAGGTCGCCTGGCCGATGCGGTCGGCGAGCTTGTACTGACGAGAGGCGGTGTACACGCCCAGCCAGACGCCGAGCACGGCGGCGATGATCGTGGCGCCGAGGACGAGCTCGGCGCTGACCCACATGCGATAGGCGACCTGCTCGTTCACCGACTGCCCCGTCGGGCTGACGCCCCAGTCCCATCGCAGCAGAATCCCCGAGAACCAGTTCCACCACCGTTCGATCAGTGGGACTGTGTCGCTCAGGTTGCGGGGGATGAGGACGTTGTCGATCTGCTCAGGACTGAGCGGAGGGCGACGACCCACGTAGTTGCTGCGCGGATCGAGGAAGCCCCACGCGAGGAAGTAGGTGAGGTTCGTCGCGACCACGATCATGAGCAGCCAGCCGAGGGCACGGCGCGCGAGGTACTTGATCAAGGGGGATTTGTCTTTCTCTTCTCCAGACGCGCTCGGGGTCTGCCGACGCAACGCTGAGCCGGGCGGATGATCGGGTTTCATCCGCCGTTCCGCGCGACGCGACAGCCCTCACGGAGTCTGTGACGGAGTCGTATCGCTTACGGGATCCGGTGTCACGGATTGATCCCGGGCAACTTCGGGAGACTATCACCGATACGCACGAATGGGGATTATGAGGACCCTCACCGTAGAATCGACGGGACATGTCCCCACGCGCTCTCACCCCGCTTCAGCCTGCCGCGACGCCGGCTGCGCAGATCCGTAACTTCTGCATCATCGCCCACATCGACCACGGCAAGTCGACCCTGGCCGACCGCATGCTCCAGATCACCGGCGTGGTCGCGGAGCGGGACATGCGCGCCCAGTACCTCGACCGGATGGACATCGAGCGGGAGCGCGGCATCACGATCAAGAGCCAGGCGGTGCGGATGCCGTGGGCTCTGGGGCAGGCGCAGGGCCCGGACGAGGTGTTCGCGCTCAACATGATCGACACCCCCGGTCACGTCGACTTCACGTACGAGGTCTCCCGGTCGCTGGCCGCGTGCGAGGGTGCCATTCTGCTCGTCGACGCGGCGCAGGGCATCGAGGCCCAGACGCTGGCCAACCTCTACCTCGCGCTGGAGAACGACCTCCACATCATCCCCGTCCTCAACAAGATCGACCTGCCCGCCGCCGACCCCGAGAAGTACGCGAAGGAGCTGGCCTCTCTCATCGGGGGCAAGCCGGAGGACGTGCTGCGTGTCTCGGGGAAGACCGGCATGGGCGTCGAGGATCTCCTCGACCGGATCGTCGAGGAGATCCCGGCACCCGTGGGCGACGCGGACGCACCCGCGCGGGCCATGATCTTCGACTCCGTGTACGACGCCTACCGCGGCGTGGTCACCTACGTGCGGATGGTCGACGGCAGCCTCTCGCCCCGCGAGCGGATCCAGATGATGTCCACCGGCGCGAACCACGAGGCCCTCGAGGTCGGCGTGTCGAGCCCGGAGCCCACTCCGACCAAGGGGCTCGGCGTCGGCGAGGTGGGCTACCTCATCACCGGCGTGAAGGATGTGCGGCAGTCGAAGGTCGGCGACACGATCACGAACGCCCGCAAGCCCGCGGCGGAGGCGCTTCCCGGCTACACGGACCCCAAGCCGATGGTCTTCTCGGGCATCTACCCGATCGACGGCAGCGACTACGCCGAACTGCGCGAGGCGCTGGACAAGCTCAAGCTCTCCGACGCCTCGCTGCAGTACGAGCCGGAGACCTCCGTGGCGCTCGGCTTCGGGTTCCGCTGCGGGTTCCTCGGCCTGCTGCACCTGGAGATCGTGACCGAGCGTCTTTCGCGGGAGTTCGGCCTCGACCTCATCACCACCGCCCCGAGCGTGATCTACGAGGTCGTGACGAGCGACACCGGCGAGACGGTGACCGTGACGAACCCGAGCGAGTACCCCGACGGCCGTATCGGCTCGGTGTCGGAGCCGATGGTGAAGGCGGCGATCCTGCTGCCCAAGGACTACGTCGGCACCGTCATGGAGCTGAGCCAGTCGCGGCGCGGCACGCTGCTGGGCATGGAGTACTTCTCCGAAGAGCGCGTCGAGCTGCGCTACAACATGCCGCTCGGCGAGATCGTGTTCGACTTCTTCGACCAGCTCAAGTCAAAGACGCAGGGCTACGCGTCCCTGGACTACGAGCCGTCGGGGCAGCAGGAGGCCGACCTGGTCAAGGTCGACATCCTCCTGCAGGGCGAGAAGGTCGACGCGTTCAGCTCGATCGTGCACCGGGACAAGGCCTACGCCTACGGCACGATGATGGCGGAGCGGCTGCGCAAGCTCATCCCTCGCCAGCAGTTCGAGGTGCCGATCCAGGCCGCGATCGGTGCCCGCATCATCGCCCGCGAGACGATCCGCGCGATCCGTAAGGACGTGCTCGCCAAGTGCTACGGCGGTGACATCACCCGTAAGCGCAAGCTCCTCGAGAAGCAGAAGGAGGGCAAGAAGCGCATGAAGATGGTGGGCCGCGTCGAGGTTCCGCAGGAGGCGTTCATCGCCGCGCTCTCCGGCGACGTCGAGACCAAGGACAAGAAGTAGCCCGCTCCCGCTGAGCCTGTCGGTCCACGCTGGGTCGCTGAGCTTGTCGAAGCGGGTCCGTCCGCGCTGGGTCGCTGAGCGTGTCGAAACGCGCGGTTCTCAGGGTCCGTCCGCGCTGGGTCGCTGAGCGTGTCGAAACGCGCGGTTCTCAGGGTCCGTCCGCGCTGGGTCGCTGAGCTTGTCGAAGCGCACTGTACGACCTCGACAACGACGGAAGGTCCTCCCACCGATTCTCGATCAACGCCATCTTCTTCCGACGACTCCATCCCTGGATCTGCTTCTCCCGGAAGAAGGCCGCGTCGACGGTGTCGAAGTGCTCCGCGTAGACCAGCGAGACCGGTCTCCGGTGGCGCGTATGGATGGCGGCGAACGCGTCGTCGTAGTTGTGCTCCCAGATGCGGGCTTCGAGGTCGCCGTTCGTGCTGCCCGTGTAGAAGCTGCCGTCACGGCATTCGAGGATGTAGGTCCATGGCATCCGGCCATCATGGTGGAGGTGTGTGCGGGTTTCCCGGGGCATGGGCGATTCCTTCGACAAGCTCAGGGACCCACCCTTCGACAAGCTCAGGGACCCACCCTTCGACAAGCTCAGGGACCCACCCTTCGACAGGCTCAGGGACCCACTCTTCGACAGGCTCAGGGACCCACTCTTCGACAGGCTCAGGGACCCACCCTTCGACAAGCTCAGGGACCCACCCTTCGACAGGCTCAGGGATCCACTCTTCGACAGGCTCAGGGATCCACCCTTCGACAGGCTCAGGGACCCACCCTTCGACAGGCTCAGGGACCCGGTCGACGCCGGGGGATGTGACGGCGTGCGGCGCGGGGGGTGTTCGCTCAGGGAACCCGAAGTAGGCTGGAACTCATGCGGCGCGGGACTTTCCGAGACGACACGGTGGACTATGCGGCCGTGGGTGCGACCCACGCCCCCGATCTGATGCAGTACCCGCCGGAGCGCAGCATCCCGGCGGAGGAATCCTGGCGGATCGGGAGCGGCGAGGAGCGATTCCAGACGGCCGGCGAAGCCCTGCTGTCCTGGACGGCGCAGCGTGCGGCCGGGCTGTCGGTGGAAGACGTCCGCCCTGCTCCCGGCCCCGCGTACGCCGGCGTGAGCTTCGATGCCGAGGGCAACCCCATCGCACCGAGCAAGCGCGACGTGGAGCCGCGGTATGACGCGGAGGGGGTGCCCTTCGTGGGCGCGGGCATGACGCTGCGCCTGAGCGGCCGAGTGGGTGGGATGCGCGCTGACTCGGAGCTGCGCGTGATCTCCGTCACCGAGGAGACCCGGCGGATCGGCTTCGTGCTGGGCACGGTCGGGGGCTCCGTCGTGAGCGGCGAGGAGTCGTTCGACGTGGACTGGCGAGAGGACAACGACGAGGTCTGGTTCACGGTCCGCGCCTTCGACGCCCCGAACACGCTGCTCTACCGTCTCGTTCCCGCACTGATGAAGCGCCGCCGTCGCGAGCTCTTCGCGCGCTACCTCCGCGCGATCTCCCCGCTCTACGCGACCCCGGTGTGATGGCGGGACCACTTCCGCTCGGGGATCCGGCGCCCGCGGACGGGCGGCTCCCCGCAGACCTTCCGATCTCCGCCGAGACGCCGTTCTCCGCCTACCTGCACATCCCGTTCTGCCGGGTGCGCTGCGGCTACTGCGACTTCAACACGTACACGTCCGGTGAGCTCCGCGGGGCGAAGCAGGAGGACTACGCGTCCACCCTCATCGGCGAGATCGCCCTCGCGCGTACCGTCCTGGATGAGGCCGGAGCGCTGCGCCCGATGGACACCGTCTTCTTCGGCGGCGGCACGCCCACGCTGCTTCCCGCGGGAGACCTCGCCCGCATGCTGGGAGCGGCCACCGCGGCGTTCGGACTCGCACCGGGCGCCGAGGTCACGGTCGAGGCCAATCCCGACACCGTGACCCCGGAGGTCGCACGAATCCTCGCCGGGGCGGGGGTCACGAGGCTGTCCATCGGCATGCAGTCCGCCGTTCCGCACGTCCTCGCCGCGCTCGACCGGACGCACCGGCCCGAGAACGTGCGTACCGCCGTCGCCGCGGCGAAGGAGGCAGGACTCGCGGTCAGCGTCGACCTCATCTACGGTGCACCGGGGGAGAGTCTCGCCGACTGGGAGGCCTCGCTCGACGCCGCCCTCGCCCTGGAGTCCGACCACGTCTCCGCGTATGCCCTCATCATCGAGGACGGCACGAAGCTCGCGCGACAGATCCGTCGCGGTGAGGTGCCGACTCCGGACGACGACCTGCAGGCGGACATGTACGAGCTGGCGGACGAGCGCCTCGCCGCCGCCGGGTTCGAGTGGTACGAGGTCAGCAACTGGGCTCGCAGCGAGGGGCAGCGGTCGCGCCACAACCTCGCGTACTGGCGGGGGAGCGACTGGTGGGGCTTCGGCCCCGGCGCCCACAGCCACGTCGCCGGCCTCCGATGGTGGAACGTCAAGCATCCCGCCGCCTACGCGCAGCGGCTGGCCGCCTCGTCCTCGCCGGCGGCAGGGCGCGAACGTCCGGACCCGGAGGCGCGGACCCTGGAGCGCATCCTCCTCCTCAGCCGCATCCGTGAGGGGATCGCAGTGACCGACGTCCCGGAGCAGAACAGGGACCGCATCGCCGGCCTCATCGCCGACGGGCTCATCGACGCGGCGGCGGCGATCCGCGGGCGCGTGCAGCTCACGCTCCGGGGCCGCCTCCTCGCCGACGCCGTCGTGCGCGAACTGACGGATTGAGCGGCTCCACAGGCGCTGCCCCGCCTTCGGAGATCTCCCGGTCGCAGGAGGTAGGATTGGCACTCAGGGCAGCAGAGTGCCAGCATCCGGTCGGCGGGAAGGGGAAGCCATGGTCACAGAGCGAGGGCTGCAGGTCCTCCGCGCGATCGTGCAGGACTACGTCGAGACGCACGAGCCCGTGGGCAGCCGTTCCATCGTCGACCGGCACTCGTTCGGCGTCTCGGCGGCGACCATCCGCAACGACATGGCGCAGCTGGAGGACGAGGAGCTGATCACGGCTCCGCACACGTCATCCGGACGCGTGCCGACGGACAAGGGCTACCGGGTGTTCGTCAACCACCTCGCCCAGCTCCGCCCGCTCTCCACCGCGCAGCGTTCCGCCATCGAGTCGTTCCTCGCCGACCCGGCCGACCTCGACGATCTGATGGTCCGGACGGTGCGCGTGCTCACACAACTCACCGGACAGGTCGCGTTGGCGCAGTATCCGTCGTTCGCGAGAGCGCACGTGACCCACGTGGAGCTCGTCACGCTGGCCCCCAACCGGCTCCTCATCGTCCTCGTGACGGACGCGGGCGGGGTGTCCCAGCGGATCACCGCACTGCCGGACACGATCGACGAAGCGGACCTCGCGGTGCTTCGCGCGCGACTGTCCGCCCTCATCACCGGGCAGGCGATCGCGTCGGCTTCCGACCGACTTCAGGCGCTCCTCGCCACGGAGGAGACGCCCCATGATCGTGTGCTCCGCGCGGTCGCCGGCGTCGTCATCGACGAACTCGGCGGCTTCCGGCAGGAGCGGCTCGTGATGGCCGGAGCCGCGACCCTGGCGCGGCGGGAACAGGACTTCCGCGGCAGCATCCACCCCCTCCTCGAGGCCATCGAGGAGCAGGTCACGCTGCTGCGGCTGATGAGCGAGATGGTGCCCGACGAGCACGGCCTCGCGGCGAGCATCGGCACCGAGAACGCCTCCTTCGGGCTAGGCGAGGCGTCGATCGTCGCCAGCAACTACGCGGCGCCCTCGGGGACCGCGCGGGTCGGTGTCATGGGGCCCACCCGGATGGACTATCCGAGCAACCTCGCGGCGGCACGGGCGGTCGCCCGCTACCTGTCGCGGATGCTCGACGACGACGAGGCCGGCCGCTGAGGCGGCCCCCACGGAAACACACGCAGAAGGGCGATTGTGGCGGACCACTACGAGGTTCTCGGGGTGTCCCGGGACGCTTCCACCGATGAGATCAAGAAGGCGTATCGGCGCCTGGCACGGCAGCTCCACCCGGACGTGAATCCGGGCGAGGAAGCCGCGGAGAAGTTCAAGCTCGTCACGCACGCCTACGACGTGCTCAGCGACGAGGAGTCACGCCGACGCTACGACATGGGCGGCGGTGACGGCGCGAACAACTTCGGCGGCTTCGGCGGCTTCGGCGACATCTTCGAGACGTTCTTCGGTGCGTCACAGGGCGGCGGACGCGGCGCCCGTCCGCGATCGCGGCGAGAGCGCGGTCAGGACGCGCTCGTCCGGGTCACCCTCGACCTCGGCGACGTCGTCTTCGGCGCACATCGCGACATCGAGGTCGACACGGCCGTGCTCTGCGAGACCTGTCAGGGCTCGTGCTGCCAGGAAGGCACGTCGCCGGTCACCTGCGACATCTGCGGCGGCACGGGGCATGTGCAGCGTCAGGTGCGGAGCCTTCTCGGCAACGTCGTCACCTCCCAGCCGTGCGGCACCTGCGAGGGCTACGGCACGACCATCCCGTACCCCTGCGGAACCTGTGGCGGGCAGGGGCGCGTCCGCTCGCGCCGCACGGTGTCCCTCGACATCCCGGCGGGCGTCGAGACCGGACTGCGGCTGCAGCTCCCCGGCTCGGGCGAGGTCGGCCGCGCGGGCGGCCCGAACGGCGACCTCTACGTGGAGGTCACGGTCAACCCGCACCCCGCGTTCAGCCGTGACGGCGACGACCTGCTCGCCACGCTCGAGGTGTCCATGACCGATGCCATCCTCGGCACCGAGACCTCGATCGAGGGTCTCGACGGGGAGGTCGACCTGGAGATCCGCGCCGGTGTGCAGTCCGGTGACGTGCTGACCATCAAGGGGCGAGGCATCACGCCGCTGCGCGGCACCCAGCGCGGCGACCTCCGCGTCGGCGTGCAGGTGGTCACCCCCACCAAGCTCGACTCCGCACAGCGCAAGCTCATCGAGGACTTCGCCAAGAAGAACAAGGCGCCGGGCCCGCAGCTCGCGCAGTTCCAGCAGGGTCTGTTCTCCAAGCTGCGCGACCGCTTCCGCACCCACTGATCGTGGCCCTGCACTTCCTCGTCGAATCCGCGGGTGACGCTGCGGCGGGCGGCCTCGTCTCGCTGACCGGTGCCGAGGCGAAGCATGCGGCCGTCGTCAGGCGGCTTCGCGTCGGCGAGGCCGTCACGGTCGGCGACGGCCGGGGCGTCTGGCTGACCGGCGTCGCCGAAGAGGTGTCGCCGTCGCGCGTCGACGTCCGGATCACCGAGCGCGTCGAGCACGAGCCGGCGAGTCCGCGCCTCGTGCTCGTGCAGGCGCTCGCGAAGGGCGACCGCGACGAGCTCGCCGTGCAGGCCGCGTGCGAACTGGGTGTCGACGAGGTCGTGCCGTGGCAGGCGGGTCGCAGCGTGTCGCGCTGGGAGGGACCGAAGGCGGTGAAGGGGCGCGAGCGCTGGGCGACGATCGTCCGTGAGGCCGCGAAGCAGGCGCACCGTGCCTGGGTACCCGAGGTGGCCGCCCCGGAGACGACCGCACAGCTCGCGACCCGCGCGGCGACGCAGCGCGTGCTCCTGCTCGACCCGACCGCGCCCGCGCGGCTCTCCGCGCTGGTGCCGGATGACCGTGACCTCGTGCTCGTGGTGGGTCCGGAGGGCGGGATCGCTCCGGAGGAGCTCGAGAAGCTCACGGCCGCGGGCGCGGAACGCGTGCTGCTCGGCGACACCGTGCTGCGCACGTCCACGGCGGGCCCCGCGGCCATCGCCGTGCTGTCCGCGGCCCTCGGGCGCTGGTGACCGGCCGCGCCGCGCGTCCCCCCAGTAAGCTGAGAGCATGAGCGAACCCTCGATCTTCACGCGCATCCTCACCGGGGACATCCCCGGGGAGATCCTGCTCGACACGGGCCGCGTCTTCGCGATCCGCGACATCGATCCGCAGGCGCCGCTCCATGTGCTCGTCATCCCCAAGACCGAGGAGTACCGCGACGTGACCGAGCTCGCGGCCGGGGATCCCGCGCTGCTGGCCGAGATGGTCGCCGCCGCCAAGCGCATCGCGGAGGAACACGCCAACGGCGAGTACCGCCTCATCTTCAACAACGGCGCGAGTGTCGCGCAGTCCGTCTTCCACGTGCACGCCCATGTGCTCGGCAACCTCGAGGAGAACAAGCTCGTTGGCTTCTGACGATCAGGAAAACGTCACCGAACGGCTCTATGCCGACGGCGTCGCGATGGTGCAGCTGCTCGGTCCGCAGGACCGGCTGCTGCGGATGCTCGAGCGCGAGCACCGCGACGTGCAGGTGCTCGTCCGCGGCAACGAGATCACCCTCACGGGCGCGCGCGAGGCCGTCGCCAAGGCCAAGACCCTCGTCGACGAGCTCCTCACGATGACCAAGGCGGGGCACGATCTCGCCCCGAGCGACGTGTCCAGCTCGGCGCGGATGCTGCGTCAGGACGGCGGCCCGCGGCCCAGCGAGGTGCTGGGCGAGGCGATCCTCTCCACGCGCGGCAAGGTGATCCGGCCGAAGACCCTCGGTCAGAAGGAGTACGTCGACGCGATCGAGGAGAACACGATCGTGTTCGGCATCGGTCCTGCCGGAACGGGCAAGACCTACCTGGCGATGGCCAAGGCCGTCCAGGCGCTGCAGCGCAAGGAGGTCACCCGCATCATCCTCACCCGTCCGGCGGTCGAGGCGGGGGAGCGCCTCGGGTTCCTTCCCGGCACGCTCACCGACAAGATCGATCCGTACCTGCGGCCGCTCTACGACGCGCTCAACGAGATGATGGATCCGGAGATCGTGCCGCGCCTGATGGCGACGGGCACCATCGAGGTCGCGCCCCTCGCGTACATGCGCGGACGCACCCTCAACGACTCCTTCGTCGTGCTCGACGAGGCGCAGAACACCACGCCCGAGCAGATGAAGATGTTCCTCACCCGTCTCGGGTTCGGCACGAAGATGGTCGTCACCGGCGACATCACCCAGGTCGACCTCCCGCAGGGCGCTTCCGGCCTCCGCCTGGTCACCCGGGTGCTCGACGGCATCGACGACATCCACTTCTCCCGTCTCACCAGTGACGACGTGGTCCGGCACTCCCTGGTGGGGCGCATCGTCGACGCCTACAGCGAGTACGACGAGCGGCGCGTGGCGCAGCGGGCCGAGCGCGAGCAGGCGCACGAGTTCGCCAACCGCGCCGAGCGCCGCGGCGCCCAGCGACCAGGACCACGCGACCGCATGCCGAAACGAGGGCTCTCATGATCGAGATCAACAACGAGTCGGCCATCGATGTCGACGAGACCGTGCTGCAGCGGCTGACGGACTTCAACCTCGCGCAGCTCCACGTCAGCCCGGACGCCGAGGTGGCCATCGTGCTCGTCGACGAGGGCGCCATGGAGGCGCTGCACGTGCAGTGGATGGACGAGCCGGGGCCGACCGACGTCCTGAGCTTCCCGATGGACGAGCTCCGGCCCGGCACCGAGGACCGTCCCACGCCTCCCGGGCTGCTCGGCGACATCGTCCTCTGCCCGCAGGTCGCGGAGACGCAGGCGCAGGCCGCCGGCCACACCCTCATGGACGAGCTCATCCTGCTCACCACGCACGGGCTGCTGCACCTGCTCGGGTTCGACCACGCCGAGCCGGATGAGGAGCGGGAGATGTTCGGGCTGCAGAAGCAGCTCATCCAGGGCTTCGCCGCGTCCGAGCGCCGCCGGCGATGACGGAGCTGCTGCTGCTCGTCGCCGCGGTGCTGCTGGTGGCGTTCGGCGGCCTCATGGCCGCGATCGACGCGGCATACGGCGTGACCTCGCGCGCCGGACTCGAGGACATGGCGACCGAGGGGCGCCGAGCGAAGGCCCTCGGGCGGATCGCCGCCGACCTCGACGCGCACGTCAACGCCGTCGCCTTCATCCGTGTTCTCGCGGAGGTGACGGCCGCCGTGCTCGTCACCGTGGCGTTCACGATCGTCTTCGAGAACATCTGGTGGGCGATGCTCGCCGCCGCCATCCTGATGACCGGAATCACCTTCGTCCTCGTCGGGGCGAGTCCGCGGACGTTCGGTCACCAGCACGCCGAGAGCATGATCCGCGGGAGCGCGGCCATCGTGCGCGGACTCCGGATCATCCTGGGTCCCATCGCCCAGGGGCTCGTCGTCCTGGGCAACCGTGTCACCCCGGGGACCGGACGCAGTTCGTTCTCCAGCGAGGACCAGCTGCTCAGCATGGTCGATGAGGCCGCGTCCAACGACCTCATCGAGGAGGACGACCGCGATCTCATCCACTCGGTGTTCGACTTCACCGACCAGTTCGTCCGGGCGGTGATGGTGCCGCGCACCGAGATGGTCACCGTGGGCGCGGAGGCGACGACCGACGAGGCCATGTCGCTCTTCCTTCATCGCGGGGTGTCCCGCATGCCCGTCGTCGACGATGAGGCCGACGACGTCGTCGGGGTGCTGTATCTCAAGGACCTCGTGCAGTTCGCGTACCGGGACGACAGCGCCTGGCGCGCAGCGTCCATCCGTCCGATCGCTCGGCCGGCCACGTTCGTCCCCGAGTCGATGCGCGCGGAGACGCTGCTGCAGCAGATGAAGCGCGACGCCGTGCACGTCTGTCTCGTGATCGACGAGCATGGCGGGATCTCCGGCCTGGTGACGCTGGAGGACCTCATCGAGGAGCTCGTGGGGGAGATCTCGGACGAGTACGATCAGGTGTCCGCCGAGTTCGTCGACCTGGGCGACGGCCGCTATCGGGTGAGCTCCCGGCTCTCGCTGGAGGACGTGGGCGATCTGTTCGGTCTGGAGCTCGAGGACGAGGACGTCGACTCCATCGGCGGCCTGCTCGGCAAGACGCTCGGCCAGGTGCCGCAGCCCGGTGCGACGGCGACCGTCCACGGGCTCGTGCTCACCGGGGGCGCGTCCCGCGGGCGGGGGCGCGGGATCGCGACGGTGTTCGTGGAACGGGCGGCAGAGCCCGAAGAAGTGCAGGATGAAGGAGAGCGGCGCGATGACTGAAGACACCCGGAGCGGGTTCGTGACTTTCGTCGGGCGGCCGAACGTGGGCAAGTCCACGCTCACCAACGCCCTGGTCGGCGAGAAGATCGCCATCACCAGCGAGAAGCCGCAGACCACGCGCCGCGCGATCCGCGGCATCCTCAACCGGCCGGACGGGCAGCTCGTCATCGTCGACACTCCCGGCATCCACAAGCCGCGCACACTCCTCGGCGAGCGGCTGAACGATCTCGTGGAGCAGGTCCTGGGCGACGTCGACGTGATCGGCTTCTGCGTGCCCGCGACCGAGAAGGTCGGTCCCGGCGACCGCCGCATCGCCGCCTCGCTGGACGGTTACCCGCGTGCGCAGAAGATCGCGATCGTCACCAAGACCGACGCCGCGGGTCGCGACGAGATCACCGAGCGGCTGATGGAGGTCGACTCCCTCCGGGAGGACTGGGCCGCGGTGATCCCGCTGTCGGCGCTGACGCGGGATCAGCTCGAGGTGCTGGCGGACGAGATCCTGCAGCTCATGCCGGAGGGGCCCGCACTCTACCCCGAGGGCGTCACCACCGACGAGTCCGTGGAAGACCGGATCGCGGAGATCATCCGCGAGGCCGCGCTCGACGGCGTGCGCGACGAGCTCCCGCACTCGATCGCCGTCGTCGTCGATGACATCTCCCCGCGGGAGGACAGCGACCTCACCGACGTGCATGCCTCCATCGTCGTCGAGCGGGACAGCCAGAAGGCGATCATCATCGGCCACAAGGGCAAGCGTCTCCGCGACGTGGGAGCGCGCGCCCGCGCCGGCATCGAGGAGCTTCTCGGGACCCGCGTGTTCCTCGGGCTCCACGTCAAGGTCGCGAAGGAGTGGCAGCGCGATCCGAAGCAGCTCGGGCGGCTCGGGTTCTGACATGCCGGGCAGCAGGACGTCGGAGGCGGCGGGCCGACCGCCGACCCCACCGACATGATCGGCCGCGGCGAAGACCCGAGCTCGCTGCGGAACGAGGTCTTCACACGAGTGTTCGATGAGCACTGGGCGACGGTGCGCCACCACATCGAGGGCGTCGTCCCGGATGACGACGAGGTCAGCGAGATCGTGTCGGAGGTGTTCCTCGTGGCGTGGTCGCGACTGCGGCCCTCGCGGCCGCCGGGGAAGGTCTGGCTGCTCCGTCAGACCGACCGCCAGCTCCGCGCGCGGGCTCGGCGTTCGTCCACTGTGCACGGCGCGATCGACGCCGTGCACGCGGGACTCTCCGGCGACCCCGAGGCCCTCGGCAGGTTCGGGCGCAGCGAAGTGCTCAGAGCTTTGGGTGTCCTCACTCCGGGGCAACGGCGTATCATCATGCTCACGTACTGGGATGGACTCGCGGTGGGGGAGATCGCGGAGCTGCTGCGCACTTCTGAGTCCCGGGTACGGAAGACGTTGGCTCGTGCCGAAGATCGGCTGCGAGAGACGCTGGGACTGGAGGGGACGGGGAGCGCGTGATGTCTGACAATGCCCTGCTCGAGCGCGTGCTCGTCGAGGCCGATCCCGCGCGCACGCCGCGCGATGCCGAGCCGGATGCGCGCGCGATCGCCGCGCGCGACCGCATCATCCGGTCCGCGCGTGCCCCGCGACGACGGCGAGCCAGGACGATCGGCTGGGCGGCAGGGCTGACGGCTGTCGCCGCGTCCGCCGCTGTGGCGATCGGCGTCCTCCTCCCGCAGGGAGCCGCCGTGGCGGGAGCGCCGTCTCCGCTCGTGTTCGAGGATGCCGGTTCCCTGGGCGACACGGTGGCCGCGGCGGAGGCGGATCTCGAGGTCTTCAGTCCACCCACGGAACCGGAGCGCTCGACACGGACGGCCTTCTGGTCGTACAACGTCGAGGTCGACACCGAACGGGCCGAGGTCGTGCCGCAGTTCGCGACCTTCACCTGGGAGGAGGATCTCTCGGGAGTGGCCGTCGCCATCAACGGTGAGCCGTACGCGCCGACGGATGCGGTGGCGAACGGACAGGCCGAGGTGAAGAGCACGGGCGAGGTGGCATCCCGTGTCGTCCTCGCTCCGGGTGAGTTCGTCACTCCCGTCGTCGATGTCCCGGGCGATTCCGCCGAGGACGTCCGGGCACTGCTGGTCGCCTTCGACATGCCCGAGCAGCCCACCGCGTTCGAGGTGGTGACGGCGATCACCTCCGTCTTCGGGCAGTGGACGCTCACGAACGCGCAGCACGCCGAGCTGCTGACCCTGATCGAGGAGTCCGGGGGCGCGGAGGCTCTGGGGACGACGAACGATCGGCTCGGCCGCCCGGTCTCCGGGATCCGGGTCGTCTCCGCCGACGGCGTCGTCCGTGACGACGTGCTCGTATCGCTCGACACCGGCCGCATCGTGGGTCTCGAACGGACTGTGCTCAAGGACGATGGGGTGTTCCCCGCGGGGGCGATCGTCGACTACCGGATGTGGGACATCGACGAGGAGATGCTGCGATGACACGACTGCGCATCGCCGTCGTGCTCGGACTGGCCCTGGTCCTGACCGGAGCGGGCGGCCCTGTCGTCGCGGCCACTGCTGAGGAGCCGCCGCTCGACCCGCTGATGGTGCGCATCCTCGACGAGGTGCCCGGTGGCGTGGTGATCGACGCCGGCAGCGCCGTATGGCCGAAGCTCGACATGGAGTACACCTCGAACATGGCGACCGTCCGCACGATGGCGCGAGCGGTCGGGAACTGTGCGACCGGTCGCATCTGCGCGTACCGGGAGCTCAATCGCGTCGGCGCCATGCTGAGCTGGGGAAGCTGTACGACCATCGCGATCCCGTCCTCCTTCGCGACGAAGTCGGCGGCGAACGCCCGCACCTCCGGTTACATGCAGGTCCGGAACGGGAGCACGGTCCTGGCGACGGTCTCCGCCAATGCGTGGAGCAACATCTCCGGCTCCGCGACCAACATCCGCTGCTTCCTCTGACGGCAGGACGGCTGACCATGGCGAGACACTGGGTGGCGCGGGTGGCGGGATCTCCCGATTCGTGGGAGTTCGAGGAGTATGAGCCCGCGGCGCCGCGCGAGGGCGAGGTCACGATCCGGGTCCGGGCCGCGGGGGTGAATCCGGCCGACGCGAAGCATGTCGCCGCCGCCCGGCCGGGGATCAAGTTCCCGGTGCCCATCGGATACGAGGTCTCCGGTGAGCTCGCGGCGATCGGCCCCGCGACCCGCATCGGTTCCGGTGAGGCCGAGGTCGGCGATGAGGTCGTGGCGTTCCGCGTGCGGGGCGGTTACGCGACCGAGGTCACGGTGCCCGCGGCGAAGGTGTTCGCGAAGCCGTCCACGCTCACCCACCCGGAAGCGGCCAACCTCCTGCTCGTCGGCACGACGGCCGCGGAGATGCTCGCCGTCACCGGGGCGACGCCGGGGGAGACGGTCCTGCTGCATGGGGCGTCCGGCGCGGTGGGTGTCAGCGTGCTGCAGCAGGCGCGGCTCCGGGATGTCCGGGTCATCGGGACCGCCAGCCCCGAACGCTTCGGTGAGGTCCGCCGTTTCGGTGGGATCCCGGTGGCCTACGGCTCCGGACTCGCTGATCGGGTACGAGCGCTGGCCGACGGGCCGATCGCTGCGGCTCTGGACGCGGTGGGCACGGACGAGGCCGTCGACGTGTCCCTCGCCCTGGTGTCCGATCGCCGCCGGATCGTCACGATCGCGAACTTCGCGCGAGCGTCGGCCGACGGGTTCCTCGCGATCGCGGGGTCGATGCCCGACAGCGCCCGGTTCCGCGACGAGGTGCGCAGCGAGCTCATCGCCCTGGCGCAGAACGGTGACCTGGTGGTGCCGCTCGCACGCACGTTCCCGCTCGCCGAGGCGCCCGAGGCCCATCGGCTCCTCGCCACCGGTCACCCGGGCGGCAAGCTCGCCCTGGTCACCGACGCCTAGTCGATCTCGCGGAGCGCAGACGTGACGACGACCACGTCCTCGCCGTACTCGGCATCCACCGCGTCCTGCAGCGTCCCGTCGTCCCAGACGACCTGGAGCCACACGTAGCCGCGGTCCGCCGACACGGCGAGCGCGTCCGCGCCGAGGCGTCCGGTGATGTCGTTCTGCACCCGATCCAGCTCGTCCGCCGAGCTCGTACCGTCGATGCCGGCCGTCGGATCCTCCGGAGCCATCGGATCGTAGAGCGCGAGGAGCGCCGGGGGACCGGCCACCGTGAATCGCTCGCCGTCCCAGGTGCCGGTCACCGCGTAGGCCCCCCACCGCGTCTCCCCGGACGACTCGCGACCGTCCAGACCCTCCCAGCTCCACTCGTCGAGCGGGACGCCGTCGCACTGCGGCGGATACGACTCGAGGATCGCGCCGAGACACAGCCGCACGTCCCCGGAGTCGTCGAGCACGGTTCCCGTGGCGACGACGCGCCCCTTGGGTGGTGCGGGTTCCGACTCCTCCAGGAGCATGTCCGAGGGAACGGTCGTGCTTGTCGGCGGAGCGGACGCTCCCGGCGCGGTGGCACAGCCGGCCAGCAGCAACAGCACTGCCGTCGCGACGCCGACGGCGGTGACAGGGCGGTCGCGGAGGATGCTCATACCGACCAGTGTCGCGCGGGCACGCACCGTCTCAGACGTCGAAACGCCCGCGGCTTCCCTGCTAGCATGACCACATGCCTTTCGGCGGTCTGCTTCTTCTTAGCTGCCGCGACGAGTCCTAAAGCTAGGGCCTTCCTCGTCGCGGCGCTTGTGTTGGCCCGTACATCTTGACGAAGAGAAGAAGCCCCATCATGCAGAACACCCAGCGCCCGTCCGCGATGCCGATCCACAAGTACCGGCCGTTCCACGAGCAGATCAACGTCCACCTGCCTGACCGCACATGGCCCGATGCCCGCATCACCGAGGCGCCCCGCTGGTGCGCCGTCGACCTCCGCGACGGCAACCAGGCCCTCATCGACCCCATGTCGCCCGAGCGCAAGCGCGTCATGTTCGAGCTGCTCGTCAGCATGGGGTACAAGGAGATCGAGGTCGGCTTCCCCTCTGCGAGTCAGACCGACTTCGACTTCGTGCGTCAGCTGATCGAGGAGAACCTCATCCCGGATGACGTCACGATCCAGGTACTGACGCAGGCACGCGAGCATCTGATCGCGCGCACCTACGAGGCCATCGCCGGTGCCAAGCAGGCCATCGTGCACCTGTACAACTCCACGAGCGTGCTGCAGCGCGAGGTCGTGTTCCGCACCGACAAGCAGGGCATCATCGACATCGCGCTCGAGGGCGCTCGGCTGTGCCGTCGGTTCGAGAAGACGATCCCGGACACGCAGGTGTACTACGAGTACTCCCCGGAGAGCTACACCGGCACCGAGCTGGAGTTCGCGGTCGACGTCTGCAACCAGGTCATCGAGATCTTCGAACCCACGCCGGACCGCAAGGTCATCATCAACCTCCCCGCGACCGTGGAGATGGCGACGCCGAACGTCTACGCCGACTCGATCGAATGGATGAGCCGTCACCTGAACCACCGCGAGAACGTGATCCTGTCGCTGCACCCGCACAACGACCGCGGCACCGCGATCGCCGCGGCCGAGCTGGGGTACATGGCCGGAGCCGACCGCATCGAGGGGTGCCTCTTCGGCAACGGGGAGCGCACGGGCAACGTCGACCTCGTCGCCCTCGGCATCAACATGTTCACGCAGGGCATCGACCCGCAGATCGACTTCAGCGACATCGACCAGGTCAAGCGCACGGTCGAGTACTGCAACCAGCTGCCGGTTCCGGAGCGCAGCCCGTGGGCCGGGGACCTCGTCTTCACGGCGTTCAGTGGCTCGCACCAGGACGCCATCAAGAAGGGCTTCGAGGCCATGGCCGCCGAGGCCGAGGCGCAGGGTGTCACGGTCGATGAGATCGAGTGGGCCGTGCCGTACCTGCCCGTGGACCCGAAGGACCTCGGTCGCTCCTACGAGGCCGTCATCCGCGTGAACTCCCAGTCCGGCAAGGGCGGCGTCGCGTACCTGCTGAAGTCCGACCATGCGATCGATCTGCCGCGCAAGCTCCAGATCGAGTTCTCCGGGGTCGTGCAGGCCAAGACGGACGCCGAGGGCGGCGAGGTCACCAGCGACCAGATCTGGTCGATCTTCACCGACGAGTACCTGCCGGCCGCCGACACCGAGGCGAAGTGGGGCCGGTTCGAGCTGCTCGCCACGCAGACCCGGAGCGACATGTCCGGTGACGTCGTGCTCGACGTCGTGCTGCGGGACGACGACCAGGAGGTCTCCGTGTCGGGCAACGGCAACGGTCCGGTCGCCGCGTTCGTGGAGGTGCTGCGGGGTCAGGGCTTCGACATCACGGTCTACGACTACGTCGAGCACGCTCTCAGCGCCGGCGGGGACGCGCAGGCCGCCGCGTATGTCGAGCTGCAGGTGGGAGACCAGCGCCTGTGGGGAGTCGGCATCGACGGCGACATCTCGACCGCGTCGCTCAAGGCGATCGTGTCCGGTGTGAACCGGTCGATCCGCAGCCGTCAGCAGGAGCTGGCCGCCGTCTGACCCTCTTTCGAATCGCGCGATTGGTCGTATTCGGCCGCCGGATGGGACCAATCGCGCGATTCGAAGCGGGGGATCAGTCCAACCACTGCACCAGCTGCCAGATGAGGCCGTTGTGGTCGGCGAACTGGCAGTATCGCTCGCCCCAGGGCTCGGTCTCGGGTGGGGTGACCACGCGAGCGCCAGCGGCCGCGATCCGGGCGAACTCGTCGTCGATATCGTCGACGACGAAGACGATCAGGGTTCCCTGACCGGCGGATCCGGCGATCTCCTGCGGGCGGAACGTCGACAGCCCCGTCTCGAGGAAGATGACATTCGGCACGGGCCCCGGGTGCTGCAACGAGACGAAGCCCTCCGCGGACATCGCCTCCTCGAAACCGAAGTGCGTCATGGCGAAGGCTGCGGAGGCTGCGACGTCGGGGACGTTGAGCGAGAGAGCGGTCTGCGTGATGTTCACGGTTCTCCATTCCTAAAGGCTGTACAGCGTATAGGGTTAAGGCGCGAGCGGTCTAGGCTATTCCCGATGACCAAGAACCTCGTCGATCTGCTCTGGCGGCACAGCCCTGTGGCTCCCGCGACGCCACAGCGAGGACCGAAGGCGCGTCATTCGACGGATGACGTGGTCGACCGCGCTGTCGCGTTGGCTGACGTCGATGGCCTCGCGGGGGTGACCATCCGGTCTCTCGCGCAGAGCCTCGACCTGACGCCGATGTCGATCTACACCCACGTCAACAGCCGCGCCGACCTGCTCGTCCTGATGGCGGACGCGATGAATGCCAGGATGCTCGTCGCGCCTGTGCAGGCATCCGAGTGGCGCGCGGCGGTCCGGGCAGTCGCCGAGGACAACTTGCGCCTCTTCCGGGACCACCCGTGGCTCATCGACATCCACGATCCGCGGGTCGCGCTCGGCCCGGGCACCATCGCCAAGTACGACCGGGAACTCCACGCCTTCGACGGCCTCGGTCTCGGCGCCGTGGAGCGCGACGCGGCGTTGAGTTTCGTGTTGGACTTCACCCTCTCCGCGGCGGCGCGCATGCGCGAGCAGCAGGGTGCGGAGTCGTTCGCCGCCTCATGGGCGGAGGCGGCACCCCGGCTGGCGACCTACCTGGGTGACGATCTGCCGCTCGCCCGGTCGGTGGGCCAGGCTGCCGGGGAATCCATGGGTGCGCCCTACGACGCCCGGACGGCGTGGGAGTTCGGCCTCGCGCGCGTGATCGACGGGCTCGCCGCCACCTGACTCTCTTTCGAATCGCCCGATTGGTCGTATTCGGCCGCCGTATGGAGCCAATCGCGCGATTCGAAGTCAGTCCTGGGGCTTCACGATCGGGATGGCACCGGTCTCCGCGGCGACCTTGCGGCGGTAGAGACGGCGCTGCTCCGGCAGCGAGACGTCGAACGTCACGGCGAGGATCCGGATCACGGCGGTCACGACGATGCCGATGACGGCCGCGAGGGGGATGGGCATCCCGACGGCGTTCGCGACGACGATGAACGTGCAGCCGGCGGCCGCAGCCACGGCATACAGGGAGCCGACGTGCATGATCGCCGTCGGCAGGCCCATCAGCATGTCGCGGAGCACGCTCCCGCCGACCGCGGCGCAGACCCCGATGAAGACCGCGGGAACCTCGGGGATGCCGAAGGCGAGGGCCTTGCTCGTCCCGAAGGCGCCGAACATCCCGATCACGACGGCGTCCAGCACCACGATCGCCGTGTTGAGTCGCGTGAAGAGTCCGGCCAGCAGCATGCCGAGCAAGGCCGCACCCGCTGCGGTGACCAGGTACCACTGGTTCTGCAGGGTGGCCGGTGTCTGTCCGAGCAGGATGTCGCGGATGAGACCGCCGCCCATGCCGATCATGATCCCGATGATCGCGACGCCCAGCCAGTCGAGCCGGCGCTGGCCCTGGAATCCGGCGGCGAACATCGCGCCCTGCACTCCGCCGAGACCGACGCCGAGGAGGTCCGCCCACAGCGGAATGGTGAAGAGCGGTTCGGTCACGCGTCCATTGTCGCGCACGGAGGATAATCGAAGGGTGCCCACCTACCGAGACGAAGCGGTGATCCTGCGCACCCACAAGCTGGGGGAGGCGGATCGCATCGTCACGATGCTGTCGCGGCGGCACGGGAAGGTGCGCGCGGTCGCCAAGGGCGTGCGTCGCACCTCGTCGAAGTTCGGCTCCCGTCTCGAGCCGTTCATGGTCGCCGACGTGCAGCTCTACGAAGGCCGCTCGCTCGACATCGTGCAGCAGGCCGAGTCGCTCGGGGCCTACGGCACGGACATCGCCGCGCACTACGACCGGTTCACCGCCGCGAACGCCATGGTCGAGACGGCGGATCGGCTCAGCGACGCCGAGGCTACCCCGGAGCAGTACCTCCTGCTCGTCGGCGGGCTGCGGGCGCTGTCCCGCGGCGAGCACGCTCCGCGCAGCATCCTCGACTCGTATCTGCTGCGCGTGATGTCCCTCTCGGGATGGGCGCCGTCCCTCGAGGACTGCGCGCGCTGCGGGGCTCCGGGGCCGCACTCCGTCTTCGTCGCGCAGTTGGGCGGACTCGTGTGCCACGCCGACGCGCCCGCCGGCAGCCCCCGGATCGCCGAGAAGACCTTGACGTTGCTGCGTGCCCTGATCCGCGGCGACTGGGACCTCATCGACGCGGCCCCGCACGCAGACACCGCCGCCGCCTCGGGTCTCGTCGCGGCGTACGCCCAGTGGCACCTGGAGCGGGGCATCCGCTCGCTCGCGCACGTGTCGTCCACCCCCGGAGAAGGAGCACGGTGAGCCCGAAGCCCTACACGCACAAGGACGCCGTGCCGTATCGGCCGATCGACTGGACCGGCGTGTACCCGCCCGCGTTCCCGGCCGTCCCGGAGCACGTCGCCATCGTCATGGACGGCAACGGTCGCTGGGCGAACCGCCGGGGCCTCAACCGCATCGAGGGGCACAAGGCCGGGGAGGAGGTGCTGCTCGACGTCGTCGCGGGCGCGATCCAGGCCGGCGTGAAGCACCTCTCCGTCTATGCGTTCTCCACCGAGAACTGGGCCCGTTCCCCCGAGGAGGTCCGCTTCCTCATGGGGTACAACCGCGATGTCCTGCACCGCCGCCGCGATCAGCTCAACGAGTGGGGTGTGCGCGTGCGGTGGGCGGGGCGCAAGCCGCGCCTGTGGGGGAGCGTCATCAAGGAGCTGCAGTACGCCGAGCAGCTCACCCGCGACAACGACGTGCTCACCCTCACCATGTGCGTCAACTACGGCGGTCGGGTCGAACTCGTCGACGCGATGCGGGCCATCGCGGCCGATGTCGCGGCCGGGCGGGTGAAACCGAACGCGATCAGCGAGAAGACGATCCGTCGTCACCTCTACGTCCCGGACATGCCGGACGTGGACCTCTTCCTGCGCAGCTCGGGGGAGCAGCGCACCTCCAACTTCCTGCTGTGGCAGTCGGCCTACGCCGAGATGGTGTTCCTGGACACCCTGTGGCCGGACTTCTCCCGCGAGGAGCTCTGGCGCGCGATCGGGGTCTACCTCTCCCGGGACCGACGCTTCGGCGGCGCCGTGGACACCCCGACCTCGGTCTGAGCTCGCAGCCAGCGCTCCGTCTCGCGCGGATGCGTCAGACGCACGATCGTGAGGTGGGGGAAGCGCTCCTGCACCGCCGGGAAGCGCTCGGACCATTTGTGCAGCGTCGCCGTCTGCCAGGCCAGGATGCTCTCCTCCGGCGTGGCCCCCAGCATCCGCCAGATCGGCTTCTCGACGTTGCCGTTCCACATCCGGGTGCGCAGGATGCTGCGGCCGAGGGTGCGCCGGAGCAGACGCGACCGCACCACGCGGTACGGGTAGTCGAGCCAGAGCGCGAGCTGCGCCCTCGGGGTCAGGATCTCGTCGGTGCCCTTGCTCGTGTACTGCCACTCGGTCACCCACCGCTCCTCCGCGGCCAAGGCGCGCACGTCGTCGAGGAACTCCGCCCGCGGGGTCCAGTCCGGGCCGTGGAACAGGCCGTCGATCTCCACGTGACGGAGGTCCCAGAGGGCGGCGAGCCGTCGGGACAGAGTCGTCTTCCCCGACCCGGTGACGCCCGCGACGAGCACCCGTGCGGGCCGGAAGGGGAGGGGATCGTCGGCGGAGAGCATCCGAGGATTCTACTGACGGAATACGTCGGACGCGCGGACGGTTGACCACGGTGTGACTGAACCCATCGCCATCGACATCTGGTCCGACATCGCCTGCCCCTGGTGCTACATCGGCAAGCGCAACCTCGAGAAGGGGCTGGAAGCGGTCGCGGCCGACGAGGACGCTCCGCAGGTCACGGTCACCTTCCACTCCTTCGAGCTCTCCCCGGACACCCCGGTCGACTTCGACGGCGACGAGATCGACTTCCTCTCCGGGCACAAGGGGATGCCGCGCACGCAGGTCGAGCAGATGCTCGCCAACGTCACGAACGTCGCCGCGAACGCGGGCCTGCAGTACCGGTTCGACCTGCTGCAGCACACGAACACGGTGAAGGCGCACGAGCTGCTGCACTTCGCGAAGGCCGAGGGACGCCAGCACGAGATGGAGGAGCGGCTCATGTCCGCCTACTTCACCGAGGGCAAGCACGTGGGACGCATCGACGACCTCGTCGCCCTCGCCGCCGAGGTCGGTCTCGATGCCGATCGCGCCCGCGCCGCACTCGAGAGCGAGCAGTACCTCGCCGACGTCCGTCAGGACCAGGCGCAGGCTCGCGCCTACGGCATCCAGGGGGTGCCGTTCTTCGTCGTCGACGGCCAGTACGGCATCAGCGGCGCGCAGCCGCCGGCGGCGTTCGAGAACGTGATCCGCGACCTCTGGGCGCAGCGCAGCGCGGCCGTCGAGGCCTGATCCGCACCGACAGACGACGGCGGGGACCCCGGGTCGGGGATCCCCGCCGTTCTGCTGCCCGGCCTCAGAGGCGCTGCTGGCGGGGTCCGAGGGGGAGCGGCTCCATCGGCTGGTCGTTCGCGGTCAGGTCGATGCCGAGATCCCGGGCGTAGACGACCCTGGTGGAGATGGCGACCTCGTCGCCCGCCTCCTTCAGCTCGAACACGCGGCCCCCGCGCATGCGGTTGCGCTCGGCGCCAGGGAGACCATAGGCGCCGAAGCCGGTTCCCGGGGCATAGCCCAGCATCACGCCGTAGTAGTCGCCCGTGTAATCGTTGACGTGGTCGTGCCCGACGAACACGCCCTTCACGTCGCCACGTTCGAGGATCGCGTTGAACATGCCTGAGTTGAACGGTCCGGGGCATTCGTCCTCGTTGCGTTCGCCGACGATGCCGTGGCGGGCCTTGCCGCGCGCGGCGTCGGCCGCCGTACGGGTGTCCACACCGCCCCACCACATGAAGCGGTGCTCCCACAGCGCGATGTGGAGGAACATGAGGCCGGGCACCTTGCGTCCACGGCGCTGCTCCAGGCGCTGCGACTGGTCGCGGTACCAGGCGACCTGGTCCATGCGCAGCCAGTCCCAGGCCGGGTAGCCGTCGAAGTCCTGGCCGTCGATGGCGTCCGGCGCGTAGCGGCCCGAGTCCATCAGCCAGAGCGCGAACGCCTCCCGGTTCTTCTTCGCAGCGGAGCCGATCGTCACGATCGTGTTGCTCGTGCCCGTCACGCCGCGCGTGTTCTCGGCGTTCACGTTGTACTCGTACGAGCGGTAGATCTTCAGCATCCCGGCTTCGTCGACGCCGGACTGTGGCAGCGAGTCCTCGTCGTGGTTGCCGTAGGTGACCGCCCAGGGGATGCGACGGGACTCCATCGGCATGACCACGTTGTTGATGGCCTGCTTCACCGCCAGCCGCGTCTCGCAGCCGCCCGTGATCACGTCGCCGTTGATGACGACGAAGTCCGGCTTCTCCTGGTCGAGCACCTTCTCCATCAGCTCGACGGTGCGGCGGTCGGTCAGCTCGTCGTCCTGCGTGTCGTTGAACTGCACCACCTTGAAGGTGCCGTCGGCACGGAAGCGCAGGTTCCGCGCCTGCCCACCACCCGGCGACGCCGGGGCGATCGTCGCTGCGGCAGGTCCGGTGCCGAGGGGGAGGGCGGTACCGAGCGCACCGAGCGCTCCCGCGGTGAGGACAGTTCGCCGGCTGAGGGGCAGTCGGTCGGGCATGCGTGGTCTCCTTCGTCTTCGGCGCGTGTCGCCGCGGTGAGACTAGGGACGCCACATGTCGACGGGGAGACCGGAAGGTGAACGAGGGCGGCCACGTCGGGCGTCACGGCGCGGTGCGCGCGTGACGCAGAGGTGAACGACGCTCAGCGGGGGAGTGCGGCCTCGATCGCCTCGACGATCTCGGGAGCGTCCGGCTTCTGCTTCGGGCGGAAGCGCAGCACGTCGCCGTCCGGCAGCACGAGGAACTTCTCGAAGTTCCACTCGACGCGGCCGGCCTTGCCCCCCGCATCCGGCGTCTCCTTGAGCGCCTTGTAGAGCTCGGCGGCGTTCTTGCCGTTGACCTTGATCTTGTCGTTCACCGGGAAGGAGACGCCGTACGTCGTGGAGCAGAACTCGAGGATCTCGTCGACAGAACCGGGCTCCTGTCCGAAGAACTGGTTGCAGGGGAAGCCGACCACGGTGAAGCCGCGGTCTCCGAAGCGCCGCTGCAGCTCCTCCAGCTGCTCGTACTGCGGAGTGAGGCCGCACTTGGAGGCCACGTTCACCACGAGCACCACGTCGGCACCCAGATCGTCCAGAGTCTTCTCCTGCCCCTGGGCGTCGGTGAAGGGGATGGAACGGAGTGCGGAATCGGTCATATGCACAGCTTAGGTCGCCGCATCCCCACCGGCTCCGGGTCTGGGAGAATGGACACGCCATGACTCTCGCCACCGCCCCCGCCCGCCCCCTCCGCATCGGCCCGATCGACCTCGACGTGCCGGTCGTCCTCGCGCCGATGGCCGGGATCACGAACACGGCCTTCCGACGCCTGTGCCGGGAGTACGGGGCCGGCCTCTATGTCAGCGAGATGATCACCTCGCGCGCGCTGGTCGAACGCAACGAGACGACCATGCGACTGATCCGGCACCACGAGTCGGAGACACCGCGGTCCATCCAGCTCTACGGCGTCGATCCGAAGACCATCGCCGAGGCCGTCCGCATCATCGTCGCGGAAGACCACGCCGACCACATCGACCTCAACTTCGGCTGCCCGGTCCCGAAGGTGACGCGCAAGGGCGGCGGAGCGGCGCTGCCGTGGAAGTCGAAGCTCTTCGCCGACATCGTCGATCAGGCCGTGAAGGCCGCCGGCGACATCCCGTTGACGGTGAAGATGCGCAAGGGCATCGACCGCGACCACCTCACGTTCCTCGACGCCGGGCGGGCCGCCGAGGACGCTGGAGCCGCCGCCGTGGCGCTGCACGCCAGGACCGCGAGCGAGTTCTACTCCGGTCACGCCGACTGGAGCGCGATCGGCGAGCTCAAGCAGGCCGTGACCAGCATTCCCGTGCTGGGCAACGGCGACATCTGGTCGGCGGACGACGCCGTGCGCATGATGGCGGAGACCGACTGCGACGGCGTGGTCGTCGGCCGCGGGTGCCTGGGACGGCCGTGGCTGTTCGGGCAGCTCGCCCTCGCGTTCGGGGGAGAAGGCAAGACGGTCGATGCGACGCTCGGCTTCGTCGCCGACGCCTTCCGTCGGCACGCGGAGCTGCTCGTCGAGTTCTTCGAGGACGAGGACCGCGGCTGCCGCGACATCCGCAAGCACGTCTCCTGGTACTTCAAGGGCTACCCGGTGGGCGGAGACATCCGCACGGGCCTCGCCACCGCGTCGAGCCTGCAGGAGATCGACGACCTCCTGGGCCGACTCGACCGTGCGGCTCCGTACCCCGGCGCGGACGCCGAAGGGCAGCGCGGCCGCGCGGGACACCCGAAGAAGACGGCTCTTCCGGAGAAGTGGCTGGAGTCGCGCGAGCTCGCCTCGTCGGCGTCGGAGATGATGCGTGGAGCGGAGATCGAGAACAGTGGCGGATGACCCCCGGGTCGGCGCGCGCGCCGACGGCTATGACCCGCGCGACGCGGAGCGCTTCATCGCGGAGACCCATCGTTCCGAGCGGGACGACTTCGCCCGCGACCGCGCGCGCGTGCTGCACTCGGCGGCTCTGCGGCGGCTCGCCGCGAAGACGCAGGTGCTCAGCCCCGCCAGCACGGCCGACTTCGCCCGCAACCGTCTGACCCACTCGCTCGAGGTCGCGCAGGTCGGCCGGGAGCTCGCCGCGGCGCTCGGGGTCTCCGCGGACGTGGTGGACACCGCGTGCCTGAGCCATGACCTCGGCCACCCGCCGTTCGGCCACAACGGCGAGCGGGCGCTGAACGAGTGGGCGGCGGCCATCGGCGGCTTCGAGGGCAACGCCCAGTCGCTGCGCATCCTCACCCGGCTGGAGGCGAAGGTGCTCGACGCCGACGGCTCCTCCGTCGGCCTGAACCTCACGCGGGCGAGTCTCGACGCGACCTGCAAGTATCCGTGGACCGTCGACAGCCCCGTCCCCGACCCGGGGGGTCGGCTCAAGTTCGGCGTGTACCCGGAGGACGAGGCCGTGTTCCGCTGGATGCGCGACGGAGCACCGGGGCGGCTGCGCTGCATCGAGGCCGAGATCATGGACCTCTCCGACGACATCGCCTACTCGGTGCACGACTTCGAGGACGCGATCGTCAACGGCTACGTCGACGTCGCGCAGCTCGCCGACCCGGCGGCGCACGAGGCCCTGCTCAGCCGGATCCAGCAGTGGGTCGGCTACGACTTCACGCGCGACGAACTCGCCGACGCCCTCTATCGGCTCGCCTCGCAGCCGATGTGGCTGGCGTCCTTCGATCGTTCCCGACAGGATCTCGCCCGGCTCAAGAACCTCACCAGCGACCTCATCGGCCGGTTCGCGCGCGCGGCGGTCGCGGCCACCCGGGAGGCGTTCGGGGGCACGCGCCTGGTCCGCTACAACGCGCACGTGATCGTGCCTCGCGTCGTCGAGGTCGAGATCGCGGTTCTCAAGGGGATCATGGGTCAGGCGATCGTCACGATCGATGCCAGGAAGGGCGTCTACAAGGAGCAGCGCCGAGTGCTGAAGCGCTTGGCCGACGCCCTGTGGTCGACCGACACCCTGTGGTCGGCCGGCGCGGACGTGCTGGAGCCCGCGTTCGCCGCCGACTTCGTCGCCGCCGAGAGCGACGCGGAGCGGGCGCGGGTCGTCGTGGATCAGATCGCGAGCCTGACCGATCAGAGTGCGATCGACTGGCACAACCGCCTGGTCGGGGAGATCGACCCGGCGGAGGTCGGCATCTGGACGCCGCGTCATGCGCGCCCCGGCGCGCGCACGCCTGTCGAGAGGCGGCCCGTCGCAGAAGGCGCCCGCTGATGCCCCGCATCCGGCAGGCCGACGTCGACGAGGTCAAGGCCCGCACCAACATCGCGGACATCGTGGGGGAGCGCGTCGCCCTCAAGTCGGCGGGGGTGGGGTCCCTCAAGGGACTGTGCCCGTTCCACGACGAGAAGAGCCCCAGCTTCCACGTGCGTCAGCAGGTCGGCTACTACCACTGCTTCGGCTGCGGGGAGTCGGGCGACGTGTACTCCTTCCTCCGCGCGATGGACCACGTGAGCTTCACGGAGGCGGTCGAGCGGCTCGCGGGCCGCATCGGCTACACCCTGCATTACGAGGACGGAGGGGCGGCGCCGGAGACCAGTGGCCGCAGCCGGCTGTACGCGGCGAACACGGCCGCGGCGGAGTTCTTCCGGTCCCAGCTGCTGTCGCCGGATGCGGAGGCGGCCCGCCGGTTCCTCGGGGAGCGCGGCTTCGACGCCGGGGCGGCGGCGCACTTCGGCGTCGGCTTCGCCCCTCGGGGATGGGACGGCATGCTCAAGGCGCTGACCGCCCAGGGCTTCACGCGCGAGGAGCTGAGCACCGCAGGACTCGTCTCCACGGGACAGCGCGGTGTGTACGACCGGTTCCGCGGCCGCCTCGTCTGGCCGATCCGGGACGTGTCGGGGCAGACGATCGGCTTCGGCGCCCGCAAGCTGTTCGACGACGACCAGGGCCCCAAGTACCTCAACACCCCCGAGACCCCGATCTACAAGAAGGCCCAGGTGCTCTACGGGCTCGACCTCGCCAAGCGCGACATCGCCCGCGGCGACCCGCGCCGGGTCGTGGTCGTCGAGGGCTACACCGACGTGATGGCCTGCCACCTCGCCGGGCTCACGACCGCGGTCGCGACCTGCGGCACCGCGTTCGGCGCCGAGCACATCAAGGTGCTCCGCCGGGTCATGGGCGACGACAACGCGTCCGGTGAGGTGGTGTTCACCTTCGACGGCGACGAGGCGGGACAGAAGGCCGCGCTGCGGGCGTTCACGGAGGACGACCGGTTCAACGCGCAGACCTTCGTCGCGGTCGCCCCGGACGGCCTCGACCCGTGCGACCTCCGGCTGCAGCGCGGGGACGCGGCGGTGCGCGGCCTCATGGACGCGAAGCAGCCGATGTTCGAGTTCGCCATCGACCGCAAGCTCGCGGGTTTCGACCTCTCCACGGTCGAGGGCCGGGTCGGCGCCCTCCGTGCCGCGGCCCCGATCGTGGCGGAGATCCGCGACCGCCTGCTGCGCCCCGGCTACGAGCGGGTACTCGCACGCCGACTCGGCATGGACCCGACCGAGGTGCATGGGGAGGTCGAGCGCGCCGCGCGCGGTGCGCAGGCGGCCGCTCCTCAGGCCCGTCGGGAGGCCGCGCCGCGGGTCGATCCCGCCACGGGCGGGCCGGTCGTCGCGGCCGTGACGCTCGCCAGCCTGCCCCGTTCGCCCGACGTCGCCGTGGAGCGCGATGCGCTCATGGGAGCCCTGCAGTACGGTCACCAGATCGATGCGGCGCTGCTGACGCGAGCGCTCGCGGAGCCGTTCCGCACGCCCGGCCTCGATGCCGTGCGCGAGGCGGTCGCCGCCGCCCCCGATCGCAGCCGTCCCGGCTGGGTGACGGACGCGGTGAACAGCGTGCGCGAGCCGTACCGCTCGCTCGCGGGCGAGCTGCTGATGACGCCGTTCCCGGCACGAGACGAGGCCGGCGCGGTGGCGTCGGCGACGGATCTCGCCCGACGGCTGGTGGTGCGGCAGCTCGAGCACGAGAAGCAGGAGCTGCTGGGCGCGGTCCAGCGCGTCCCTGCCGACTCCGACGGCGGGCGCGCGCTGCGGGTGCGGCTGCGGGACATCGACGTGGAGCGGCAGCGGTTCTTCGCCGAGTCGTAACCGGAACGCTCCCGGACGAGACGGCAGGATGGACATATGCCCCGCACGCCCGAATCCTCGAACGCGATCGAGTGCTCCGATCTGGTCATCGACCGGATCGGTCACGGCACGCCGAATCGCGCGGTCGACGGCGTGACGTTCTCGCTCGCCCCTGGCGGGCTCATCTGCGTCGCGGGGCCGACCGGCTCGGGGAAGTCGACCCTCGTCGCCGCGCTCGCGGGTTCCACGGATCCCTCGGTGCGTGTCGTCGGCGGCCGGGCGCAGGTCTGCGGCATCGACATCCGTCGTCCGGGTCGCAAGCACCGCATCCTCACCTACCGCACGGGCTTCGTGCCGCAAGGTGCCGGGGCGGATCTGCCGCCGCAGCTGACGGTCAACGAGGTCATCGCCGAGCCGATCCTCATCCGGGAGAAGCGCGTCAACACCCGGGCGCTCTCCATCCGGGTGGCGACGCTTCTGGATGAGCTCCACCTGCCGCTCGGGACCGCCGCGAAGTTCCCCTATGAGCTCAGCGCGGGCATGCGCCAGCGGGTCGCGATCGCCCGTTCCTTCGTGCTGGAGCCGCGGGTGCTCATCGCCGACGAGATCCTCGCGAACCTCGATCTGGAGGTGCGACCGGTCGTCTTCGACGCCATCACCCGGCGCCGCAAGGAGGAGGGGATGGCGGCTCTCCTCGTCACCAACGACGCGGACTTCATCCGGGAGCTGAACGCCGAGACGCTCATGCTGCGCGGGGGCCACGTCGTCGCGCGGGGCGTCGGCAAGGACCTGCTCTGGGTGCCGAATGCGGAGTCGGATTCCCGCCGCTGAGCGCGACACGCCCGAGGGGCGCGGAAGGCGGCCCGGTGTCACGAACAGCGTCTCGAGTTTGCTAAGCTTGACGAGTTGCCCGCACCGCGGCGCACATTCCTCGGTAGCTCAATTGGCAGAGCAGCCGGCTGTTAACCGGCAGGTTCTTGGTTCGAGTCCAAGCCGGGGAGCCAACGAGAGAAGCCCCCTCCACGGAGGGGGCTTCTTCCGTTCCCGGACCGCTCGGCGGCACGCCCGGATACAGGAAGAGCCCCTCCTCGCGGAGGGGCTCTTCCTGTCGAAGAGGACGGTTCAGCCGACGCCCTCCATGGCGCTCGTCTCGGTGTTGCCGATCCGGGCGATGACGTCAGGGCGACGCCGGGCGAGGTAGGCGTACCGGGTGAGCGCGAGGGCGACGGTCACGAGGAACACGTACGGGATCACGTTGTACGGGAAGGCGGGCACGGGCCACACGTTCGCGAAGAAGACGTACGCCATCGTCACGACCGCGACCGTGGCGCACACCTTCACCAGACCGTTCCGCATCTTGGCCCGCTGCGTGTAGACCACGCACGCGATGGCGACGAGGGCGTAGGCGACCATGTAGCCGTAGGTGCCCCAGGTGTTGACCCAGACGAGGATGTCGCCCGTCGCCGCTCCCGCCACCAGTAGCACGATGTCGACCGTGATCGCCGCGGCACCGGCGAGGATGAGCACGCGGTGCGGCGTGAGGTGCTGCTCGTGGGTGCGTCCGAAGCGCTCCGCGACGACGCCTTCCTTGCCCATCACGTAGACGATGCGGCCGATCACGTTGAGCGGGGCGACGACGACCGCGAAGAACGACGCCGAGACGCCGAACGTGAGCACGGCCGCGAACCAGCCCGGCATGCCGATGAGGGCGGACATGCTCTCCAGCGGGCTCGCGGCGGTGGCGAGGTCGTCGCCGAGGACCGCGATCTGCGTGTACGCGGCGAAGACGTAGAGCACGCCGACGCCGAGGGCGCTCCACATGATGGCGCGGGGGATCGCCTTGTACGGCTCCTTGGCCTCGCGGCCGAGGGCGTCCGCAGAGGAGAAGCCGACGAAGCCCAGGATGCCCAGCACCATGCCGGACGCGATGCCCTGGAACGATGAGCCGGTCGCGAGGACCTGCGCGGGGTCCCAGGCGGAGGGACCCGCCCACGCGAGCGCCGCGATGAGGAGCACCAGGATGATGCCGACGGAGAGCAGCTCGAGGACGAGCGAGACCCGGGCGGACAGACGGATGCCGCGGATGGTGAACAGCGTCGCCAGGCCACCGAGCAGGATCGCCAGGCCGATGTCCCAGCCAAGCCCCTGGGCGGGCAGGCCCAGCATGCTCAGGAACTGCCCCATGTAGCTGACCGAGCCGCTGAGGGAGGCCGCCGCGATGCCGAAGCAGCCGATCAGCAGGGTGACCCCGGCGAGGAAGGCGCCGAACGGGCCGAGGCCCTTCGACACGTAGGTGTACAGCGAGCCTGCCGAGGCGTGCTTGCGAGCGAACACCACCACGCAGTATCCGACGCACAGGATCACGATGGTGGCCAGTGCGAAGGCGTAGATGGTGCCGTTCCCGGCGCCGAGGAAGATGGCGGCGGCCGTGAAGGCGATGACGGCGCTGGGGGCGATGTTGGCGATGGCCTGGGCGGCGAGCTCGGGTCCGCTCATGACGCCGGTGCGGAGCCCGGCATCCTGCGGGCCGCCGGGCGGGGCGACGACGGTGTCTGACATGGTTCTCCTGGTTTCGGGTTTCAGGGATGGGCCGCGCGCGGCGGTCAGGGGATGAGGAGGGTACGCAGTGCCGAGCCGCCGTCGAGGTCGTCCAGGGCGGCGGCGGCCTCGGAGAGCGGACGGCGACCGGAGATCAACGGATCGATCTTGAGCTGCCCGTCCATGTAGCGGTCCACGAGCGCGGGGACGTCGATCGACGGCCGCACCGAGCCGTAGTTCGAGCCGAGGATGCGCTGGTCGGCCTCGGCGAGGACGAGCGGCTCGAACGAGGCGCGTGCTCCCGTGGGCGGCAGCCCGACGATGACCGCGGCGCCGCCGAGTCCGAGCATCTGGATGGACTGCTCGGTCGTGGAGGTGCGTCCGATCGCGTCGAAGGCGTAGTCGACGCCGTCCGGGATGAGCTCCCGCAGCTGCGCCACGGCGTCGCCCTGGGAGGCGTCGATGCGGTCCGTGGCCCCGAACTGCAGGGCCATCTGCGTCTTCTCCGGCCGCACGTCGATCGCGACGATGCGCTCGGCACCGGCGAGTCGGGCGCCCTGGACGACGTTGAGGCCCACGCCCCCGCAGCCGATCACGGCGACGGTCGATCCGGGTTCTACGGCGGCGGTGTTCAGGACGGCGCCGACACCGGTCGCGACAGCGCAGCCGACCACGGCGATGACGTCGAGGGGCGCGTCGTCGCGGACCTTCACGGCTCCGGATGCGGGGACGACGACCTCCTCCGCGAAGGACGACACACCCAGGTAGTGGTGCAGCTGCTCGCCGTCGCGGCTCAGCCGCGACGTGCCGTCGAAGAGCACGCCGAGGGGAGCGACCACGGTGGCGACCTTCTGGCAGCGGGCCTCGTGACCGGCGCGGCAGTAGCGGCACTCGCCGCACGGCGGCACCCAGCTCAGCACGACGTGGTCGCCGACAGCGAGCGTGGTGACGCCCTCGCCCAGTTCGGTGACGACGCCGGAGCCCTCGTGGCCCATGACCAGGGGAGCGGCGGCGTCCCACTCGCCGCGCTTGACGTGCAGGTCGGAGTGGCAGACACCGGCGGCGGCGATGCGTACGCGCACCTCACCGGCGCGGGGCGGAGCGAGGTCGACGTCGACGAACTCGATGGGCGACTGGGGGTCGCGGAAGACAACAGCTTTCATGACATCCTTCGGGAAGTGGGGATGCGCACGATGCTAGGAGAGAGCGGAAGCCCTCGGCATCCGACAGAAGCGTGAACAGAGCGGCTGCTCTTCGACAATCTGTATGATCGGAGGGTGGCTCGTGACGTCGCCTCCGTGGCCAGGTATCTCCGGGCGGAACTGCTGCCGGGCGCTGTTCCCGGAGCGCGGCCGGTCAACGCGGTCCTTCCCCTCGACGACTTCGGTCCGCCGGTGGATCCGCTCCACGCGACGCTCGTCGTAGCCGAAGAGGCCGCGCTCCTCGGCGTCGGCGGCGACCGCCGTGCCGCGCTGGGGGAGACCGTGGTGGTCACGAGCGACGACAGCCCCCGTCTTCGCGAAGCCGTGCGGGACGCGGGGTTCACGGCCATCGTCGGGGTCCCCCTGTCACCGCCGCTGGTGGTACCGACGCTGACCTCGCTCCTCGCCGTCGATCAGGCGGCGGAGGCTCGCGCCATCACCTCGGCGATGCGGGTGCTCACGCTGGCGGCGCGGCGCAGCGGCATCACCGGCGTCATCGCGGAGCTGGCGCACCGCATCGACGGGTGGGCGGTGCTCCTGGATCGGCATGGCGAGGTCATCACGACCGCAGGAGCAGGAAGCCTGCACATCGACGATGCGATCGCCGTCGCCGTCGGCCGACCGGTGCGGGTGCGCCATCGCGCCCTGCAGGTGCACCCGGTCGGTCCTGGCCAGGACATCACCGCGCAGCTCGTGACCGCTCCGCGCAACGACAGCTCCGGCCGCGGTCGCGAACTGAGCTCGCAGGCCGCGGCGCTGCTCGATCTCCTGATGCGCACCCGGGACAGCAGCCAGCTGGAGCGCCTCGGCCGCTCGATGATGTTCGAGACCGTCCGCGAGGGAGGGGAGGAGGCCACTCGTCTGCTCCGCCGCTGGGGCGTGCACGAGCGCGTGCTGGTGGGTTTCGCGCTCGCGTCCCGCACCAGCGGTGTCGACGTCGAGCATCTGCTCGGTCTCTGGCTCGACGAGCTCGGCGCCGAGCACGTCTTCACGTCGCAACGGGGAATCGTGCAGGGCGTCGTGCGCGAGGACCATGCCGACCAGATCGCGCATCGCGCCAGGGCGTTCGCCTCGACGCTCTACCTCGGTCTCGGCCGACCGGCGGGTACGGATGCCCTCGCCCGCAGCATCGACGAGGCGCGGCACGCCTGCGAGGCCGCGCGCACCGGCGGCGAACGCGTGGTCCGCTACGAGGCCATTCCGACGGTGTCGTTCGTGCTCGGGGCGCTGGACCCGGATCAGACCACGCGCCTTGCGCGTCTGCTCGACCCGCTGCGCGCAGCCGAGCGGCCGGCCGAGCTCCTCGACACGCTCCGGGTGTTCCTCACGTGCAACGGGGCGTGGAGCGAGAGCGCGGCGCGACTGCGCATCCACCGGCAGACGCTGACGACCCGCGTCCGACGGATCGAGGACCTCACGGGCCTCTCGCTGTCCGATCCGGACGACCGCGTCGCGGCGTGGCTCGCTCTCCGTGCCGCGGACGGCTGAGCCGTGGCACGGACGACGAAGGGCCCCGCCTCGCGGCGGAGCCCTTCGTGAAGGTGCGGTCTGATCAGCGAGCGGCGCCCTTGAGCGATCCCTCGACCTGTCCGGCCGGGTCGATGATGATGCACTGGATCACGCGGTCGTTGGCCTGCTCCCACGAGTCCTTGCTGGGGGTGAGCGTGGTCACGTCCAGGGCGGACTCCTGGTACGAGACGCCGACGAAGGACGTGTACGCGTCGCCGATGCACTCCTCGGACGCGGCGCTGATGGCGTCCTCCGAGTACTCGCCGTCGTCCATCTTGATCTCGTAGAAGACCTCTTCGTCGTGCGGCTCGGAGCACGGCACGACGTTCGCGTCGGTGAGCATCCCGGAGCCGGTCTCGAGCATGCAGTCGCCGAGCTTCACGGAGAACACGTCGATGTTCGCGCTCTCGGTGACCTGACCGGTCTCCTCGTCGCGGTCGGCGTCGGCGCGACCGCCGCCGAGGATGCTGTTGATCGCGCTGCAGCCGGTGAGGGCGAGCGAGACGGCGACAGCCGAACCGGTGAGCACGAGTGCGCGACGGGTGCGCGACTTCATCATGGATTTCCCCTTCAGAGCGTGACGCGGGGCATGCTGAATATCCCCGCCGCGAACACGCTATAGTGCCCGGAGTCTATGACGCAACTTGAAGGATGCTGTGCGTGGGCTGAATGGGATCAGCCCTCGAGGTCATCCACTCCGGGGAGCCAGCTGGCCCCCGGGCGTCCCCAGCCGCGCTTGCGAGCGATCTTCTGCGTCGTCTTCCAGTCGGAGTCCGAGAGGCGGTCGATGTAGAGCACGCCGTCGAGGTGGTCGAACTCGTGCTGCATGATGCGAGCGCGCCAGCCGTCCACCTCCAGCGTGACCGGGCTGCCGTCCAGATCCGTCGCCGTCACCCGCACGCGGTCGGACCGGCGCAGGGGGAACCGCTCGCCCGGGAAGGACAGGCAGCCCTCGGACTCCAGCTCGGGGTCCGGCGCGCCCGGTTCCGTCGGCGTCATCCACAGTTCGGGGTTGATGAGCACACCGCGCCACGGCTGGTCGTCGTCGTCGACGTAGGAGTACGTGTAGATCCGCAGCGGCACCCCCACCTGAGGGGCGGCGAGACCGACGCCGGGCGCGGCGTCCATGGTCTCGAACATGTCGGCGACGAGGGTGCGGATCTCGTCGGTGATCGCCTCGACGGGGGAGGCGGGGGAGTGCAGGACGGGATCGCCCATGATGCGAATCGGAAGGACAGCCACGTCACAACCCTAGTCCGCGGCACTCTCCGGGTAGGGTCGTACTGTGAGCGCAGGGGTGTGGATGGGGACGGTCGAGGACGTCGGCGACCAGCTTGTCGGCGCGTTCCAGAACCCGGACCTGCTCCTCGGGATCCCGCTGGCTCTCGCCGGTGCCGTGTTCATGTCGCTCGGCGCGCAGTACCAGCACCGGGGCGTGGAGAAGGTCGAGCGGCTCAGCGGCTCCGACGGCGCCGCCGGCCTCAGCTTCGATCAGCTCAAGCGCCTGTTCACCCGCCCGTCCTGGGTGATCGGGACGCTCATGCTGGGACTCGCGATCGTCTGCCAGCTCGCGGCGCTCGTGAAAGCACCGCTCATCGTGGTGCAGCCTCTCGGCGCCATCGCGCTGGTCATCACGACGCTGCTCAACGCCCGCATCTCCGGTCACGCCCCCACGCGGCAGTCGCTCACCGCGATCATCGCCTGTGTCGGCGGCATCTTCCTCTTCGTGTTCTTCGCCGCGATCTACGCCACGGAGAAGGAGGTCACGGACCGCGAGCTGTTCGTCATCCTCGCGATCCTGCTCGTCGTGATCATCGTGCTCGGGGCGTGCTGGCTCATCCTCCGGCACCGGATGCGGGCGCTGTTCTACATCATCGGCGCCGGCATCCTCTACGGTTTCGTCGCCACCCTCGCGAAGGTCATCATCAAGCGCATCGAGGCCGGCCAGTTCGAATGGATCACCGCGGTCTGCCTGCTCGCGTTGCTCTCGGCGGGTGCCGTCGGCGCGTACTTCGTGCAGACCGCCTACAGCTCCGGTCCGCCGGACCTCGTCATCGCCGGTCTGACGGTGGTCGACCCCATGGTGGCCGTGCTCATCGGCATGCTCGTACTCGGTGAGGCCGCGGCGGCTCCGTGGTGGGTCTTCATCATCTTCGGCGTCGCCGGCAGCATCGCCGTCTGGGGCGTCGTCGGGCTCGCCCGGTTCCACCCGCAGGTCCTCAGCGAGAGCCAGGAGCTCGGCATCACCCGGGGGAGCGATCCCGCCACCCCGCCGGCTGCTCCCGCATCGGGTGCGCCGGAGCAGCCGGACCCGCGTGAGACACGCGGCCCGGACGCTCAGTAGGCCTGGTCGATGAGGTCGGGGGAGACCTCGGATGCCGCGGCCTCGTCGACGAAGAAGACCGTCCGCTTGCGGCCCTTCGCCCCGGCTGCGGGAACGCTCGTGTAGCTGGCGCCGGCGAGAGCGAGGCCGAGCGCCGATGCCTTGTCGGCACCCGTGAGCACGAGCCAGACGCGCTTGGAGGCGTTCAGGACCGGGCGGGTGAGGGTGACCCGCTCGGCCGGGGGCTTGGGGGAGTCCCGCACGGGCAGCGCCGCGGCATCGGTCACGGTGACCTCTTCCCGGTCCGGGAAGAGCGAAGCGATGTGGCCGTCGGGACCGACGCCGAGGAAGCACACCGCGAACGACGGCCACGGGTGGTCCTCGGTGCCGAAGCGGGCGAGCTCGGCGGCGTACGCTGCGGCGGCCTCATCGAGGTCGAGACCGCTGTCCGAGGCGGCGACCTCGTGCACGTTCTCCGCGGGGACGTCGATGTGGTCGAGCAGCGCCTCCCGCGACTGGAGGGCGTTCCGGTCCGCGTCCTCCTGCGGGACGAAGCGCTCGTCACCCCACCAGAAGTGCACGAGGGACCAGTCGATCTCAGCGGACCGCGGGTTGTCCCGGACAGCGCGCAGGACGGCACCGCCCATCGAGCCGCCCGTCAGGGCGACGTGAGCCAGACGGCCGTTGCGTGTCCGCGCGCGGACACGGGTGAGGAAGCGATCGGCGACCCGGAGGGCGAGGGCGGCGGGGGTGGCCTCGACCACGACCCGCTTCTCTGCGGACGATCCCGGCATCGAGGTCACTCTCCTGTCTCGGGCGGACCGAGCTTCTCCCAGCCCTCCGTGATCACTCGACCGTACAGGACGTCGGGGTCGAGCCTGCGCAGCTCCTCCGCGAGGCACTCGCGCAGCGTCCGCCGCGGCAGGTGGAGATCGTGGTCGGGCTGGTTCGGCTGGGTGAGGACGGCGACGCCGGGCGACGGGCGCTCGAGGAGGATGTCGCCGGACTCCCGGGTGAGGCGCACCGACTTGATGCCCTCCTGCCAGTGCTCCGGGTCCTCGTACGACCACCGCACCGGCACGTCCAGTGCCATCTGCAGCCACGCGGCGAGCAGTGCCGTGGAGGGCGAGGCGCTCCCACCCCGGACCTCGACGGCGGTGATGGTCTCGTACGGCGGCTGGTCCAGCACCGCGGCGAGCTGCTCGCGCCAGTGCGTGAGGCGCGTCCAGGCGAGGTCGGTGTCGCCGGGAGCGTGCGTGCGCCCGAGGAGGGCGAGGCGGTCGCGCACATCTGGGGACGTGGCGGCGTCGGTGATCCGGCGCTGGGCGATGCGGCCGAGCGGCGACGTCGCTGGAGAGGTGGGGGCCTCGTCCGGCCACCACGCCACCACCGGGGCGTCCGGCAGGAGCAGTCCGGTGAGCAGGCTCTCCTCGTTGCTCGCGGCGGCGCCGTGCGCGTGCAGCACGACGACCTCGCTGGCCCCGGCGTCTCCGCCCACGCGGATCTGCGCGTCGAGGCGGGACTCGCCGTCGCCGGTGGTCAGCACGATCACACGCATCGGGTGCTCGCGCGACGCATCGTTCGCCGCGTCGATCGCGGCCTCCGCGACGCCCTTGCGGGCCGCGATGACCAGGGTGAGGACGCGGCCGAGGGCGACGGCGCCACCCTCCTCGCGCACCTTGACGAGCTGCTTGGCGACCTGGCTGACGGTCGTGTCGGGAAGGTCGATGATCACGGGCGTCTCCAGACTCGTCCGTCGCGGGCCAGCAGGTCGTCGGCCGAGGCCGGTCCCCACGAGCCGGGCGCGTACTGCTCCACCGGACCGCCCTGGGCGGCCCAGTACTTCTCCACCGGGTCGAGGATCTTCCAGGAGAGCTCGACCTCCTCATGCCGCGGGAACAGCGGAGGGTCGCCCAGGAGGACGTCGAGGATCAGACGCTCGTACGCCTCCGGGCTCGCCTCCGTGAACGCGTGGCCGTAGCCGAAGTCCATCGTCACGTCGCGGACGTTCGTGCCGTTGCCCGGCACCTTCGAGCCGAAGCGGATCGTCACGCCCTCGTCGGGCTGGACGCGGATCACGAGGGCGTTCTGCCCGAGCTCCGAGGCGTTGCCGCGGCCGAACAGGTGCTGCGGCGCACGGTTGAACACCACGGCGATCTCCGTCACGCGACGGCCGAGGCGCTTGCCCGTCCGCAGGTAGAACGGCACGCCGGCCCAGCGTCGGGTGTCGATCTCCAGCTTGATGGCCGCGTAGGTCTCCGTCGTCGACTCGGGGTTCATCCCCTCCTCGTCGAGGAAGCCGGTGACCTTCTCACCGCCCTGCCAGCCGCCGGCGTACTGTCCGCGCGCCGTGGCGAGGGAGAGATCCTCCGGCACGTGCACCGCGGCGAGGACCTTCTCCTTCTCGGCCCGCAGATGCTCCGCGGAGAGGCTGATGGGCTCCTCCATCGCCGTGAGCGCGAGGAGCTGGAGCAGGTGGTTCTGGATGACGTCGCGGGCGGCGCCGATCCCGTCGTAGTACCCGGCACGACCGCCGACGCCGATGTCCTCGGCCATCGTGATCTGCACGTGGTCGACGTAGTTGCGGTTCCAGATCGGCTCGTACAGCTCGTTCGCGAAGCGCAGCGCGAGGATGTTCTGCACCGTCTCCTTGCCGAGGTAGTGGTCGATGCGGAAGATCGAGTCGGCGGGGAACGCCACCTCGAGGGCTGCGTTGAGAGCGCGCGCCGACTCGAGGTCGTGCCCGAACGGCTTCTCGATGACGACGCGCCGCCAGCGCTCGTCGTCGTCCGCGTCCTCGCCCACGAGCCCCGAGTCCTTGAGCTGCTTCGCGACGAGCGGGAAGTCCTTCGGCGGGATCGAGAGATAGTAGGCGTGGTTGCCCATGGTCCCGCGTTCCACGTCGAGCTTCTCGACGGTCTCCCGCAGCTTGCGGAAGGAGTCGGGGTTGTCGAACTCGCCGGAGACGAACCGGATGCCCTGGAGCAGCTGCGTCCAGGTCTCCTCGCGGAACGGCGTGCGGGCATGCTGCTTCACCGCGTCGTAGACAACCTGGGCGAAGTCCTGGTCCTCCCAGTCGCGGCGGGCGAAGCCCACGAGCGCGAAGCCCGGGGGCAGGAGCCCCCGGTTCGCGAGATCGTAGACCGCCGGCATGAGCTTCTTGCGGGACAGATCACCCGTCACGCCGAAGATCACGAGGGCGCTGGGCCCCGCGATCCTGTTGAGACGACGATCGTCGGGGTCGCGCAGCGGGTTGTGCCCGCGCGAGATGGGTACAGACATCGGTGGGGGCTCTCCTGCGGTTACTTCTGTGCGGCTTCGAAGAGGGCGAGCACGTCGTCCGAGGACTCGGTGATCGTCAGGGAGACGACGGGCCGTCCGTGCTCCGCGAGCACACCCGCGTCACCGGCCGCCTGCGCCTGGATGAGCTGCCCGAACGTGAACGGCCGGTCGGGGATCTCGAGATCCACGTCCGTGCGCTCCAGGATCTGCAGGAACACGCCCTGGGCGGGGCCGCCCTTGTGGTACTGGCCCGTGGAGTGCAAGAAGCGCGGTCCCCAGCCGAACGTGGTCGGGCGCCCGGAGTCGGCGGCGACGAGCTCGCGCAGGCCCTGGAGCTGCGGTACCTCGAGGCGGTTGACGTAGGCCTGGATGGACACGTAGCCGTCGGCGGGGAGCTGAGCCCAGAGAGCGTCCAGTACGCCTTCGACGGTTCCCGACACGGCGAGTGCGGGATCGGAGACTCGCACCTCGACGCCGTTCTCGACGAACGCGGGCGCCGTGGGCTCCGGGCGTGCGTCGAGCAGGCCCCGGGCGGCGACCTTGGCCGACTCCACGTCGGGCTGGTCGAACGGGTTGATGCCGAGGAGGTGCCCGGCGATGGCCGTCGCGTACTCCCAGACGATGAACTGCGCGCCGAGCGTGCCGCTGACGAGGATCTCGCCCTCGTGCCGCTCGTGCAGGTGGAACTCGTTGGCGTCATCGACGAGACGCACGATCTGGAGATCGGCGGGGACCGGGTCGAGCTCCGGCGAGACCGGGAGCAGGACGACCGGGAGGATGCCCGTGCCCTCCTTGCCCGTGGACTCCGCGATCAGCTGCTCGATCCAGTCCGGCAGCCCCTTGATGTGCGTGCCGTCGGTGATCAGGCCCAGCTTGTCGCGGCGGGGGTTGGTGGCGGCGATCGCCGCCCCGAGACGGAGGGCGGGGTTGTCGGCGGAGTCCACGGCCACCTCGAGCAGCGAGGCCTCGGCCTCGTCCAACAGCTCGTCGATGTCGACGCCGGCGAGTCCAGACGGGACGAGGCCGAAGGCGGTCAGCGCCGAGTAGCGGCCGCCCACGTTCGGGTCGGCGTTGAAGACCCGGTAGCCGGCCTCGCGCGCCGAGGCGTCGAGCGGGGAGCCGGGGTCGGTGACCACGACGATCCGCTCGGTGGGATCGATGCCGAGGTCGCGGAAGGCGGCCTCGAAGGTCCGGCGCTGCGAGTCGGTCTCGACCGTGGAGCCCGACTTCGACGACACGACGAGGACCGTCTCGGCGAGCCCCTCGTCGAGCGCGGCGAGCACCTGCCCCGGGGCGGTGGAGTCGAGGATCGTGAGCGGGACGCCGGACGTCTGCGCGATGACCTCGGGAGCGAGCGACGAGCCGCCCATTCCGGCCAGCACCACGCGGGTGACGCCCTTCGCCGCGAGTTCCTCGCGCAGCGCGACGATCTCCGCGACCAGCGGGCGGGAGACCGAGACGGCCTCGACCCAGCCGAGGCGGACCGAAGCCTCGGCCTCGGCGGCCGGACCCCAGAGCGTGGCGTCGCCACCGGTGATGCGGGAGGCGACGAGGTCGTGGACCAGGGCGGGCACGGTCTCCTCGATCGCGACGCGCGCCGCGCCCGATGCGTGGATGGCGAAGGTCATCGCTGCGCCTCCAGAGCCTCGGTGACCTGCGCGAGCAGATCGTGCCAGGAGTCGATGAACTTCGCGACCCCCTCCTCCTCGAGCACCTCGGTGACGGCGTCGAAGTCGACCCCCACCTCGGCGAGCCCGGCGAAGACCTCGCGGGCCTCCTCGTAGCCGCCGGTGATGGTGTCTCCCGTGACGACGGCGTGGTCGAACGTCGCCTCGAGGGTCTTCTCCGGCATCGTGTTCACGACGCCGTCCGCGACGAGCTCCGTGACGTAGAGGGTGTCCGGCAGCGCCGGGTCCTTCACGCCAGTGGACGCCCACAGCGGGCGCTGGACGTTGGCGCCGGCGGCGAGGAGATCCTGCGCGCCCTTCTCAGCGAACGTCTTCTCGAAGAGCTCGTAGGCGAGTCGGGCGTTCGCGAGTCCCGCCTTGCTCTTCAGCGCGGCGGCGGTGTCCGTGCCGATCGCGGTCAGGCGCTTGTCCGTCTCCGTGTCCACCCGGGAGACGAAGAACGAGGCCACCGAGTGGATGGTCGACAGATCGATGCCCGCCTCCTTGGCACGCTCGAGGCCGGTGAGGTACGCCTCGATGACCTCGGCGTAGCGCTCCAGGCTGAAGATGAGGGTCACGTTGACGCTGATGCCGTTCGCGATCGCCTCGGTGATGGCCGGGAGGCCGGCCTTGGTCGCCGGGATCTTCACGAGGAGGTTGGGCCGGTCGATCCGGTCCCACAGCTCCTTGGCCTGCGCCACGGTGCCGTCGGTGTCGTGGGCGAGGTCGGGGGAGACCTCGATCGAGACGCGACCGTCGACGTGGCCGGACTCCTCCCACACCGGGCGGAAGACGTCGAGCGCGGCACGGACGTCCTGGGTCGTCGCGGCGAACACGGCGTCCTCGGCGGAGGCTCCGGACGCGGCGAGCTCGGTGACCTGCGCGTCGTAGGACGTGTCGTTCTTGTCCGTGATCGCGTTCGCGAAGATGGTCGGGTTCGTGGTGACGCCCACGACGTTGCGCGACGCTATCAGCTCGGCGAGGTTGCCGGAGGAGATGCGGGTGCGCGAGAGGTCGTCGAGCCAGATGCTGACGCCGGCGGCGGCGAGCTGGGCGGTGGGGGTGCTCATGCGTTCTCCTTGATGGTCTCGCGGGCGGCCGCGACGACGGCCTCGGTGGTGATGCCGAACTTCTCGAAGAGGGTCTTGTAGTCGGCGGAGGCGCCGAAGTGGTCGATGCCGACGGACCGGCCGCGGTCGCCGACGATGCCGCGCCACGTGAGCACGGAACCGGCCTCGACCGAGACGCGGGCGGTGACGGACGACGGCAGCACGCTCTCGCGGTAGGCCTCGTCCTGCTCTGCGAACCACTCCAGCGAGGGGGCGGAGACGACGCGGACGTTCACGCCCTCGCCGGCGAGCACCTCGCGGGCGTTCACCGCGAGCTGCACCTCGGAGCCGGTGGCCACGATGATGACGTCCGGCGTGCCGTTCGGCGCTTCGGCCAGGACGTAGGCGCCCTTGGCAGCCTGGGCGGCCGAGGCGAAGGTATCGCCCGAAGCCTCGCCCTCGCCGCGCGGGAACACCGGGATGTTCTGGCGGGTCAGCGCGATGCCGGCCGGGCCCTCGTGGCGCCGGAGGATCTCGAGCCACACGGCGGCCGTCTCGTTGGCGTCCGCCGGACGGACGACGGCCAGGTTCGGGATCGCGCGCAGCGTCGCGAGCTGCTCGATCGGCTGGTGCGTCGGGCCGTCCTCGCCGAGGGCGACCGAGTCGTGCGTCCAGACGAAGACGCTCGGCACGTTCATCAGCGCGGCAAGGCGCACGGCCGGACGCATGTAGTCGCTGAAGATGAGGAACGTGCCCCCGAAGGCGCGCGTGGGCCCGTGCAGCACGATGCCGTTGACGATCGCACCCATGGCGTGCTCGCGGATGCCGAAGTGGAGCACCCGGCCGTACGGAGTGCCCGACCACTCGTGCGTCGACCACTCGGCGGGGATGAACGACGGTGCGTCCTTGATCGTCGTGAGGTTCGACTCGGCGAGGTCGGCGGAGCCGCCCCAGAGCTCGGGGAGCTGCGCCGCCAGCGCGTTGATGACCTGGCCGGACGCGGCGCGGGTGGAGACGTCCTTGCCGGCTTCGAACACCGGGAGCGCGTCCGCAATGTCGGTGGGAAGCTCGTGCGCCTCGACGCGGTCGAGCAGGGCCTTGCGCTCGGGGTTGGCGGCCGCCCAGGCGTCGAACGACTCCTGCCAGGCGGCGCGGGCCTCGGCGGCGCGCTCCGCGAGGCCGCGGGTGCGCTCCAGCACGTCATCGGCGACGACGAAGGTCTGCTCCGGGTCGAACCCGAGGACCTTCTTGGTGGCGGCGAGCTCGTCGGCTCCGAGTGCTGATCCGTGGATCTTCCCGGTGTTCTGCTTACCGGGGGCCGGCCAGCCGATGATGGTCTTGAGGATGATGAGCGACGGCTTGTCGGTCTCGCCCTTGGCCGCCTCGATCGCGGCGTGGAGCTCGGCGACGTCCTCCACGTACTCGCCGGTCCTCTTCCAGTCCACGGTCTGCACGTGCCAGCCGTAGGCCTCGTAGCGAGCGGCGACGTCCTCGGTGAAGGCGACGTTCGTGTCGTCCTCGATGGAGATCTGGTTGGAGTCGTAGATCGCGATGAGGTTGCCGAGCTGCTGGTGGCCGGCGAGCGAGGAGGCCTCGCTGGTGACGCCCTCCTGCAGGTCGCCGTCGCCCGCGATCACGTAGACGAAGTGGTCGAACGGGCTCGTGCCCGCTGCGGCCTCGGGGTCGAAGAGGCCGCGCTCGTAGCGGGCGGCGTACGCGAAGCCGACTGCCGAGGCGAGGCCCTGGCCCAGCGGGCCCGTCGTGATCTCGACGCCCTTGGTGTGGCCGTACTCGGGGTGTCCGGGGGTCTTCGAGCCCCAGGTGCGGAGCGCCTTGAGGTCGTCGAGCTCGAGCCCGAACCCGCCGAGGTAGAGCTGCACGTACTGCGTCAGCGACGAGTGGCCGACCGACAGGATGAAGCGGTCACGGCCGAGCCAGTCGGTGTCGGTCGGGTCATGCCGCAGCACCCGCTGGTAGAGCAGATAGGCGGCGGGAGCCAGACTCATCGCCGTGCCGGGATGACCGTTGCCGACCTTCTCGACCGCATCGGCCGCCAGGATCCGGGCGGTGTCCACCGCGCGTCGATCGATCTCGTCCCACTGCAATTCCGACACGTTCATGCCCTTTCCGACAGTTTCGAGGGCGCCGGTATTCCCTGGCGCATCCGCAACTTCCCTGGCGCATCCCGCATCGTCCAGGAGACGGGCGGGGTTGTGCGCAGCACCGGGCGCGCGAGTGCTCTCAGCATAGCGGGGACGGTCGCGGCGGCTGAGGGGTAGAAGGCGCGGAACGCGTCACGGCGTGTCATACACTGGAGAGGTTGTCCGGTAACGCGCGCGGAGGAGGCGATCGAGATCTCGACGATGTCTGATCAGACCGTACGGAAGTCGTCCATCGGTCGCACGGTGAGCGCCTACGTCACTCTGACGAAGCCCCGGGTCCTCGAACTCCTCCTCGTCTCGACCGTTCCGGTCATGTTCCTCGCGCAGGGCGGACTGCCCGATCTCTGGCTGGTCCTCGCGACGGTCATCGGCGGATCGATGAGCGCCGGTTCGGCCGGCGCGTTCAACATGTACCTCGACCGCGACATCGACGCGCACATGCACCGCACGGAGAACCGGCCGCTCGTGACCGGCGAGGTCAGTCCGCGCGGCGCCCTGATCTTCTCGTGGACGCTCGCGATCGTGTCGACCGTGTGGCTCTGGTTCACCACGAACCCGCTCACGGCGATCCTGTCGGCCTCCGCGATCTTCTTCTACGTCGTGATCTACACGATGATCCTCAAGCGCCGCACCGAGCAGAACATCATCTGGGGCGGCATCGCGGGGTGCTTCCCGGTCCTCATCGGCTGGTCTGCCGTCACCGGGTCGCTCGACTGGCCCGCCTTCATCCTCTTCCTGCTCGTCTTCCTCTGGACGCCGCCGCACTACTGGCCGCTGTCCATGAAGTACAAGGACGACTACGACGATGTCGACGTGCCCATGCTCGGCGTCACCCGCAACGCGTCGCAGGTCGGCCTGCAGGTCATCCTGTACGCGTGGGCCACGGTCGCCTGCTCGCTGCTGCTCGTGCCGATCGCCGGCATGGGCCTCGTCTACACCGTCTCCGCCCTGGTGTTCGGCGGCTGGTTCATCTATGAGTCGCACCGCCTGTACAACCAGGCGGTCCGGGGGACCGAGGCGCGGCCGATGCGAGTCTTCCACGCCTCGATCACTTACCTGACGCTGCTGTTCGTCGCCGTGGCGATCGACCCGCTGCTGCCCTTCTGATCCTCGTCGGCCTGGGGCTCGTCGGCCTGAGGCTCCGCATCGACCTGCGCCTCTGCATCGGCGGTCCGGAGAGCGGGTTCGTCGCGCGGGACTGAGACCGTCTCGACCGCCTCGTCCTGGATGATCGGCTCCTCGCGCTCGACGATCGGCGCGGGGGCGATCGGGGAGGCGACCAGCGTGCGCGCGGCGACGAGGCCGAGCGACAGGAGCAGGCCCACAAGGCCCGCACCGAGGACGACCGCGCCGACGACGACGAGCGACTGACCGACGTACACCTCGACACCGGTGGCGGTGCCGTCCATCAGGGTGGTCGTCATCGTGCCGATCTGTCCGGCGATCATCCAGCCGCCGACCCCGACCGCGGCGAGGGAGACGACGATGAGGAGCCAGAACCCGGCGCTGCGGGTGAGTGTCTTGTTCATGTCGACCACGATGGTCGATGCGGTGATGAGCGCCCGGTGCGCGCGCTATGGATCGTCTGTGCGGCAGGTCAGTCGACGGGGGCGGGTGCGACGGACGCGGTGCGCTTGAGGTGCAGCACGACGACCGTGTAGGTCGCGGCCGACAGCGATGCCAGGACCATGTGGATGCCCACGAGCACGGGCGGCAGCCCCTCCCGCGCCTGCCAGACGCCGACGGCCACCTGCACGAGGATCGCGATGACGAGGACGAGCAGCCACCGGCGGGGCTCGAGGCGCAGGACCCAGGCGGACACCGTCAGGAAGAGCACGAGCGCGGCGAGGATGTAGCCCGGCCAGGAGTGGACGTGGGCGAGGACCGTGGCGTCGAAGCCGCGGCGCAGCACGTCGGCGTCGCCCGAGTGCGGGCCCGATCCGGTCGTCAGCACGCCGAACAGGATGGTCACGGCGAGGGCGAGGCCGGTGACGTGCGTCACAATCGCGAACCAGGTGGGGACGGCCCGCTCGCGCGGTCCTTCCGGAGTCGCCAGCCGCACGAGGAACGCGGCGGTGATGCAGACGAGCAGGAGCGACGACGTGTAGTGGAACCCGACGATGAAGGGGTTCAGGCCCGTGAGCACGGTGATGCCGCCGACCAGGGCCTGCGCGACGACGCCGATCAGCACGAGCCAGGCGAGGAGGACGAGATCCCGTCGGGCGGGCGTCGTGCGCACCGAGTGGACCGCCGCCGCGATCACCGCGATCAGGAGCACGGCGGAGGCGACGGGGAACGCCGGGAAGTCGGTGAGCGAGACCAGGACGAAGGCGACGGCCGCGCCGGCGAGACCGCCGACGGCGAACCACAGGGCGTCGATGAGCGCCCGGCGGCCGCTGATGGTGTGCAGGACGAGCAGGACGACGGCGATCGCGATGATCCCGACGACGCCGGTCATCAGCCGGTTGCCGAACTCGATCATCCCGTGGATGCCCTGCACCTCGACGATCGGGACGAGCGACTCGGGCGTGCACAGCGGCCACTCGGTGCAGCCGAGGCCGGATCCGGTCAGCCGCACGGCGCCGCCGGTGCCGATGATGATCGTCTCGCTGAGGAACGACAGCCACGCGAAGACGGTGAGCGCGCGACCCCACACCGCGGAGCGGGGGGAGGCGGTCGCCCTGGTCGTCGAGGGGGCGGGGATGGTCGTCTCGGGCATAAGTCCTCCGGCCCGTCGAAGACGTGGCGCACGGCCCGTCCGTCAGGCGGAACCTGTAGAATCGGATTGTTGCGATGAGCGCTGACAGCGCTGAAGCATCGTCAACAGTTTAGGCGCGATGGAAGCGCCCGTGATGAGGGCCCCACCAACGGCACCCGCTCCCGCAGACTCGACGGGGATCAGGTGTGTCGGGGCGGATGACACCGTTTGGGACCTGTGAGGAGAGTGTTGCATGTCGGATGTGCTGATCGACCGCCCGGAGCTCGATGGTCTGGGGGTGTACGAATTCGGCTGGCACGATGAGGATGCCGCGGGTGCCGTCGCGAAACGCGGGATCTCGGAAGAGGTCGTCCGCGGGATCTCGGCCCTCAAGAACGAGCCGGAATGGATGCTGAAGACCCGTCTCAAGGGCTATCAGCTCTTCGGCCGCAAGCCGATGCCGACCTGGGGCGCCGACCTCAGCGACATCGACTTCGACAACATCAAGTACTTCGTCCGCTCCACCGAGAAGCAGGCGCAGAGCTGGGAAGACCTCCCCGAGGAGATCCGCGAGACGTACGAGCGCCTGGGCATCCCCGAGGCCGAGCGTCAGCGTCTCGTCGCCGGCGTCGCCGCGCAGTACGAGTCCGAGGTCGTGTACCACCAGATCCGCGAGGACCTGGAGGCCCAGGGCGTCATCTTCATGGACACCGACACCGCCCTGCGCGAGCACCCCGAGTTCTTCGAGGAGTACTTCGGCACCGTCATCCCCGCGGGCGACAACAAGTTCGCCGCGCTGAACACCGCCGTCTGGTCGGGCGGCTCGTTCGTCTACGTCCCCAAGGGCGTGCACGTCGAGATCCCGCTGCAGGCCTACTTCCGGATCAACACCGAGAACATGGGCCAGTTCGAGCGGACCCTGATCATCGCCGACGAGGACAGCTACGTCCACTACATCGAGGGCTGCACCGCCCCGATCTACAAGTCGGACTCCCTGCACTCGGCCGTCGTCGAGATCATCGTGAAGAAGAACGCCCGCGTGCGCTACACGACGATCCAGAACTGGTCGAACAACGTCTACAACCTGGTCACCAAGCGCGCCGTGGCACACGAGGGCGCGACCATGGAGTGGGTCGACGGCAACATCGGCTCCAAGGTGACGATGAAGTACCCGTCGATCTACCTGATGGGTGAGCACGCCAAGGGCGAGACCCTCTCCGTCGCGTTCGCCGGCCCCGGTCAGCACCAGGACGCCGGCGCGAAGATGATCCACATGGCGCCGTACACGCAGTCGTCGATCGTCTCGAAGTCGATCGCCCGCGGCGGTGGCCGTGCCGGCTACCGCGGCGAGGTGCGTGTCGACGCCGCCGCCCATCACTCGGCGAACACCGTCCGCTGCGACGCCCTCCTCGTCGACACGAAGTCCCGTTCCGACACCTACCCGGCGATCGACATCCGTGTCGACGACGTGCAGCTCGGCCACGAGGCCACGGTCTCCAAGGTCAGCGAGGAGCAGCTCTTCTACCTGCAGTCCCGTGGCATGCCCGAGGACGAGGCGATGGCGATGATCGTGCGCGGCTTCATCGAGCCGATCGCGCGCGAGCTGCCGATGGAGTACGCGATGGAACTGAACAAGCTCATCGAGATGGGCATGGAAGGATCGGTCGGCTAAATGGCGGCCTCGACGACAGCGCCCAGCGAGGCGCAGCACACGAACGCGCACATCGACCCGGCCGCCCAGGTGGCGGACGCCGGATTCGTCCCAGTGCAGACCCGCTCCGAGCGTCCGCACTCGTTCGACCCGGACGACTTCGGCACGCCGACCGGTCGCGAGGTGAACTGGAAGCACACGCCGGTGGCCGCGCTCGCGCCGCTGTTCCGCCCGGCCGAGGGCGACGAGGGCGTGCAGTACTCCTTCACGTCCGGCGAGCAGTACGTCGCCGCGCCGCTCCCGGCGGGAACCGCTCCGCGCGGCGAGGTCTTCCTCGCCGAGGACATCACCGCGGCCGTCGCGTGGCAGGGCGCCTCCGAGGCCCTGCACATCCGCATCCCGCGCGAGGAGGAGGTCGCATCGCCGATCTTCCTGTCGCTCACGGGCACCGGAGCCGACCGCCGGGCGGACGCCCACATCGTGATCGAGGCCCTCGAGCACAGCGCCGCCACGGTGGTGCTGCAGCACAAGGGCTCGGCGCAGTACGCCCAGAACGTCGAGATCATCGTCCGCGATGGAGCGAAGCTCACCGTCGTCTCCGTGCAGCAGTGGGACGACGACGCCGTGCACGCGGCCGCCCACCAGGTGCGGGTCGCGGCCGATGCCACCCTCAAGCACTTCGTCGTGAGCTTCGGCGGCGGCGTGGTGCGCGTGAACCCGAGCGTCGAGCTCGCCGGTGCCGGCTCCGAGGGCTACCTCTACGGGCTGTCCTACGCCGACTCCGGTCAGCACCTGGAGAGCCAGGTGTACCTGCACCACAAGGGCCCGCACACGACCGGCGACGTGCTCTACAAGGGCGCGCTGCAGGGCGAGAGCGCCCACAGCGTGTGGATCGGCGACGTGCTGATCGGGGTGGAGGCCACCGGCACCGACTCCTACGAGGCCAACCGCAACCTGGTGCTCACGGAGGGCGCACGCGCGGATTCCATCCCGAACCTCGAGATCGAGACGGGCGACATCGTCGGCGCCGGGCACGCGAGTGCCACCGGCCGCTTCGACGACGAGCAGCTCTTCTATCTCCAGGCCCGCGGCATCCCGGAGGACGAGGCCCGCCGACTGGTGGTGCTCGGCTTCCTCACCGACATCGTGCTGCGCCTCGACATCCCCGACCTGGAGTCGGAGCTGCTGGCCGCCATCGAGGCCGAGCTCGCCGAGGTGGACGCGTGACCGCGCAGCGCGTCTGCGGCGTCTCCGAGCTGGAGCAGGACATGCCGCTGCGCGTCGAGCCGGACGGTGTGCCGATCACGGTCATCAAGGACGGCGAGGGCGTCATCCACGCCATCGGCGACACCTGCACCCACGGCGACATCTCGCTGTCCGAGGGCTTCGTGGAAGGTGACACGGTGGAGTGCTGGGCCCATGGCTCGGCGTTCTCCCTGATCACCGGCAAGCCCCAGAATCTCCCCGCATATGAGCCCGTCCCGGTCTACGTCGTCGAGATCGACGGCGACGACGTGCTCATCGATCCCGCTGTGACGAAGGAAGTCTGAAGAATGTCTGTTCTCGAGATCCGCGACCTGCATGTGACGGTCGAGACCGAGGCGGGGACCACCCCGATCCTCAACGGAATCACCCTCACCATGAACACCGGTGAGACCCACGCCATCATGGGCCCCAACGGCTCCGGCAAGTCCACCCTGGCCTACACGATCGCCGGCCACCCGAAGTACACGGTCACCTCCGGCTCCATCACCTTCGACGGTGAGGACGTCCTGGCGATGAGCGTCGACGAGCGTGCCCGCGCCGGTCTGTTCCTCGCCATGCAGTACCCGGTCGAGATCCCCGGCGTGACCGTGACGAACTTCCTGCGCACCGCGAAGACCGCGCTCGACGGCGAGGCGCCCTCGATCCGGCAGTGGACCAAGGACGTCAAGGAGTCCATGGCCAACCTCCGCATGGACCCCAAGTTCGCGCAGCGCAACGTCAACGAGGGCTTCTCGGGCGGCGAGAAGAAGCGCCACGAGATCCTCCAGCTCGAGGTGCTCAAGCCGAAGTTCGCCGTGCTCGACGAGACCGACTCCGGCCTCGACGTGGACGCGCTGAAGATCGTCTCCGAGGGTGTCAACCGCGCGAAGGAGTCCACCGGCCTCGGTGTGCTGCTCATCACGCACTACACCCGGATCCTCCGCTACATCCGCCCCGACTACGTGCACGTGGTCGTCGCGGGCAAGATCGTCGAGGAGGGCGGCCCCGAGCTCGCCGACCGCCTGGAGAACGAGGGCTACGACCGGTTCCTCGACCCCTCCGCTCCCATCGAGGCGTAGGCTGATCGCATGACAGCGACCCTGACGGACGAGAAGTACGACGCGGTCACCGAGGCTCTCAAGGACGTGATGGATCCTGAGCTCGGGATCAACGTCGTCGACCTCGGACTCATCTACGACCTCGCCTGGGATGACGAGAACGACGCTCTCGTCATCCACATGACGCTGACCAGCGCGGGCTGCCCGCTCACGGACGTCCTCGAAGACCAGACGGCGCAGGCCCTCGACAACGTCGTGGACCGCTTCCGCATCAACTGGGTGTGGATGCCGCCGTGGGGGCCTGAGCGGATCACGGACGACGGGCGCGACATGATGCGTGCGCTCGGTTTCGCGATCTGAGCGTTCCGGTCACCTGACCACCAGACGAAGCGGGCGTGCCGGGCACGCCCGCTTCGACGTCTCCGCATCGGCGCGGAGAGAATCGGAGGACGAATGCTGTCGGTGAAGGCCCTGTCGCTGTCGGAGCTGCGCGAGCGGACCAGCGAGAAGTGGCGGGAGTATCCCGAAGACGTGCTGCCCCTCTTCGTCGCGGAGATGGACTTCCCGCTCGCCCCGGCGATCATCGCCGCACTGCAGCGGGCGCTGGATCTCGGGGACACCGGGTACATCGCCTCGCGGACGCCGCTGGCGGAGGCGTACGCGGGTTTCGCGGAGCGCCGCTTCGGCTGGCGCCCCGACCCGGCGCGGATGCGCAGCACGGCGGACGTGAGCATGGGCATCGTCGAGATCCTCCGTCGCGTCACGCAGCCGGGGGAGCGCGTCGTCGTCACGCCGCCGGTCTACCCGCCCTTCTATGACCTCGTCGCCGAGGCCGGTGCCGAGGTGCAGCGTGTCCCGCTGCGCGACACGGGGACCGGCTGGGAGCTCGACCTCGACGGGATCCGCGCCGCCTTCGAGGACGGCGCGACGGCCATGCTCCTCTGCAACCCGCACAACCCGACCGGCACCGTGCACGATCGGGAGACGCTGTCCGCGCTGGCCGAACTGGCCGAGGAGTACGGCGCGACGATCGTCTCCGACGAGATCCATGCGCCGCTCACCCAGCCGGGCACGGGCTTCACGCCGTTCCTCGCCGCGAGTGACGCGGCGGCGCGGGTGGGCTATGCCGTCGTCAGCGCGAGCAAGGCGTTCAACCTCGCGGGGCTGAAGTGCGCGCTCATGGTCACCGCCGCAGAAGAGACGTCCGCGGTCGTGCGCGACCTGCCCGTCGAGGTGGAGTGGCGGACGGGGCAGTTCGGTCTGCTCGCCGCCGTCGCCGCGTTCTCGGAGGAGAGCGACGCGTGGCTCGACGGCCTCCTGCGCACGCTCGACGAGAACCGCGTCCTGCTCGAGGACCTGCTCGCCCGTCACCTCCCCGCCGCCCGCTATCGCCTTCCGGACGCGGGATACCTCGCGTGGATCGACCTCTCCGCCCTCGGCTGGGGAGACAACCCCGCCCGGAAGATCCTCCGTGAGGCGAAGGTGGCGCTGCACTTCGGCCCGGCCTTCGGCGACGAGGGGGCCGGGCACGTGCGACTCAACTTCGGCACGAGCCCCGAGATCCTCATCGAGGCGATCGAGCGCATCGCCGCGCTCGTCGAGCGATGACGGCGGCGGAGCCGACGGCAACGATCTGGGACCGCAGCCGCGTCTGGGTGACTCTGGGCGCTGTCGCCCTGATCTTCCTCGCCGCGATCGAGGCCCTGGCGGTGACCACGGTCATGCCGATCGTCAGCGATGCCCTGAACGGCCAATCGCTGTATGCCGTCGCCTTCGCCGGTACGCTCGCGACCAGCGTGATCGGGATGGTCGCGGCGGGGTCCTGGTCGGACGCGCGTGGTCCGCGCGGCGCGCTGTACGCCGCCGTCACCCTCTTCATCCTGGGGCTGCTGATCTCCGGGTTCGCGACGACGATGCCCCAGTTCCTGATCGGACGACTGGTGCAGGGGCTGGGCGCGGGTGGGCAGACGGTGGCCCTGTACGTCGTGGTCGCGCGGCTGTATCCGCCGCATCTGCACGGCCGGGTGTTCGCGGCGTTCGCGGCCGCCTGGGTGGTGCCGTCGATGATCGGGCCCTTCCTCGCCGGAGCGGTGGCGGAGTACCTCGATTGGCGCTGGGCGTTCCTCGGCGTGGCGGTCCTGACCGCGATCGCCTTCTCGATGATCGCGATCCGACTGCGGGGTGTCGATCTCGGCCGCGGGGAGCCGCAAGACCGCCGTGCGCTGGTGACCCGTCTGCTGCTGGCCGTCGTCGTGGCGGTGCTCGCGGTGGTGATCGGGCTGTCCGCCGAGCTCGATCCGGCGATCGGGTGGCCGGTGGCACTGGGGGCTGTGCTCGCGATCGGCGTCGTCGTGCTGCCGCTCCTGCCACGACGGACCCTCCGAGCCGGCGCCGGGCTCCCCAGCGTCGTGCTCATGCGCGGTGTGGCGGCCGGGGCGTTCTTCGCCGCCGAGGCCTACATCCCGTACCTGCTGATGCGGAAGTTCGACTTCTCCGCGACCTGGGCGGGAGTCGCCTTGATGCTCGCGGCCTTCGCCTGGGCCGGGGCGTCGGCTGCGCAGGGTCGCTACGGTGAGCGGCTCGGCAATCACCGCATCACGGCGCTCAGCCTCGGCGCACTGCTCGTGGCGATGCTCTGCGTCCTGGCCGCAGCGGCGTTCGATGCCTCCCCGGTCTTCGTGATCGTCGGGTGGGCGTTCGCCGGGGGCGGCATGGGGCTGCTGTATCCGCGGCTCACCGTGCTGACGCTGGCCTACTCGGACGAGACGAACCAGGGATTCAACTCCTCGGCGCTGTCGATCTCGGATGCCACGGGTTCGGCGGTCGCCATCGCACTGGCGGGCCTCGCCGTCGCCACCCTCGGCGGCGGCGCGGACGCGTTCGCCGTCGTGTTCGTCCTCGGTGTCGGGCTGGTGCTGCTCGCGGTGATCCCCGGGCTCAGGCTCGGGCACGCCGCGGAGTCATCGGTGCGCTGAGCTCGCCGGCCAGGGCGAGGACGCCGAGGTCGAACACCCGGTCCAGGCCCGCGGTGACGTCGACCTCGCCGGAGGCCGGGAGTGCGCCATGGCTGTCGGCGTGCATCCGCTGCTGGACGAGGGTGGCATGGCCGAGCACGAAGTGCAGGATCGCCGCCCCGCGATCCTCGGCGTGAGTGGCGCCCTCGGCGTGGAGGGCGGCGACCAGGGCGTCGCGGGCATGCGCGGAGCCGAGCTGGAGCGCGTACGTGCTGAGGACGAGCTCGGCGCCGTCCCGGTAGGCGAAGAGGGCGTCGCGGAGCGCGCGGGCGGTCGCGAGGACGCCCTCCGCTCCGTCTGGGACGGTCGCCGTGATCCGATCGGCGAGGTCGGCGAGGAGCTCCTGCTTGTTCGCGACGTGCCAGTATAGAGCGCTCGGCTGCACGTCGAGCCGGGCCGCGATCCGGCGCATGGAGAGATCGGCCAGCCCCACCTCGTCGAGAAGGGCGAGGGCGGTCCGTGCGACGCTCTCCCGATCGTGACGGGCGGGATTCGTCTCGGGACTCATGCCCCCACTATAGTGAACGGCGTTCAGGTGAACGGTGTTCAGGAGGATGCATGCGCTGGCGGGAGCGGGACGCGACGACGATCGCGGAGCCGGGGACGCTGCGTCTCGACGGCGTGGGCGTGACCGTCGACGACCGCGTGCTCCTCGACGACGTGACGCTGGAGCTGACCGCACCGCGCATCGCCGTGATCGGAGCGAACGGCTCGGGGAAGTCGACGTTCGCCCGGCTGCTGAACGGCCTCATGACGCCGACCACGGGAACGGTCACCGTCCACGGCCTCGACGCGCTCCGGGAGCGGACCGCCGTGCGCCGTCGGGTGGGCTTCGTCTTCACCGATCCGGATGCCCAGATCCTGATGCCGACCCCGGCCGAGGATCTGGCGCTGTCGCTCCGAGGGCGGCCCCGTGACGAGATCGCCGCCCGCGTGCAGGAGACCCTGGAGCGGCACGGTCTCGGTGCCCACGCCGACATCCCGGCGTCGTCGCTCTCGGGAGGACAGAAGCAGATGCTGGCCCTCGCCGCGGTGCTCCTCGCCGAGCCGGCGCTGATCGTGGCGGACGAGCCGACGACACTCCTCGACCTGCGCAACGCGCGGCGGATCGGAGACCTCCTTCTGTCGCAGGAGGCGCAGGTGCTGATCGTCACCCACGATCTCGAGCTCGCGGCCCGCTGCGACACCGCCGTCCTGTTCGACGGCGGGTGCGTCGTCGATCAGGGAGAGCCCGAGGCGGTCATCGCACGCTACCGGCGGCTGTGCGCATGATCCTGCCGTCTCCGGTCGGTGCGGGACTGCTGCATCGGGTGCCGGCCGGTCCGAAGCTCGCCGGGCTCGCCGTCGCGGCGCTCGCGTTGACGCTGTTCCCGCACGGGCCGCTCAGCGTCGCGGTCTGCCTCACGGCCGTGCTCGCGCTCTACCCGATCGCGGGGGTGCCGCTCTCCGCCGCGGTGACGGAGCTGTGGCGGCTGCGTGCGGTCCTGCTCGTGCTCGCGATCGCCCTCGCCGTCTTCGTGTCTCCCATCGCCGCCTGGGTGAGCACCGGGCGGGTCGCCGTGCTGCTGCTGCTCGCCGCCCTCCTCACCCTGACCACGCGCATGTCCGATCTCTTGGCCGTGCTGCAGCGCCTCCTGCGTCCGCTGCGGCGCGTCGGGGTCGATCCGGAGGCGGTGTCGATGGCGGTATCGCTCACGCTGACCATGGTTCCCGTCGTGGCCGGACTCGCGCAGCGGGTACGGGACGCGGAGCGCGCACGAGGAGTCCGCCTGGGCGTGCGCGGCGTGGTGCCGCTGCTCGTGCTGACGCTGCGCCACGCGGATCAGGTCGGCGATGCCCTCGCCGCCCGCGGGGTCGGCTGAAGGTCAGGCCAGGACGGCGGTGCCGGGGACGGCACTGCCGGGGTGTCCCGCCAGCCGCAGCGCCGCGACCAGCAGCAGGACGGCGAGCGCCGCGGTGGCGACCGTCGTGCCGAGCACCAGGAGGAGCACCACTCCGCCGAGACCCAGCACCGTTGCCAGCGCCAGGCGGCGGTGCGACGCCGTCGCCTCCGGCGAGGGGTGATTCTCGAACCGATCGACGCGGATCGCGACCATCGCGGTGAGGACGACAGCCGTCAGGAGCCACAGTGGGCGGGCGGCCCACCACTCCGCGCTGTCGAGGGCGGGAAGGGTCACGCCGCCGACGAGGGCGGCGAGGGCCGTTGCTCCGGCCATCGACAGCAGCACCGGCATGTGCCAGAGGTAGATCGTCATCGTCCGCCGGGTGACGAAGGCGGTGAACGCGGCCACCGGACGGCGAAGACTGAGGCGCCCGATGTGCGCCCGGTACAGGGAGAACAGGATCGTGTGGATCAGCCCGACCAGCAGCAGGGCGCACGTGGGCGGGTTGATGTTGGCGATGAGGTCGGGGGAGTACGCGCCGATGAGGAACAGGACGACGAGCACCCCGAGGGCGCCGATGCCGATCGCGGCGCGGGTGCGGCGACGAAGGGCGTCCACGCGGCCGTCGGCGAGGAGGAACCCGAGCTGCTGCATCGTCAACCACACGAAGGCGAGGTTGAGGAACCCCACGGCGTCGTTCCCGGTCACGGCCCGCAGGACATCGACCGCCACGGCCGCGGTGGCGAGGACGGTGATCGTGCGCAGGGGCGCGCGCTCGTGCAGGGCGACGAACGCGGGGAGCAGCGCCTGACACAGCAGGAAGACCCCGAGGAACCACAGGGGCTGTCCGTATCGGAAGCCCGCGACGGCGATGAGATCCGGTGCGACGCCGAGGACGGTGAGCACCGCGAGCGCGGCCCCGACCGCGCCGACCGTGAACAGGGCCGGGCGCAGGAGCCGGTGCACCCGACCGGCCACGAAGGCGGTCGCGCTCCCGCCGCGGGCGCGGAGGCGGCGGTACGCGAGGAGCCCCGAGAACCCTCCGATCACGAAGAAGAGCGGCATCACCTGCAGCAGCCAGCTCAGCGGCGCGATCCAGCTCGTGCCGTCGCTCGCGTTCTCGAACACCGGTCCGGTCTCCGACATGGTGACCCCGACCATGACCGCGTGCAGCAGGACGACGCCGAGCACGCACAGCGCGCGCACCAAGTCGATTCCGGTGTCGCGGTGGCCGGTGGCGGCGGATACGGCGGGGGCGGGGGTGCTGAGGCGTGGAGCCGCGGCGATGACCATGAGTCCTCCTGGGAACGGTGTCCTCGGAGGCTATGGAGGCGGTGGGGGACGGGACATCACTCCGTGGTGCCGTCCTGACCCTACGCAGGGGTGACTCAGGCGGAGGGCTCGACCAGACCGGTGTCGTACGCGAGGATGACGGCGTGCACACGGTCGCGGAGACCGAGCTTCGCGAGCACCTTGCCGACATGGGTCTTCACGGTCTGCTCGGCGATGAACAGGTCGCCGGCGATCTCGGTGTTCGACCGGCCCTTGCCGATGAGGACGAGGACCTCCCGCTCCCGGTCGGTGAGCTCGGCGAGGGCGGTCGCCGACCGCCGCGAGGCCGGCCGCCGTCCGGCGAACTGCTCGATCATGCGCCGGGTCACGCTGGGGGCGAGGAGCGCATCGCCGCCCGCCACCACGCGCACGGCGTGCACGAGCTCCTCCGGCAGAGCGTCTTTGAGGAGAAACCCGCTGGCCCCAGCGGCGAGGGCGTCGTAGACGTAGTCGTCGATGTCGAAGGTGGTGAGCATGAGGATCCGCGGCACGTGCGCGGCAGGGTACGACGGACCGAGGATGCGGCGGGTGGCCTCGATGCCGTCGAGCTCCGGCATGCGGACGTCCATGAGGATGACGTCGGGATCGAGCCGCGCGGCGAGCGTCACGGCCTCCGCGCCGTCGGCCGCCTGGCCCGCCACGCGGATCCCCTCGTGCGCGTCCAGTAGGGCGGCGAAACCGGCGCGGACCATCGCCTGGTCGTCGGCGATGAGCACGCTGATCGTCACGGGTTCTCCTTGTCTTCCGCCGAGGCGGTCGGGGTGGGCGGTACGGCCGTTGCAGACAGCGGCAGGGTGGCCTCGACGGTCCAGCCGCCGTCGTCGGACGGCCCGGCGGCGAGACTCCCGCCGAGCAGCTCGGCGCGCTCACGCATTCCCCGGAGGCCGTAGCCGCCGGAGGGGCTCTCGGTCGGCTGCGGCGGTGCGGCGTTGCGCACACGGATGTGCAAGGCATCGGCGTCGGCATGGAGCCGGACGGTGACGCGGGCACCGGGCGCGTGGCGGACGGCGTTGCTCAGCGCCTCCTGCACGATGCGGAAGGCGGCGATCTGCACGCCGGGTCCCGCTGCGGAGGCCGCTTCCATCCCCTCCAGCACGAGGCCGACCTCCACCCCTGCCCGGCGGATCGTGTCGACGAGGGCCGGGACGTCGTCCAGTCCCTGCTGCGGTGCGAGCTCGGCGTGCTGGTCCTCGGTGCGGAGCACTCCCAGCATGCGCCGCATCTCGGTGAGCGACGTGCGCGCGGTGGCGGCGATGTCGTCGAACTCGGCGGCGGCCTCGGCGTCGAGGTCCGCGATCCGGTAGCGCGCGGTCGACGCCTGCACCTGGATCACCGACATGCTGTGCGCCACGACGTCGTGCAGCTCCCTGGCGATCCGGGTGCGCTCCTCCACGAGAGCGCGCCGGGATTCCTCCAGCGCGCTGTGCTCCTTCTCCCTCGTGAGCTCCGCCGCGACACGCACACGACCGGCGACGAGGACGGCGATGAGCAGCATCGCGGCAGCGACCGAGGTCGTCACGATGAGATTGGCGGTGGCGCTGCCGGAGCTCGCCGGCGTCGCGACCATGTCCGGGCGCAGCAGCGGCGCCGTCAGCGAGGTCAGTGCGCCGATCACGAGGGTGAGGCCTCCGAGGCGGGCTCCCTGCACGAAGGACATCACGCCCACGAGGAGGACGAAGGACAGGAGGGCCGGTACCGACCAAGGCCAGGGGGAGTGGATCGCGCGCGCCGGCTCGACGAGGAGCGGCAGCAGGAAGGCGCCGGCGGCGAAGACGACGATCGCCGTCCGCGGCCGGGAGGGGACGAGGAGGGGAGCGCCGCACACGGCGGCGCCGAGCAGGAAGGGCAGGGGCAGCGGCGTGCCGGAGAGCACCGTCTGAAGGGAGACGAGGAGCGCGTACAGCACGACGACCGTCGCAGTCAGCGCCACGAGGGCGCCGGTGCGACGGCTGATCCGTGGCGGGCGCGGGGTGCGCTCTCGGCGGCGTGCCATGCGTCTCATCCTGCCAGGTGCGCGACCGGCGTACGGCGTCGGCGGAGCGCCGCGATCCGGTCGATGACGACGCCGACGATCAGGGCGATGACGACGCCGATGGCGGCGCTGAGGAGGGGCTGGTCGTGCAGCCACGCGCCCGCGAGCAGCCCGATCGCGAGACTGAACACGCTCCAGCTCACACCGGCGATGAGGCTCAGCGGGAGGAACCGTCGCCACGGGAATCCGAGCGCTCCGGCGGACATGTTCACCGCGACGCGTCCGATCGGGATGTAGCGGGCGCCCAGGATCAGCGTGGCGCTGCGACGGTCCAGCGCACGCTGCGCGTAGGCGAAGGCGGCGGCGACGCGGGGGCGCCGCATCCAGGCGAACCGCGTCGTGCCCAGTCGGCGCCCGATGAGGAACGCGATGTTGTCGCCGATCGCGGCGCCCAGGGCGGCGACGGCACCCAGCAGCACGATGTCGCCGTCGCCGGTGGACGCGGCGACGGCCGCCGCGGCGACGAGGACCGTCTCGCTCGGGACCGGCGGGAAGAACCCGTCGATCACGGTCACCGCGAACAGCACGGCGTACAGCCAGGGGGAGGCGATCGCCTGCAGGATGAGGTCGTTGAGGATGTCCACTCCGGCACCGTAAGCAGGGGGTGGGGAGAGGAGCATCACTCCGGGGTATCGCCTCGGTCACCCTGGAGAGGGATATCCGTGCCGGGCGTCGCCACAGGCAGGGCGGCATATACTGGTTGGCTGGCCGCTCGGCCATCACCTCCTCCCGAACGAACGGACGTCCGCTGTGCTTGCCGTGCACGACCTCGAGATCCGCGTTGGCGCGCGCCTGCTGATGGAGAACGTCTCGTTCCGTGTGTCCGATGGCGACAAGATCGGCCTCGTCGGACGCAACGGTGCGGGCAAGACGACGCTCACCAAGGTGCTCGCCGGCGACGTGCTGCCCTCGGGTGGCACCGTCACCCGTTCCGGCGAGCTCGGCTACCTGCCGCAGGATCCCCGTTCGGGCAATCCGGAAGACCTCGCCCGTACCCGGATCCTCGACGCCCGCGGCCTCGGCCAGCTCAACCTCGGCATGACGGAGGCCTCGCTCGCGATGGGGTCCGACGACCCCGCGGTCGCTGCCAAGGCGATGAAGCGCTACGCCGCGCTCACCGAGAAGTTCGAGGCGCAGGGCGGCTACGCGGCCGAGGCGGAGGCGGCCTCGATCGCGCACAACCTCTCGCTGCCGGACCGCATCCTCGACCAGCCGCTGTCGACCCTCTCCGGAGGCCAGCGCCGGCGCATCGAGCTCGCCCGCATCCTCTTCTCCGACGCGCAGACGATGATCCTCGACGAGCCCACCAACCACCTCGACGCGGACAGCGTGGTGTGGCTGCGCGAGTTCCTCAAGAACTACAAGGGCGGGCTGATCGTCATCAGCCACGATGTCGAGCTCGTGGGCGAGACCGTCAACCGGGTGTTCTACCTCGACGCCAACCGCCAGGTCATCGACATCTACAACATGAACTGGAAGAACTATCTGCGGCAGCGCGCTGCGGACGAGGAGCGTCGCAAGAAGGAGCGGGCCAACGCCGAGAAGAAGGCGACGACGCTGCAGCAGCAGGCGGCGCGCTTCGGGGCGAAGGCGTCGAAGGCGGCAGCAGCGCACCAGATGCTCGCGCGTGCCGAGAAGCTCCTCTCCGGGCTGGAGGACGTGCGTCAGGAGGACCGCGTCGCGAAGCTGCGGTTCCCGAAACCCGCCCCCTGCGGCAAGACCCCGCTCATGGCCTCCGGGCTGTCGAAGTCGTACGGCTCGCTGGAGATCTTCACCGACGTCGACCTCGCGATCGACCGCGGTTCCAAGGTCGTCGTGCTCGGTCTCAACGGTGCGGGCAAGACGACGCTGCTGCGCATGCTCGCGGGGGTCGACCAGCCGGACACCGGCCAGCTCGAGCCCGGACACGGCCTCAAGGTCGGGTACTACGCGCAGGAGCACGAGAACCTCGACGTCAGCCGCTCGGTCCTGGAGAACATGGTGTCGGCCGCTCCGCACATCACGGAGACGGAGGCCCGCAAGGTCCTCGGCTCCTTCCTGTTCACCGGCGACGACGTCCTCAAGCCGGCGGGTGTGCTGTCCGGTGGCGAGAAGACCCGGCTGTCGCTGGCGACGCTCGTCGTGTCGTCCGCGAACCTCCTCCTGCTCGATGAGCCCACGAACAACCTCGATCCGGCCTCGCGCGAGGAGATCCTCGGGGCGCTGGCCCACTACGAGGGTGCGGTGGTGCTCGTGTCGCACGACCCCGGCGCGGTGCAGTCGCTGAACCCCGAGCGGGTCCTCATCCTGCCCGACGGCGTCGAGGACATCTGGAGCCAGGAGTACCAGGACCTCATCGAGCTCGCGTAGCGGGTCGTGGCATAGTCGGAGGATGGCGGCGCACCCGATCCTTCCTCCCTCGGAACTCGCGACGTGGTTGCGCGCGCAGCCCACCCTCACCGGGACGGCTCCGCCGTTGCACCTCGACGACCTTCCGGACGATCCGGTGCTGCTCTTCCGGGAGTGGCTCCGCGAGGCGGCGGCGGCCGGCGTCCCCGAACCGCACGCGGCGACGCTGGCGACGGTGGACGCCGACGGCATCCCTGACGCGCGCACGCTGATCCTCAAGGACGTCGACGCGCGCGGCTGGGCGTTCGCCGGGGCCCGGTCCTCCCGGAAGGCCGCGCAGCTCGGTGCGCGTCCGGCGGCGGCGCTGAACCTCTGGTGGCAGCCGCAGCGGCGCGCGGTCCGAGTCCGAGGAACCGTGGAGGAGGCGTCGGCGACCGAGAGCGACGCCGACCTCGCGGCCCGCTCCGAGAGCGCACGCGGGGGTTTGCAACCGGGGGACTGGGTGCTGTGGCGGGTGGTTCCGACGCGGGTCGAGTTCTGGCAGGGGGCGTCCGACCGGAACCACACCCGGATCGTCTACCGTCGTGTCGACGGCCGCTGGCAGCTCGCGGCCCCCGCCCCCGTTTCCGCCCCCGCCCCTTCCTCCGCCGCCGTCCCCGGCTCCCTGGTGCGTTGACGCCCCCTTTCCCCACGCGGGCGGCCCGTTTCCGATCCCGCACGGTCGTCCCGCGCGGGATCAAAAACGGGCGTCCCGGCGCTGCCGCACGCCCGTTTCTGATCCCGCAACCGCGGCGCACGCGGATGCGGGATGGAAAACGGTCACGGGAGCTCGAGGTGAGGGGACTTTTTGAGCTCGGCAGGGCGGGCGGAGGGGAGGGAGGGGAGGGTGAGACCCGGGGTGAGAGGGGGTGGAACGGAGAGTGGCGGGGTGGCACACTGTAGCGATCTGCTCGCCGGAGGGGGACGACCACATGCGCAGGGCACGACGTCGGACTCTCGTCGCTGCGCTCGCGCTGGTCCTCGGAGTCGCCGGAGCGGTGGCCACCGCGGCTCCGGCTCTCGCGGCCGCCCCCGTCGGCGGACCGACGACGCCGGGCATCTGGGGGTATCACACCGTCACGTTCGAGTCTCTCGGCAGCACCGTCGCACAGGTCGCCGTCGCCGACGGAGGGCTGGCGCCGCGGCAGCCCGCCCCGACGTCCGCGGAGGGACCGTTCGACGGCTGGGTCACGGGACCCGCCGGTGCCGAGGAGCCCTTCCGGTTCGAGAGCACGGTCATCACGACGGACCTCGTCGTCCGAGCCACCTTCGCGGACACGCGGGTCGTGCAGTTCCTCGCCGGTCCTGCGGGAGAGGATGCGGAACGCATCATCGACGCCGATGAAGTGCGGGACGGCGAGCCCTTGGGCGAGATCGCTCCCGATGTCGCCGAGGTGCCGGACGGAAAGGTCTTCACGGGGGAGTGGTACCGCGAGGACGACCCGACCCGGAGCCCGTACGACTTCGCGACCCCGGTCACCGAGAACTTCCGGCTGGTGCCGATCCTCGTCTCCGGTTTCGCGGTGTCCTTCGTGACGGACGGTACCGCGGTGACCCCGGAGTTCGTCGTCGAGCCCGACACGGCCTTCACCGCGGCGGATCTCGCGGCTGTCCCACCCCCGACCCGCACGGGCTACACGTTCACGCAGTGGTGGGCGGATGCCGCGCGATCGCAGCCCGTCGACCTCCCGCTGACGGACACCACCACGCTCTACGCGGGGTGGCAGGGGCAGGACGTCGAGTACCACGTGAGCTATTGGCTGGAGAAGCCGAACGTCGTTCCCGAGTCCTACCCGTCCCCGGTGTTCACCGCGGCGGGCGCCGCACCCCCGGCGTGGACCGACGACGACGGGAGGCTCAGCGACGCCCAGTTGGCGGATCCGGCGAACTTCCTCTTCCTCGATGACATCGCCTCCTCGGCGACCGCGGGTTCCACCGTCGGGGGCCCGACCGCGAAGGACGACCTCCCGACGCTCATCAAGGAGCTCGTGCGCGCGCAGCTCGACCCCGCCGTCGTGCAGTCCGATCCGCTCACCTTCGCCGACCTGGCGGTGAGTCAACAGGACGTCACGGTGCAGGGCGACGGGTCGACGGTGGTGAACGTCTATCTGACGCGGGCGCTGTGGCGCACGGACTTCCGGCTCATCGCCCCGGGGAGCACGGCCAATGTGCCCGCCGCGTGCGCCGCCGCGGGCACCTACGACATCACCATGGATGTCGGCGGCACCACCTACTTCGCCTCAACCGTGTCCGGTGGCGCGCAGCTGCTCGGCACGTTCTCGGTGCGCGAGAAGATCGGTTTCGACATGCAGGCCGCGGGCGTGGCACCGGTGCCGTTGTCGCAGACCGACGGGTCCGGGATGATCACCGTCTACGACGCCGGGACGGAGAATCAGAGCTGCGTCCTCCGCGGTTGGGGACCCCAGCAGTTCACGCCGCTGATCTTCACCGCGGTCTACACCGGTGCGGGTGCGGATGTCGGGTCCGTCGATCTCGCCGGACGCACCACGACCATGACCGGCAAGATGGCGGCCGCGTCCACGCAGAACCTCACCCAGCGGTTCGAGTACGCCGAGGCTCTCGACCAGGGCCAGTCGGCGCCGGACGTCGTCCTCGGGCCGGACGGCACTCCGAACGACCCGCTGCGGGTGGAGACGCTCTACGCCAACAACAAGACCGCCGTGCGCGCCGCCGTCCCCGCCGGTCACCAGGTCTTCCAGCAGTACCGGAGCGCCTGGTACTGGGCGTCGACCGGCGATCGGCAGGTGGCGAGCGTCATCGACGGCTTCACGTCGTACGTCGGGTACGGCACCGGAACGAACGCCCAGGGCAACTACTTCCAGCTCGACCAGCCGTCCGGACGGCTCTATCAGCTCAACAACAGCGGGAACGTCAACGACAGATACCGGTACCAGTTCTACAGCCGCAACACGTATGCGCTCAGCTTCGTGACGGGTGGCGGCACAGCGATCCCCGCCGTCACGGGCATCCCCTTCGAGACCTCGCTCGAGGCGTCGGCGCCTGCCGACCCCACCCGGGGTCGCGATGTCTTCCTCGGCTGGTACACCGACTCCCAGTTCAACGTGCCGTTCACGTTCGACGGAGCGACGATGCCGGCCAGCAACCTGGTGCTCTACGCGCGGTGGCTGACGGATCCGCACACGGTCCGGTTCTACGACCATCCCTCCAGCCCGGAGCCCATCGACGAGCTGACGCAGACGGTCGAGGACCAGGGGATGGCGACCACTCCGGATCCGTTGCCCCCGCAACCGGACGGCCAGACGTTCCTCGGCTGGTACCAGCGGACGACAGCCGGCTTCTTCGTGCCGTATGACTTCGACACGCCGGTCGGCGCCGACCTCGAGCTCTACGCCCGGTGGCAGCAGCCGGAGGCCGCTCCCTTCACCCTCCACTACGACGGGGACGGCAACACCGGCGGCACCGTGCCGACGGATCCGCTCGGCTACGACGCCGGATCGAGCGCGATCGCCGTGGACGGAGCGGGACTGACCCGGGGTGACGAGGTCTTCGTCGGCTGGCGCATCGCGACGATCGCGGCGGCGCGCATCATCACGAGCCCCGTGGCGGCTGACGGACTCTTCCAGGCGGGACACACGGTGCGCTTCGCAGGACGAGACATCACGCTCACCGCCGTGTACTCCGATCCGTCTCCCTCGTTCGCCGTGACCTTCCAGGAGAACGGCGGGGCTGACGGCACCGTCACCTGGGATGGGCCTCCGGAGGCGTCCATCACGTATCCCGGAGCATTCGACCTGCTCTTCCGAGGTCCCGGGACCACGTTCCTCGGGTGGTCGGCGTCCGCGGACGCGACGGTCGCCGATCCCGCGTTCGACCGGCTCAGCATCTCGACGCTCACCGCCGACCTCGTCCTCTACGCCGTCTGGGAGGACGCCCCCGTGCCGCCGACGCCCACTCCGCCCTCGAACGGCTCCGGAACGGACCCTGGCGCCGCACCGGTGGGGACCCGTGGGGCACGTTGCTGCTCGGGACCCTCCTGTTCGCCACGGGGCTCGTGGCGATGACGGCACGGCGCCGACGGGGTCGGGGCTGACGATCCCCGGCCCGCTCAGCGGGCGTCGAGCAGTTCGTCCTCGGCGGCCGCGTCGCGGTCGCGGCGTTTCGGCGCCTTCACCGGTGCCGGCTTCCCCTCGACCTCTTCGCGGTGCTTCACGATCTCCGTGCGGATGATGTATCCGATGAAGATGAAGCCCATGATGGCGAACAGGATCCACTGGATCGCATAGGACAGGTGCGGACCCGGGTCGTCGGTGGGGGACTCGAAGCCACCCAGTGCCGTGTCGGCGGCGGGCTGCTCCTCGACCAGGCGTCCGTAGGTGCCGGTGATCACGTCGTCCCCGACGAGGTCGGCGATGGACGGGAGGTGGATCGTGGGCACCTGGCCCTCCGGAGCCCCGCGTCCGGACCCGGGAAGCGGCTCGCCGGGACGCAGGCGGACGGTCACCGTGACCTCGCCGGACGGCGGCGACGGAACGGCGTCCGGGAGCTGCCCCTCGCCCGGGGGCACCCAGCCGCGGTCGACGATGAGCACACGGCCGTCCGCGTCACGGAAAGGGACCAGCACCTCGAACGCGCTCGTTCCGCCGTGGGGACGGTTGCGGACCAGAAGCTGCTCGTCGGCGAGGTACTCGCCCTGCAGCGTGACGGGGCGCCATTCGTCTGCGGGGTCGAGCTCGTCGTCGGCGACCACGTCGGCGAGGGGGACGGCCGGCGCGTCGTAGTTCTGCTCCACGAGCGCGATCTGCTCGGCCCTGGACTCGTTCCGCTCGAACTGCCAGTTCGACAGGAAGACGCAGGCGATCGCGAAGCCGATGGCGATGAGGACGTACACGCCCCAGCGGGTCAGGCGGTTGCTCATGAGGAGGGCACCCCGTCTCGAACCGTCACCGGGAAGTCCCGCGCGGCCAGGTAGTCGTGGAGGAAGCCGACGTGCTCATCGCACGCCAGCCAGATCTTCTCGCGGTCGGCGGCGTGGATGCGCGGGTTGCGCCAGACGACCTGCTTCGTGGCCGCGCTCCGGCATCCGGCGCGCGAGCAGATGAGCTCGCTCATCGGTCCGTGCGGCCTTCGCGGATGGTGATCACGTCGGGGGCGGTCTCCGGAGCGAGCGACGGTGCGGGGGGCGCGTCGATCTCGCGCAGCGGCGACTCCGCGGCGGTCTCCGTGCTGTCGCTGCCGGCGTTGGCGAAGACGACCGCGATGTACGGGAGGACAGCGGCGGCCAGCGCGAAGACCCATGTCCACCAGCCGAAGGGCTGCACGAAGAACATCAGCCCGAAGCAGACGATGCGGATCGTCATCGTGAGGGCGTACCGGCGCACACGGTGGTCACCCTCATCCCGCGGGGACTGCGGCAGTGAGGTGACGGCCGGGACTCGACGTGCGCTCTTCACGATGGTTCCAGCCTACGCCGCCGTGGCGACATCGGCATGCCCGGGCGAGGCGTCAGCTCGCGAAGACGAACGGCAGGGTGAAGGCGCCGAAGACGACGAGGCCGATGATCGTCGACACGATGGTGAAGACCAGCACGCCGATCATGACGTAGCCGAGGATGAGCCCGGCGATCGCCATGCCGCGGCCTCCGAGACCGGGGGTGCGACGGATCTGCCCGAGCGCCATGTGACCGGTGATCACGGCCGTGATCGAGGCGAGCATCGGCACGATCGCCCAGAACAGCACGACACCGGCGATGCCGCAGACGAGGGAGGTGATCGCGAGGCCGCTGGTCGGGCGGGCAGGCGCAGCCCCATACGGCTGCGGGGCCGCGTACTGCTGAGGGGCCGAATACTGCTGAGGGGGCGAGTACTGCTGCGGCGCGGCATGCGCAGGGGGAGTCTGCGGGAATCCCGGGTACGCAGGCGAGGAGCCGGGGGCCGATGGGAGGGCCGGGGGCTGCTCACCCGACGGACCGGAGATACGGGGATCGCTCACTCTGATGCCTTTCGTCGCCCTCAGAGTCCCAGCCCGCCCCTCGTCTGTCAAACGGCCGTCGTGAAGGCGAGAGAGCAACGTCGCTAGGATCGATCACGGTTCGGATTCCCGGCCCTCGACCCCAGACCCAGGAGTGTCCCATGAGCGCGGAGCGCGTCGTCCTCGTCACCGGAGGCAACCGCGGCATCGGCCGCGCCATCGCCGAGCGCTTCGTGCGGGAGGGCTACCGGGTGGCGGTGACCGCTCGCAGCGGCGAGGGTCCGGAGGGCACCCTGACGGTGCGCGCCGACGTCACGGACGCCGCCGCTCTCGACGCGGCCTTCACCGAGGTGGAGCAGCAGCTCGGCCCGGTGGAGATCGTCGTCGCCAACGCGGGCATCACCAAGGACACCCTGCTCATGCGCATGAGCGAGGACGACTTCGACAGCGTCGTGGCGACGAACCTCGGCGGCACGTTCCGCGTCGTCAAGCGGGCCTCGAAGGGGATGCTGCGAGCGCGGTTCGGACGGGTCATCCTCATCTCCAGCGTCGTGGGCCTCTACGGCTCCGCGGGGCAGACGAACTACGCCGCCTCGAAGAGCGCGCTGGTCGGTTTCGCCCGCTCGCTCACGCGCGAGCTCGGCGGACGCGGCATCACCGCCAACGTGGTGGCACCCGGCTTCATCGAGACCGACATGACCGCGGAACTCCCCGAGGAGACGCAGAAGCAGTACAAGGCGAACATCCCCGCCGGACGTTTCGCGACGCCGGATGAGGTCGCAGGCGTCGTGACCTGGCTGGCGAGCGACGACGCCGGCTACATCTCGGGCGCCGTCATCCCGGTCGACGGCGGTCTCGGCATGGGGCACTGAGCCTGGCTCTCCGCGTCAGCGATCGATCGCGCGCACCAGGAGCTCCGCGAAACGCTCGGGCGCCGAGAACTGGGGCCAGTGCGCGGAGCCGATCCGGACGACCTCGGCGTCGTCGATCGCCCCATACTCCTCCGCGTACGGACCCCACTGGCTGATCACGGCATCGAAGGCGTCCTGATCCAGCCCTCCCATCAGCAGGGTGACCGGGATGCGGTACCGCGCCGGGTCGCTCAGAGCGAGCTCGTCCGTCGGCACCCGCGCGGGCACGCTGTGGGTGAGCGGGACGGTCCTCGTGCGGGTCTCGTCGTCCAGATCGTGCACGTCCTCGTCCGGGAAGAAGCCCCAGCCCGGGAACGGGACGACGCCGTCCTGCACCGGGAACTCGCTGATACCCGAACCCGGGGGTGGGGGCACGGTGTCGACGAAGACGACCCTGGCCACGCGGTCAGGTCGTGCGTCGGCGACGCCCCAGGCGACATTGCCTCCGCCACTGTGCCCGACGACCACCACATCGCCCTCCGCGGCATCGACGGCGGCGACCGCGGCGGAGACCCAGTCGTCGATACCGATACCCGCCGCTGCCTCCGCAGACGCGTCGAGTCCGGGCATGGTCAGCGGCCGCGGTCGATGACCGGCTCGCTCCAGCGCGGGGACCACGGCGTCCCAGCTGGTCGCGTCGAGCCAGAGGCCGGGGATGAGGATGATGTCCATGACCCGACCGTAGACCCGGCCCCGGACATCGGCCAGGGGAGCAGAGGGATGACCGTACCGAGGTCGACCGGGCCGATGACAAGGCTCGCGGACTCGCGGACGGCGGGCTTGGCGTTGAAGGCGAGGCCCAGGCCGGCGACCGCCATCATCGGGAGGTCGTTGGCGCCGTCGCCGATCGCGATGGTCGCATGCGGAGCCACGCCGAGCTCCTCCGCCCAGGTGCGCAGCCAGAAGGCCTTGGCCGCGCCGTCCACGATGTCACCGTCCACCCGGCCCGTGAGCGCGCCGTCGGCGACCTCGAGGCGGTTCGCGCGCCACCGGTCCACGCCGAGTCCCGGTGCGACCTCGTCGAGGATCTCGTGGAACCCTCCCGAGACCACGCCGACCACCCCTCCGCGCGCGTGCACAGCGGCGGTGAGGTCGCGGACCCCCGGCGTCGGCTCGATGCGTGAGCGGACCCGGGCGAAGGACTCGACGGGAACGCCCGCGAGGGCCGCCACCCGGGAGCGGAGGCTCGTCGCGAAGTCGATCTCCCCGCGCATCGCCGCTTCGGTGGCCGCCTGCACCTCGGCCCGACGCCCGGCCTCCTCTGCGAGGAGCTCGATCACCTCGTTCCGGATGAGCGTGGAATCGGCATCGAGGACGACGAGGAATCGCGCGGTGGTCACCCCCCGAGCCTAGCGACCCGGGGGACCGGAGCCCGTGCCGCATGACGCGTCAGCGTTCGATGAACACGCCCTTGCCCACGACCGTGATCCCCGACTCCGTGACCGTGAACCCGCGGGCGAGATCGCGTTCACGGTCGACTCCGACCGTCGCGCCGTCGGCGAGGACCACGTTCTTGTCGAGGATCGCGCGGTGCACGCGGGCACCCTGTCCGACGTGCACGTGATCGAACACCACGGAGTCCGTGATGGTCGAGCCGCCGCCGGCCAGGGTCCACGGCCCCACGACGCTGCGTTCGAGGTGCGTGCCGGAGAGCACCGACCCCAGCGAGACGATCGAGTCGATGGCGTTGCCGATCCGCCCCACCGAGTCGCGGACGAACTTCGCCGGCGGGGAGTTGACCGCCTGCGAGTGGATCGGCCACTCCATGTTGTAGAGGTTGAAGATCGGGAGCGTCGAGATCAGGTCCCGGTGCGCGTCGAAGAACGAGTCGATCGTCCCCACGTCGCGCCAGTAGGAGCGGTCTCGCGGCGACGACCCCGGGACCTCGTTCTGCTTCATGTCGTAGTAGCCGGCCTCGCCGCGGTCGACGAAGTACGGGACGATGTCGCCGCCCATGTCGTGGCTCGACGTGGGCAGCTCCCCGTCGGCCTCGACGGCCGCGATCAGGGCGTCGGTGTCGAAGATGTAGTTGCCCATCGAGGCCAGGACCTCGTGCGGGGAGTCCGCGAGACCCGTGGCGTCGGTCGGCTTCTCCAGGAACTGGCGGATCCGCCCGGATTCCGGGTCGGCGTCGATGACCCCGAACTGGGACGCCAGAGCGAGCGGCTGACGGATGCCGGCGACCGTCGCCTTCGCGCCGGACTCGATGTGCGCCTCGAGCATCTGCCGGAAGTCCATCCGATAGACGTGGTCGGCGCCGATCACGACGACGATGTCGGGCTTCTCGTCGTTGATCAGGTTCATGCTCTGCAGGATCGCGTCGGCGGAGCCGGAGAACCAGCGCTTGCCCAGGCGCTGCTGGGCCGGGACCGAGGTCACGTACGAATCGAGCAGGGCCGACATGCGCCAGGTCTGGGAGATGTGCCGGTCGAGGCTGTGCGACTTGTACTGCGTGAGCACGACGATCTGTCTCAGCCCGGAGTTGATGAGGTTCGAGATGGCGAAGTCGATCAGGCGGTACTGGCCGCCGAACGGGACGGCGGGTTTTGCGCGGTCGGCCGTCAGCGGCATGAGTCGCTTGCCCTCGCCGCCGGCGAGGATGATCCCGAAGACCTTCTTTGGAGCGGACATGGGTCCACCATAGATCCCGTTCGGCGCGGGGAACTAGCATCTGGACAACCCGCTCGATAGCGTCTAGGCATGCGAGTCGAGATGATCACCAAGGAGTATCCGCCGGAGATCTACGGAGGCGCGGGTGTGCACGTCGCCGAACTCGTCTCCGCACTGCGTCGGGACATCGATGTGACGGTGCGTGCGTTCGGCGCGCCGCGCGACGAGGAGGGCACCTTCGCCTACCGCGCTCCCGAGAGCCTCTCCGCCGCCAACCCGGCGCTGCAGACGCTCGGAACGGACCTGGAGATCGTGTCGGCCATCGCGGGCGCCGACGTCGTGCACAGCCATACCTGGTACGCGAACTTCGCAGGACACCTCGCCTCCCAGCTCCATGGGATCCCGCACGTGCTCACGGCGCACAGCCTCGAGCCGCTGCGGCCGTGGAAGGCCGAGCAACTCGGGGGCGGCTACGCCGTGTCGAGCGGTATCGAGAAGCTCGCCTACGAGAACGCCGCCGCGGTGATCGCGGTGAGTGCCGGCATGCGCGCGGACATCCTCCGCAGCTATCCGCAGGTCGACCCCGCGCGGGTCCGGGTGATCCACAACGGGATCGATGTGGAGCGCTGGCGTCCGGTCCAGGATCGAGCTTTCCTCTCCTCGATCGGCATGGATCCTGACCGACCCTCGGTGGTCTTCGTCGGACGCATCACGCGGCAGAAGGGTCTGCCCTACCTCCTGCAGGCGGCACGGCTGCTGCCGCCCGAGGTCCAGCTCATCCTCTGCGCCGGTGCTCCGGACACGCCGGAGATCATGGCGGAGGTCCAGGAGGGGGTGCGGCTGCTGCAGCAGACCCGAGAGGGCGTGGTGTGGATCGAGCGGATGCTGCCGCGGGACGAGCTGTCGGCGATCCTGGCCGCAGCGACCACCTTCGTCTGCCCGTCCGTCTACGAGCCGCTCGGGATCGTGAACCTCGAGGCCATGGCCTGCGGAGCGGCCGTCGTGGGAACGGCGACCGGCGGCATCCCCGAGGTCGTCGACGACGGCGTGACGGGCCGGCTGGTCCCCATCGAGCAGGTGCAGGACGGTACGGGCACACCGACCGACCCCGACCGCTTCATCGCCGATCTCGCGGCAGTCCTCACCGAGGTCGCCACGGATCCGGCGCGGGCGCGGGAGTACGGGGAGGCCGGTCGGGAGAGGGCCCGCGCGAAGTTCAGCTGGGGCGCGATCGCCGACGAGACGCGCGCGCTCTACGCAGAGCTGTCCGCCTGAGCCGATAGGCTTTCGGTATGCCGATCGCTCTGGAGTTCACCGACGTCGTCGTGCGCCGAGAGGGGCGCAACATCATCGATCACGTGACCTGGCAGGTCTCGGACGATCAGCGATGGGTGATCCTCGGGCCGAACGGTGCGGGGAAGACGACCCTGCTGCAGCTCGCCGACACGCTGATGCACCCCACCTCGGGCACGGTCACCATCCTCGGCGAGACACTCGGACGCGCCGACGTCTTCGAGATCCGTCCGCGGATCGGGTTCGCGTCGTCCGCCATGGCCAAGCGCATCCCGCGCGACGAGACGGTGCTCAACACCGTCCTGACGGCGGCGTACTCCGTGCTCGGGCGCTGGAACGAGAGCTACGAGGACATCGACGAGCGGCGTGCGCTGCGCGTGCTGGGCGACTGGCGTCTCGCGCACCTCGCCGACCGCACCTTCGGCACGCTGAGCGACGGCGAGCAGAAGCGCGTGCAGATCGCCAGGGCGGTCATGACGGACCCGGAGCTCCTGCTGCTCGACGAGCCGACGGCCTCGCTCGACCTGGGGTCGCGCGAGGAGCTGCTGGCTCTGCTCGGCGGCTATGCGTCGGCGCCGACGACGCCCGCGATGCTCATGGTGACGCATCACGTCGAGGAGATCCCCGTCGGGTTCACGCACGTGCTGCTGATCCGCGACGGTGCCGTGGTCGCCGCGGGCCCGATCGCCGAGACGCTCACCGCGGATGCCCTGGGCGAGACCTTCGGGATGCCGATCGCGCTCAGCAGCGAGGACGGGCGCTACTCCGCCCGCGCCGCCTCCTGACCTCGGTCCCCGCTGGGTTACTGAGTTCGGTTCCGATGGGTTACTGAGCTCGGTTCCGATGGGTTACTGAGCTCGTCGAAGTACTGGTAGAATGGATCCTTGGTGCGTTCGGCACCACAGACTTCCCTCGTCCCTGGCACAATCCAGGGCAGCAACAAAGGAATCCCATGAAGACTGACATTCACCCCGAGTACAAGGCTGTCGTGTTCCGCGACCTGGGTTCGGGCGAGACCTTCCTCACCCGCTCCACCGTCACGAGCGACAAGACGATCGAGCTGGACGGCGTGGAGTACCCGGTGATCGACGTCGAGATCTCGTCGGCCTCGCACCCCTTCTACACGGGCAAGCAGCGCATCATGGACTCGGCCGGCCGCGTCGAGAAGTTCAACCAGCGCTTCAAGGGCTTCGGCGGCTCCTCCAAGTAAGACCGCCCACGAAGGCCCCGTACTCCTCGGAGTTCGGGGCCTTCGTCATGCGCGGGGTGGGCGAGTCGCTCAGACGTCGATGACGATGCGTCCGCGCTCGATGCGGCCCGGCGGATCTCCGGGGGTCGGCGCCGGGGCCGTGCGCCGGGTCTGCCGGTCTCGCTCCTGGCCGGCCTCGTGCGCGGTGGGGGACCACACCGCGTCGAAGACGCCGACCAGCCCTCCGGACCCGGCCTGCTCGTACTTCTCCTCGACGGGACGACGGGAGAGGGAATGCCGGATGCCCACGAAGAACAGCACCGGCCCCGTGCCGAGCACGAGGACGATCGTGGTCCACCCGAGCAGATGCTCCATGGCCCCAGGATAGATCGCGGAGCGCGGCGGTGACATCCGTCGCGCGGCGGAGGTCAGCGGAGGCGGCGTCCGTGGGCGAGGTCGATCAACCGCTCCAGCACGGGCCCCGTCCGCAGGCCGTTGTGCTCATGCTCGCTCGTCACCCACGGGGTCACACCGGGGAGGAGGCGGGCGGTCTCCAACGAGAACTCCAGGGGCACATACACGTCGTTCACGTACACGGCGGCCGCGCCCGTCGCCCCGGAGGCGGCGAGGGCGGCGGTGTCGTAGATCCGCGGCCAGGGGTGCTCCGCCAGGATCGACGTCACCTCGCGCCAGGGCTGCAGCGCCGGGACGGTGTCGGCCCACTCGCGGCGGATGTGCTCGCCCGTGAAGAGCGTCGGGTCGTCGCGGAAGTCCGTCGGCTCGACGCGCTCGGCGGACCACCGCGTGGTGTGCCCGTTCGCATAGCTCGACTCATGGAACGCGTAGTACAGCGGGTTGCGGCCGCCGAAGGGCATGGCGTGCTGGAGGTCGTGCCGGAAGGCGTTGGACGCGGGATCCCGCTCCAGCAAGGACCAGACCGTCTGCCAGCCGTCGTCGGTGCCGAGCGCGGAGCCGACGGAGCGCAGGCGCGAAGGCGACACGACCTCGCCGTCGGGAAGGACGAGCTCACCGGCGTCCGCGAGATCGACCAGGCGTCGCATGACGTCGCGGTGCTCCGGGAAGCGCCGGTAGTACCGCTCGGAGGCCGTGCGCATCTTGTCGAAGCAGAGCGCGTACACCTCGTCCGGATCGCGCTCGACCGTGCTGAGACCGCCGGTGATGAAGACGTCGTCGAGGGAATCCGCGTGGGTGGACAGGTAGGCCAGCGTCGTGAAGCCGCCGAACGACTGACCGAGGACGCTCCAGGTCGATGCCCCCAGATGCTCCCGCAGTGCCTCGCAGTCGCGCACGATGGCATCCGCACGCAGGTGCGTCAGGTGCTCGGCGACGGCTTCGCCGCCCTGCGCGAGGTCACCGTCGCCGACGGGGGAGGAGAGGCCGGTGCCGCGCTGGTCCAGGAGCACGAGCCGATAGTGCGCGAGGGCCTGATCCAGCCACGCCGGTGCCGTGGAGGCGTGGAAGGGGCGCGGCGCCTCGTGGCCCGGCCCGCCCTGCAGGAAGACCAGATAGGGGAGGGCCTCGCCGCCCTCGCGTGCCACCACGCGGGCGAACACGTCGATCGTGCGCGTGTCTGCCGGGTCGTCCCACACGAGGGGGACCGTGAGCGTGTGGTCCTCGAGCACAAGGTCGAGCAGGCGGCGGCGGATGACAGTGGTCATGGTCACATCACATTCCCGATGTAGGAGTATTTCACGAAGACCTCGGCGGCGATGCCGGACTCGTCGAGGACTCCCTGGACGGCCGTCATCATGTAGTTCGAGTCCCAACCCATGTAAAGGAAGTGCGTGTCGTCGAGGTCGTCCCACTGCCCCTTCCACGCCTTGTCGCGGTAGATCGGTCCGCCGTGGGTCGCGCAGTAGGCCAGAGCGGCCTCGGTCGTGTCGGTCCAAGCCCGACGGAACACGCGATTGAACAGGTGCTTGACGTCGTACACCTCCCACCGCTCGCCGCGGTATTCCACGTAGTCGAACTCGCGCTCCCATCCCGCGGGCCAGCCGCGGCGGCGGACGGCGTCGAGGATCGGGGTGAGGCCGTCGTCATCGATCTCGGGCAGTGCGGGTCGTGCCCACACGCGGACGAGGTCGGCCGTCAGCGCCACCGTGCGTGCGGTGATGGCCGCCGTGCCCCAGGATTCCTGTGCGGCGAGGGCGCGGGTTGCCGGCACCGCGCTGCGTGCGTAGGCCTCATCGCGTTTGGCGGGGAAGGAAGCGCCGAACACCCGCTCCGTCAGCCCCTGCTCCAGGAGCGTGAGGTTGCCGAGGGTCGGTGCGAGGGCGCGGTGGCTGTTCTGCTCGTCCTCGGAGTATTCGCTCCAGGGGCGCACGCCGTCGCCGGACCAGGCGTCGCCGGGCACGGCGGGCGCGATGTGCTCGACGTCGAAGCCGTCCACGTCGTCGACGCCCTCGAGCCGGCCGAGCACGTAGGCCGGATACGGCACCTCGCTGTACTTGAGCACGGCGCTGACCCGCTCGTCGGAGGGGGTGATCCGCGCGATGGCACGGGCGAGGACGTCGTGTCCGTCGCGACGGGCACGACAGAGCCGGGCGATGAGTCGCTCGGCAGGGAGATTCACGAGCGCGCGGCGCAGGAACATCGCCTGCAGCCACTCGAGCGTCTCGAGGAGCTGACTCCGGTCGATGAGGCCACGCGCGTGATCGCTGTAGGCGCTCATGACCAGCGGGTACGAGGAGCGTCCGAACGTGTTCACGTACCCCAGCTGCCGCGCGATCTCCGGGTCCTGCTCCTTCGTCGGATCGAGGAGGATGCCGTAGATCTCCGCATAGTGCCGCCACGTCTCGGCGTCGGCCTGGAGGTGGGCGACGTCGACGCGCGGGAACGACTGGCGGAAGGCGCTGTACACGCCGTGCTCTCCGTTCGCCGCCACCTCCCGCCCCGTCACGAGTACGAGATAGTGGCGCCAGAACGCGCCGATCGCCTCGCCCGTGTGCTGCTCGATCGGCAGCCAGAACCGGGCTTCCACGTCCAGCTGCTCGGCATGGTTCAGCCCCATGAGGATGTAGTTGTGGATCAGCTCGTGATCCCGCAGCGGCTCACCGGTGGAGTTCAGGCTCTCGAAGATCTGCTGCGCGTTGGCCTGGGCGCCGAGCGTGATCGAGACGTGCTCCAGTCGCTGCAGCCCCTGCCAGATGAACGGCACCTCGTCGGCATGGATCTGGCTGCGGAAGAATGCGTAGTTGTCGTCGAAGCGCGACTCCCGGTCGAGGTCGTCGCGGCGATCGAGCACGACCGACTCGTAGAGATCGGCCCAGGCGTCGTGCGGACGGAGCTTCGTGCGCTCGGGATCGTCGGGGCGGACCAGCACGCGGGCCAGGTCGGCGGCGAGCTCCGGATCGCGGTCACGCACCGAGTGATGCAGCGCGGCGACGAGGAGCATGAGCGTGGTGAGGCGCTGCTGCCCGTCGATGAGGATGAGGTCGGCGTCCGGGCCGGAGCCGTCCTCGGCGGAGAGGATCGATCCGATGAAGTGGCGATGCGCGTCGTCTTCGGCGGCCACCGCCCTGACGTCGGAGAGGAGCCGCTCGCAGCCGCCGATGTCCCAGCGGTACTGCCGCTGGTAGACGGGGACGACGATGGTCGTGCGTCCCGCCGCGAGCCATTCGATCGTGTTGACTGCCGTCGCCTCGACGTTGGTCGCGGTGCTCATGCTGGTGTCTCGTCCTCCCGTAGCGACAGGCGCCACGGACGCGCCGGGTGCCCCGCCCAGTCTATTCGCTTATCCACGGCGACCCTCCGGAGGAGGGCCAGGTCCCGCTGTTAGCCTTGCCTTATCAGGGCCTGTTAAAACGTGCTGGCCCCCGATGAAAGGAACATGACTCGATCATGGGATACATCAAGTCCGCAGCGCTGGAGGAGAAGGGCTTCGTCGTCCTCGACAGCTACGACCAGGAGGCCGACCCCAAGGAGTGGCTCGACATCGAGTACGTCGACTGGAAGTCCTCGGGCGACACCCGGTTCGCGCCCCTCGCCAGCGCCTTCGGCGACATCGAGTGCAACGGCTTCTGGAACCACAAGCCGCCGCGCACCGACAAGGACGGCGTCTGGATCGACGAGCAGACCGCCAAGGCCCCGAACCTCACGCGCCGTGCGCAGGAGCCCGGCGCGAACGTCGGCCGTTGCCGCGTCATCGAGCTGCAGCCGACCCCGTACGGCGACTGCCTCTACAACCTCCACCAGGACGACAACAACCGCCTGAACCCGGACGGCACCGGCTGGGTCGTGCGCGGGTTCTTCAACCTGACGGACGACAAGGACAGCTACTTCGTCCTGCGTGAGAACCGCACGGACCCCAGCATCGAGTACCGCATCGCCCTCCCGGCCGGTGCGCAGCTCATCGTCGACACCCAGCGTCTGTGGCACGCGGCCACCCACAACGGCACCGACCCGCGCTACTGCCTCATCACCTCGTGGACCTCCGGTCCCGAGCTCGACGCCTACATCGAGAAGTACCACGGCACCGACGACGTCCCGAACGTCGAGGTCCCGCAGGACGTGCTCGAGTTCGGCTACGCCGAGCAGGCCCGCAAGGACGCCGCTCGCGCGGCCTACTACGCGGCGAAGGGCCAGCAGGTCAAGCAGGCCATGAGCGAGGCCTGAGCCTCCGCACACTGGGTCGCTGAGCGTCCCCACGGTGGGTCGCTGAGCGTCCCCACGGTGGGTCGCTGAGCTCGTCGAAGCGCCCGAAGGCCCCGGTCCGCTGACCGGGGCCTTCGTCGTCGAATCACATGCTTGTGATTTCGCGGGAACTCGGCGAGAATGGGCGCACAACCGCATACTCTCGCCACTCTGTGGTTCAGGTCGTAGGGGAAGACGCACCTGATGAAACGGAGAGATCATGGCGACGGCTTACGCACGCGGAGTGGTTTTCATCCACTCGGCGCCTCGCGCGCTCTGCCCGCACCTGGAATGGGCGGTGGGTCGCGCTATCGGGCGTGCGGTGAACTTCGACTGGACCGAGCAGCCCGTGCTGACCGGCGCGCGCCGCGCCGAGTTCTATTGGGACGGTCCCGTCGGTACCGGTGCTGCCCTCGCGACCGCGATCCGGGGCTGGGAGCACCTCCGGTTCGAGGTGACCGAGGATCCCACGCCGCGCAGTGACGGCGGTCGGTGGCTGCACACGCCCGACCTCGGCATCCACTACGCCCAGACCGATGCCGCCGGCAACATCGTCATCGGCGAGGACCGCATCCGCTACGCGATGGAGATCGCCGCGGGCAACGCCGTCGAGCTGCAGCGCGAGCTCGACATCGCCCTGGGCTCCGCCTGGGACGAGGAGCTGGAGCCCTTCCGCCACGCCAGCGACGACGCGCGCGTCGTCTGGCTCCACAAGGTCGGCTGACCGACCGGCGATACCGGGAGCGCGGAGGCGTGAGTATCGGATGCCGGTGAGTGATCCCGGAGGCTGAGAAGACGAATCCCCGCTCCGCTCGACGAAGACCCCGCCCCGGCAGACTGGGCGGGGTCTTCGTCTGCGCAGATCAGATCACGGCCGCGTGCGCGAGGTCGTCGACGGTGTTCACACCACCGCCGCGCACGTCCGCCCAGGCCTGCGCCAGGCGCGTCATCGCCTCCGCCGCGCGCTCGGGCGGGAGCGTGATCGGGACCCGGAGTCGCCGCTCCAACACCCCGCCGGTCGTGAAGCGCGGCCCGGGCGGCAGGATGAGTCCCCGTTCGCGTGCGGCGAGCGAGAGGGTCGTCGACAGGGGAGCGCCGAGATCGATCCAGGCGGAGAGCCCGCCGGGTGTCTCCGGCATCCGCATCCCCGGGATCCCGGCGATTCCCGTGGCCACGGCTTCCCGCCCGGCAGTGAGACGTCGCCGGACGTGCTGGGTCAGTGCCGAGACGTCGTCGAGCAACTCCACGGCGATGCACTGCTCGAGGAGGGCGGTGCCGAGCTCGAACGAGGGACGGACGGCCAGCAGCCGGGCGATGACCGAGCGCTCGGCGCGGATCCAGCCGATGCGCATGCCTCCCCACGCGATCTTCGACATCGATCCCACCGTGATCACGTTCGGGCCATCGGCCGCCATCGGCGCCGGTGCCCATCCTCGGTCGATGTCGAGCTCCGCCGTCGTCTCGTCGACGATCAGGTGCGTGCCGGTGTTGCGGGCCGTCGTCGCGATCCGAGACCGCTCCTCCTGCGGCAGCGTCGCTCCGGTGGGGTTGTGGAAGTCGGGGATGAGGTACGCGACGTGCGGGCGTGCGGTCAGCAGGGTGTCGGTGAGGTGCCGGGTGTCCCAGCCGTCGGTGTCGACCGGCGTCGGGAGCAGCCGGTAGCCGTGCCGGTGCAGAGCCTCGAGCGCGTGCGGGAAGGTCGGTTGCTCCACGAGGGCGCGTTCGCCCCGGCGGCCGATCGCCGTGAGGATGAGGTTGACGGCGTTCAAGGCGCCGGAGGTGATCATGATCTCGTCGGCCGAGGTCGCCGCGCCACGTTCGGTGAACCGGCGGGCCACGGCTTCTCGGAGCTCGGGAAGGCCCTGCAGCGAATAGCCGCTCGTCCCGCGCAGGGCCGCCAGCCGGGGGAGGGACCGCACGGTCGCGTCGTACAGGCCGGGGGTCGAGTCCATCGAGGCGATCGACAGGTCGATCGCCTCGTCGTCCGCGTCGGGGGCGGCGGCCGCCGGGCCGTGCGGGAGGGTCACTCTGGTGCTTCCACCATGATGCCGGGACACGTAGCCGCCGGCCTCGAGAACGCCGTAGGCGCGGGTGATGGTCGAGCGTGACCGCCGCAGCTCGAGCGCGAGGGCGCGCTCGCTCGGCAGCCGCTCGCCGACGGTGAGGCGTCCATCGAGGATGAGGGCCCTGATGCGGTCGGCCAGGCCCGACGCCGAGGCGTCGTCGATGTCCTGCGTACCGAGCTGGGTGACGAGACGGGAGGCCATGCCTCCAGCCTGCCGCAAAGTGGCCTTCCATGTGCAGACCACTTTTCGCTCAGTGGTCGGCCTCGTGACGCCTTCGCACGGGCCACGATGGAGAGATGCTCTTCCGTGCCGTCTTCCTGCCGTTCACCGCGACCAGCCGTCGAGACCTGGTCGAGCGACTGGTGCAGCTCGTGGGCGGGCTCTTCCTCTACGGCGTCGCCCTCGGCTTCATGGTGCGAGGCGGCATCGGCGTCGCGCCCTGGGACGTGCTCTCGCTGGGTGTCGCGCGCTGGACGGGACTCGGGTACGGAGTCGTCACGGTGCTGATCTCGATCGTCGTCCTGCTGCTGTGGATCCCGCTCCGTCAACGGGTGGGTCTCGGCACCCTGCTCAACGCGCTGCTCATCGGCCCGTTCGCCGACCTCACGCTCCTCGTGCTGCCTGCTCCGCCGTCCGTGTGGGTGGGGGCGCCCATGTTCCTCTTCGGACTCGTGCTGCTGGCGTTCGCCACCGGGCTCTACATCGCGGCGGACTTCGGCCCCGGACCGCGCGACGGACTCATGACGGGGCTCGTCCGGGTGACCCGATGGCCGGTCTGGCTGGCGCGGACGGTCATCGAGGGGTCCGTGCTGCTCGTCGGCTTCCTCCTCGGCGGTCCGGTGGGCGTCGGCACCGTGCTGTTCGCGTTCGGCGTCGGCCCGTTGATCGGATGGTTCCTCCCGCGGATCGAGCGCCGCCGTCGGGAGCGTTCGCAGCGCCTTGCCGTCCGGGCGCGCGCGCCCCTGGGTCCCTGAGCCTGTCGAAGGGCCAGAGCGGACCTCGCACGACGAAGGCCCCCGGGATCGGATCCCGGGGGCCTTCGTCGTGAATGCGGAAGCGGTCAGTCGACGCCGCCGAGCACGAGCACCGCGTTGTGTCCGCCGAAGCCGAACGAGTTGCTGATGGCGATCTGCGGGCCGTCGCCGAGCGGAGCCGCCTCTCCGGACAGACGGAACGGCACCTCCGGGTCGGGCTCGGTCATGTTGATCGTCGGCGGGGCCACGCGGTCCCGCAGCGCGAGAAGGGAGAAGATCGCCTCCAGCGCGCCGGTCCCGCCCAGGAGGTGTCCGGTCGACGCCTTGGTCGCCGAAACCGGGATCTCGTCGATCCGGTCGCCGAAGACGTTCTTCAGCGCGACGTACTCGTTGGGGTCGCCGACCGGCGTCGAGGTCGCGTGGGCATTGATGTGCGTCACCTGGTCGGGGGTGATGCCGGCCTCCTCGAGTGCCTGGACGACGGCGCGGGCCGCCCCCTTGCCCTCGGGGTCGTTGCCGGTGATGTGGTACGCGTCGGCGGTCACTCCACCGCCGAGGACGTAGCCGTAGATCTTCGCGCCGCGGGCCTTGGCGTGCTCCTCGGTCTCGAGGATGAGGGCCGCGGCACCCTCGCCCATCACGAAGCCGTCGCGGTCGATCGCGCCGGGTCGGGAGGCATGGGCAGGGTCGTCGTTGCGGCGCGACAGCGCCTGCGCGGACGCGAACGCGGCCATCGTGATCGGGTGGATCGCCGACTCGGTGCCGCCGGCGATGACGACGTCGGCCAGCCCCTCCTGCAGGTGGTGGAAGGCGTGGATGATCGACTCGGTGCTGGAGGCGCACGCGCTGACGACGGTCTGTGCGTAGGCGCGGGCCTCGAACTGCAGCGACAGGTTGCCGGCGGCCGCGTTCGGCATCAGCATCGGCACGGTCAGCGGCATGACCCGGCGGGGGCCCTTCTCGCGCAGCGTGTCCCAGGCGTCGAGCAGCGTCCAGAGGCCGCCGATCCCCGTCGCGAAGTCGACGCCGAGGCGCTCAGGAGCGACCTCGGGCGAGCCCGCGTCCGCCCAGGCTTCGCGAGCCGCGATGAGGGCGAACTGCGAAGAGGGGTCGAGACGCTTCGCCTCGTGGCGGGGCAGCACCTCTTCCGGGCGGACGCTCGCGGAGGCGGCGAACGTGACGGGCAGGTCGTACTCCTGCACCCAGTCGTGCTCGATCGTGCGGGCGCCGGAGGCACCGGCGAGAAGGTTGTCCCAGTTCTCCGGGGCCGTCCCGCCGATGGCGGAGGTGGCGCCGATGCCGGTGACGACGATGCGCTTGGTCATGAGGTGTGGTTCCTTGTCGAAACGAGTTCGTGCGGGGGATGGGCAGGGCGGGAGGATGCCACGCCCCGCCAGGGGCGAGGGTGGCATCCTGCCGGGATTACTCCTGGCCCGCGACGATGAAGTTGACGGCGTCGCCGACGGTCTTCAGGTTCTTGACCTCGTCGTCGGGGATGGTGACGCCGAACTTCTCCTCGGCGTTGACGACGATCGTCATCATCGAGATCGAGTCGATGTCGAGGTCGTCCGTGAACGACTTCTCCAGGGCGACCTCGCTGGCGTTGATGCCGGTCTCGTCGGTGATCAGCTCTGCGAGGCCGGCGAGGACCTCATCGTTGGTGAAAGCCATGGTGGTCTTCCTCTTTCTTACGGGTTGTATTCGGAACCGTGGAACAGTCTAGGGAAGGTCGACGCGTCTTCAGGGGAGGACGACGACCTGGGCCGCGAAGACGAGGCCGGCGCCGAAGCCGATCTGCAGGGCGAGGCCGCCGGAGAGCTCCGGGTGCTCGGCCATGAGGCGGTGGCTGGCGAGCGGGATCGAGGCGGCAGACGTGTTACCGGTGGTCTCGATGTCGCGGGCGATGACGGTGGTCTCCGGCAGACCGAGCTGCTTGGCGAACTCGTCGATGATGCGCATGTTGGCCTGATGCGGGATGAAGGCGGCGAGGTCGGAGGCCTCGATCCCGGCCTTGTCCAGTGCCTCGCGGGCGACCTTGGCCATCTCCCACACGGCCCAGCGGAAGACCGTCGGGCCCTCCTGACGGAGTGTCGGCCACGGCACCACGCCGTCGCGGAAGTCCGTGAGGGTGCCGTTCATGCCCACGGCGTCGGCCTTGGAACCGTCGCTGCCCCAGACCGCGGGGGCGATGCCCGGCGTGTCGCTCGGGCCGATGAGAGCGGCGCCGGCGCCGTCGCCGAGGAGGAACGAGATGCTGCGGTCGGTCGGGTCGACGACGTCGGAGAGCTTCTCCGTGCCGATCACGAGGGCGTGGCGCGCGGCCCCGGCCTTGATGAGGGCGTCGGCCTGCGCCACGGCGTAGGCGTAGCCCGCGCAGGCCGCGTTGATGTCGTAGGCCGCGGCCGGGTTGGCCCCGACGCGGTCCGCGACGATCGCGGAGACGGACGGCGTCTGCTTCGGGTTGCTGATGGTCGCGACAATCACGAGGTCGACCTGGTCGGCGGGAACCCCCGAATTCTCGATGGCCTCGGCTGCCGCCGCGGTCGCGAGGTCGATGGCGTCCGTCCCCTTGTCGGCCCGGGCGCGCGTGACGATGCCGGTGCGCTGACGGATCCACTCGTCGCTGGAGTCGATCGGCCCGATGAGGTCTTCGTTGGGCACCGCGTTCTCGCCGCGAGCCGCGCCGAACGCGTAGATGCGGGTGTAGGCGGGTCCGGCGATCTGGGCGAGGGAGGCGGTCATGCGGCTTCTCCGTTCAGCAGCGCGACGGCGGCTTCGAGGTCTTCGGGGGTCTTCACGGCGACCGTGGGTACGCCGCGCAGGCCGCGCTTGGCGAGGCCGACGAGGGCGCCCGCGGGGGCGAGCTCGATGACGCCGGTCACCCCGGCGTCGGCGAACGAGGTCATGCAGAGGTCCCACCGGACGGGGGAGGAGACCTGGTCGACGAGGTAGTCGAGCGCCGTCGCTCCGTCGGTCACGACCGAGCCGTCACGGTTGGTCCAGAGCGTGATCTCGGGGTCGGACGGCTGCACGTCGGCGACCGCGTCGCGGAGGGTCGAGACGGCGGAGGCCATGTAGTCGGTGTGGAACGCGCCGGCCACCTGGAGCGGCACCACGCGCGTGCCCTTGACCGGCTCCTCGGCGAGAGCGGCCAGGGCCGGAAGGGGACCGGCGACGACGATCTGCCCGCCGCCGTTGAAGTTCGCCGGGGCGAGGCCGAGTTCGGCGAGGCGGGCGAGGAGCGTCTCCTCATCGCCGCCGAGCACCGCGCTCATCCCCGTCGGGGTCTGGGCGGCGGCATCGGCCATCGCCCGCCCGCGGATGCCGACGAGGCGCATGCCCGTCTCGGCGTCCAGCACGCCGCTGCCGACGAGCGCCGCGATCTCCCCGACGGAGTGCCCGGCGATGCCGTCGGCGCGGCGGCCGGCGGCGGCCACGAGGGCGTCACCGGCGACGAGGGAGGCGGCCACGATCAGCGGCTGGGCGACCCGGGTGTCGCGGATGGTGTCCGCGTCCGACTCGGTGCCGTGCGCGCGGAGATCGAGCTGCGCGGCCTCGGAGTAGGCGGCGAGACGCTCCTCCACTCCGTCGAGCTCGAGCCAGGGGGCGAGGAATCCGGGGGTCTGCGAGCCCTGTCCAGGGCAGACGACGACAATCACCCACCCAGTCTGCCAACGATCGCGGCAGAACGGTGGATGATCCATCACAAGATTGCGCGGAACCCTTGTGTGTGGCGCACAGAATGCGTCGGGCGGGTCAGCGCGGAGGGCGGCGCAGCGGAGGACGGCGGCGTACCTGCTCCGCGGCCCCGATGGAGCCGAGGATGAGCGCCGTCTGCAGGATGAGCGCCTCGCGGGGCCCGGTCGCGTCCCACCCGATGACCTCGCTCACCCGCTTCAGGCGGTAGCGGACGGTGTTCGGATGCACGAAGAGCTCGCGGGCCGTCGCCTCGAGGGAACGGCCGTTGTCGAGATAGCTCCAGAGCGTCGTGACGAGGTCGGTCGAGTGTGCCTGCAGCGGGCGGTAGATGCGCTCGATGAGGGTCTGCTTCGCGAGAGGGTCGCCGGCGAGGGCGCGCTCCGGGAGCAGGTCGTCGGCTTCGACGGGCCGCGGTGCGCTGCGCCAGGCGCGGGCCACCGCGAATCCGGCCAGAGCCGCACGCGCGCTCTGGCTGGCGTCGACGAGGGCAGCCACAGCCGGCCCCAGCACGACGAACCCCGGGCCGAACGACGGCTCCAGACGGGCCGCGATCTCCTGGAACCCGAGCTCCTCGTCCTCGCCCTCCTGGCCCTCGACGCGCGCGCGTCCGAGCACGAGCACGAGGCGCGAGCCCTGCACGCCGATGAGGACGTCGACCGCCAGCTTGCGCGCCGTACGACGCACGAGGTCGACGTCGAACTGCGGAGGCGTGGTGCCCACGAGGACCGCGACCTCTCCGTGGCCGTGCCACCCGAGAGCGGCGATCCGGCTGGGAAGCTCCTCGTCGGCCTCGCCCGTGAGGATCGAGTCGACGACGAGCGCCTCGAGCCGCGCGTCCCAGAGGCCGCGGGCCTCGGCGGCGCGCGCGTAGACGTCGGCGGCGGCGAAGGCCACGTCCCGCGAGTAGAGCAGGATGGCCTCGCGAAGGTGCTCGCCCTTGCCCGCCACCCGTTCCTCGGTCACCTCGACCGTGACGCGGATGAGCTGGAGGGTCTGCTGCAGACTCACGCTCCGCAGCAGCTCACGGGGAGCGGCGGCGAAGATGTCCGCGGCGATCCACGGGGTGGACGTCGGGTCGTCGTACCACTGGATGAACGAGGTGATGCCCGCCTGCGCCACCAGCCCGACCGCGGAGCGGCGGGCCGGTGGCATGTCGGCGTACCAGGGGAGGGTGTCCTCCAGCCGCTTGATCGTCACCGTGGCGATGTCGCCGGAGATCCGGCGCAGCCAGGTGAGCGTGGCGGCCTTGTCCATGCCGGCGGCGGAGGCAGCTGTCACCGAGGGCTCAGCTTTCGCCGCCTGCGTTGCCGCTCGTGCCGGCGTTCACGTCGTGCAGGCGGTACTTCTCGATGGCCTGGGCGGAGAGGCCGCGCTCGACCTTGCCCTCCTCGGCCAGCGCCTGCAGCGTGCGCACGACGATCGACGGTCCGTCGATCTTGAAGAAGCGGCGGGCCGCGGCACGGGTGTCCGAGAAGCCGAAGCCGTCGGCGCCGAGCGTGGCGAAGCGGTTCGGGACCCACGGGCGGATCTGGTCCTGCACGGCGTGCATGAAGTCACTGACCGCGACGACGGGACCCTCGGCGCCCTGGAGCTTCTGCGTGAGGTACGCGGTGCGCGGCTCCTGGTCCGGGTGGAGGAAGTTGTGCTCGTCGGCGGCGAGGCCGTCGCGGCGCAGCTCGGTCCACGAGGTGACCGACCACACGTCGGCGACGACACCCCAGTCCTTCTTCAGCAGCTCCTGGGCCTCGAGCGCCCACGGCAGGCCGACGCCGGAGGCGAAGAGCTGGGCGCGGGGGCCGTCGCCCTCGCCGACGGAGACGCGGTGGATGCCGCGGACGATGCCGTCCACATCCACGTCGGCCGGCTCCGCGGGCTGGACCATCGGCTCGTTGTACACCGTGAGGTAGTACATGACGTTCGGGTCTTCGTGCTGCCCGCCGTACATGCGCTCGAGACCGGAGCGCATGATGTGCGCGATCTCATAGCCGTACGCCGGGTCGTAGGAGACCGTCGCCGGGTTGGTCGAGGAGAGCAGGTGCGAGTGCCCGTCGGCGTGCTGGAGGCCCTCACCCGTGAGGGTGGTGCGGCCGGCCGTGGCGCCGATGATGAAGCCGCGCGCCATCTGGTCGCCGGCGGCCCACTGGGCGTCGCCGGTGCGCTGGAAGCCGAACATCGAGTAGAAGATGTAGATCGGGATGAGCGGCTCGCCGTGCGTCGCGTACGACGTGCCCGCGGCGGTGAATGCCGCGAGAGCACCGGCCTCGTTGATGCCGACGTGGACGATCTGTCCCTGCGGGCTCTCCTTGTAGGCGAGCAGCAGCTCCCGGTCGACCGACGTGTAGTGCTGGCCGTTGGGGTTGTAGATCTTCGCGGTCGGGAAGTACGCGTCCATGCCGAACGTGCGCGCCTCGTCGGGGATGATCGGCACGATGCGGTGGCCGAACTCCTTCGAGCGCAGCAGGTCCTTCAACAGGCGGACGAACGCCATGGTCGTGGCGATCTCCTGCGTGCCGGAGCCCTTCTTCGGCAGCGCGTAGGCGTTCTCCTCGGGAAGGGAGAGGCCGACGTGCGTCGAGCGGCGCTCCGGGAGGAAGCCGCCGAGGGCCTTGCGGCGCTCGAGCATGTACTGGATCGTCTCGTCCTGCGGTCCCGGGTTGTAGTACGGGGGCAGGTACGGGTTCTCCTCGAGCTGCGCGTCCGTGATCGGGATGTGCATCGCGTCGCGGAACGTCTTGAGGTTGTCCAGCGTCATCTTCTTCATCTGGTGGGTCGCGTTGCGGCCCTCGAACTGCGGGCCGAGCCCGTAGCCCTTGACGGTCTTCGCGAGGATGACGGTCGGCTTGCCCTTGTGCTCGGTCGCGGCCTTGAACGCGGCGTACACCTTGCGGTAGTCGTGGCCACCCCGCTTGAGGTTCCAGATGTCGTCGTCGGAGTAGTCCTTGACGAGCGCGGCGGCGCGCTCGTCGCGGCCGAAGAAGTGCTCGCGGATGTAGGCCCCGGACTCGGCCTTGTACGTCTGGTAGTCGCCGTCGGGCGTGACGTTCATGAGGTTGAGCAGTGCACCCTCGGTGTCGCGGGCGAGCAGGTCGTCCCACTCACGGCCCCAGACCACCTTGATGACGTTCCAGCCCGCGCCGCGGAAGAACGACTCGAGCTCCTGGACGATCTTGCCGTTGCCGCGCACCGGGCCGTCGAGACGCTGCAGGTTGCAGTTGACGACGAAGGTGAGGTTGTCGAGGCCCTCGTTCGCGGCGACCTGGAGCTGGCCGCGGCTCTCGACCTCGTCCATCTCGCCGTCGCCGAGGAACGCCCAGACGTGCGACTGCGAGGTGTCCTTGATCCCGCGGTTCTCGAGGTACTTGTTCGACATCGCCTGGTAGATGGCGTTGATCGGGCCGAGACCCATGGACACCGTCGGGAACTGCCAGTACTCCGGCATCAGGCGCGGGTGCGGGTACGACGGGATGCCGTTCGGCGCGTGCGACTTCTCCTGGCGGAAGCCGTCGAGCTGGTCCTCGGTGAGGCGACCCTCGAGGAAGGAGCGGGCGTAGGTGCCGGGGGAGGCGTGGCCCTGGATGAAGATCTGGTCGGCGCCACCGGGGTGGTCCGCGCCCTTGAAGAAGTGGTTGAAGCCCACCTCGTACAGCGCCGCGGAGGACGCGTAGGTGGAGATGTGACCGCCGACGCCGATCCCGGGGCGCTGGGCGCGGTGCACCGTGATGGCGGCGTTCCAACGGATCCAGGCGCGGTAACGCCGCTCGATCTCCTCGTCGCCGGGGAACTCGGGCTCGTTCTCCGGGGCGATGGTGTTGATGTAGTCGGTGGTCGGAACCATCGGCACGTTCAGGTGCAGTTCCTTGGAGCGCTTGAGCAGGCTGAGCATGATCTCGCGCCCGCGGCCGTGGCCCTTGGCGTCCACCAGCTCGTCGAGCGACTGCTGCCACTCACCGGTCTCTTCCGGATCGCTGTCGAGGGGGCCCTGAGAGTACGGATCCTGGTCGTGGACGGTCACGGGGGAACCTTTCGTCAAGCTGGCAGGTCATGCCAAGGAAACGGGAAGCGACACGGGCAGCCTTGTCGGCCGTGCACAACGCGCGCCGACCTCAGCCTATCCCTCTTCCACGACACGGGTGCGCATCCGCACCCGGATAGACTGAGCGCACCAGGGCCTTTAGCTCAGCTGGTAGAGCGCCACGTTTACACCGTGGATGTCGTCGGTTCGATCCCGGCAGGGCCCACCCGTAACGTTTGCAGCGGGGAGCGCAATGACGCGACGCATCGTCATCAGCGGGGCATCAGGCCTCATCGGTTCTGCTCTCGCCGCCTCCCTGCGGGCGGACGGCATCGAGGTGAGCACCCTCGTGCGACGTCCCCCGCAGGCGGAGGGCGAGATCGAGTGGGCTCCGGGGGAGGCGTCCCTGGATCCCGACGTACTCGCCGGGGCGGAGGCCGTCGTCGCCCTCGGGGGTGCGAGCGTCGGCCGGCTGCCGTGGACGCGTGGGTACCGTCGCCAGCTCGTCGAATCGCGGCTCGACGCGACGAACACGCTCACCACCGCTCTGCGCGCCCTGCGCACCGACGCGCCCGCCTTCCTCTCCGCCTCCGCCGTGGGCTACTACGGGTCGGCGCCCGGCGAGGTGCTCACCGAGCACTCCGGCCCCGGGAGCACCTTCCTCGCCGACCTCACGGTGCGCTGGGAGACCGCGGCGCGGCGGGCCGAGGACCACACGCGGGTCGCCCTGCTGCGGACGGCACCCGTCATCCACCGCCGGGGTGTGCTCCGGCCGATGATCACGCTGACGAAGCTCGGCGTCGCCGGCCCGCTGGGGCCGGGTACGCAGATCTGGCCGTGGATCTCCTTGGACGACGAGGTGCGCGGTATCCGCCATGTCCTCGATGAGAAGCTCGCGGGGCCGGTCAACCTCACCGGGCCCACCCGGGCGTCCGCGAACGACATCGGTCGCGCGCTCGCGCAGCGGATGCACCGGCCGTTCTGGGTGCCCGCCCCCCGGTGGGCCCTGCGCCTCGCTCTCGGCGACGCCGCCGAATCCTTGCTGCTCCCGGATGCCGATGTGCGGCCCGAGGCGCTGCAGCAGTCCGGCTTCCGGTTCACCCATCGCACAGCAGCCGAAGCGGTCGCCGCCGCGATCTGACGAGCCCGCGATTCTCCCGGCGACACCCCTGCCGTCGCGGCGCTCGCGCTGTCAGGATGGGCGCATGGAGATCATCGAGAACTCGAAGCTCACCGTCGTCGGCGCCGGAAGCGTCGGATCGAGCGTCGCCTACGCGGCTCTGATCCGCGGCTCGGCCCGCCACGTCGCCCTCTACGACATCGCGACCGAGAAGGTCGAGGCGGAGGTGCTGGACCTCGCGCACGGGACGCAGTTCACCGGCAGCAGCGACATCATCGGGGGCAGCGACATCTCGGTGGCGGCCGGTTCCCATGTCGTGGTCATCACGGCGGGAGCGAAGCAGAACCCGGGACAGACGCGCACCGAGCTCGCCGGCGTGAACGCCGGCATCATCCGGCGCATGATGCCGGAGCTGCTGTCCGTCGCGCCGAACGCGGTCTACGTCATCGTCACGAACCCGTGCGATGTGCTCACCGTCATCGCTCAGCAGGAGACGGGCCTGCCCTCGGAGCGCATCTTCGCCTCCGGAACGGTCCTCGACACCTCCCGGCTGCGCTGGAAGCTGGGGGAGCGGGCGGGAGTGTCCACGGCGAGTGTGCACGCCCACATCATCGGGGAGCACGGCGACACCGAGTTCCCGCTCTGGTCGCGGGCGACGATCGGCACAGTTCCGATCCTCGACTGGGAGACCCCGGAGCACCCGCGCTTCACACTGGCGGAGCTGGACGAGATCGCCGTCGACGTCCGGGACGCCGCCTACAAGGTGATCCAGGGGAAGGGCGCCACGAACTACGCGATCGGGCTCTCCAGCGCGCGCATCGTGGAGGCGATCCTCCGGGACGAGCATGCGGTGATGCCCGTGAGCACGGTTCTCCGCGACTTCCACGGGATCGACGGCGTCGCCCTGTCCGTGCCGTCGATCGTCAGCGCCGCCGGGGCCGTGCCGATCCGCACGACGGCGTTCTCGGATCGCGAGCTCGACCTGCTGCGGCAGTCCGCCGACGCGCTCACCGCGGTCGCCGCATCTCTGCAGGAGTGACGCCGGTGGGGCGGCGGTCCGCCCCACCGGGGTTCACCGGCCGTGCGGATCCGTGCGGTTGAGGACCGTGACGACCTCGTCGTAGTCGCCCCGCGCCTCGCCGTAGCGGAGGAACTTCACCCGCTCGACTTGGATCTCGGTCGCGTCGGGCTGGGTCTCGATGAGCGTCATGACCTCGTCGACGAACGCGTCGAGCGGCAGAGCGGCCTCGTTCTCCGCATGCCCGGGCATGAGGTCCGTGCGCACGGCGGGCGGCTCGAGTTCCTGCACCGCGACGGTCGTACCCGCGAGCTGCAGCCGCAGCGACTCGCTGAGCATGTGGATCGCCGCCTTGCTCGCGTTGTACGTGGGCGTGACCTTCAGGGGCGCGAAGGCGAGACCGGAGGAGACGGTCATGATGGTCGCCGACGGCTGGGCCCGCAGGTGCTCGATGAAGGCGGCGATGAGACGGATCGGGCCGAGGATGTTCGTCGTGACGGTCTCCTCCGCGGTGGACAGGAAGCCGGCCGGCGTGGTCCAGTCCTCCGTGCGCATGATGCCCGCCATCGTGATCAGCACGTTCAGCGTCGGATGTGCGGCGAGGACCGCGGCCGCGGCCTCGTCGATGCTCGCCGGGTCCGCGATGTCGATGCGGACGGTGTGGAGCCCGGGATGCGCGGCAGCGATAGCGGTCAGCCGGTCCTCGCGGCGTCCCCCGACGATCACGGTGTTGCCGCGCTCCTGCAGCCGGAGCGCCAGTGCCAGACCGATCCCGCTCGTCGCGCCGGGGATGAAGATGGTGTTTCCGGTGATGTCCATGACCTCAGCCTCGGCGCTGTACCGGCCCCGTTCCAGAGACGGCTGATCGGGGGATCGGCGGTCCCTGGATCCCGTCCCGCGTCCGGGGGATACTGCACGGATGGATCGCGATGCCCTGGCCGACTTCCTCCTGCGCCGTCGGGAGGCGCTCCGCCCCGCCGATGTGGGTCTGCCTGAGGGGCCGCGTCGCCGGACGGCCGGGCTGCGCCGGGAGGAGGTCGCGCAGCTGGCGACCATGTCGACGGACTACTACACGCGGCTGGAGCAGCGCCGGGGCCCGCAGCCGAGCCCCCAGATCCTCGCCGCCCTCGCCCGCGCGCTGCGGCTGTCCTCGGACGAGCGTGACTACCTCTACCGGCTCAGCGGGCTCAGCGCTCCCGATCGGGCGGTGATCACCGACTACGTCCGTCCCGGAATCCTCCGGGTGCTCGACCGTCTGCACGACACCCCGGCGTTCGTGGTCTCGGCACTCGACGAGGTGCTGGTGCAGAACGACGCCTCGCGCGCGCTGATCGGAGACGCGAGCGGGCTGACCGGGCTCGACCGGAGCGGCATCCACCGCTGGTTCGCGCGCCCGGGGGAGGAACGGCGGCGATACCGGGAAGTCGATCACCCCCGGCAGTCACGGGCGCTGGTGGCGGCGTTGCGCGCGGCGTACGGGACGATGGGCGCGCGGTCGCGGGCGGGGGAGATCGTGGCGGATCTGTCGGAACGGAGCCCCGAGTTCGTGCAGCTCTGGGCGGCTCACGAGGTCGCCCGTCGCTTCGAGCAGCACAAGGTGATCGTTCATCCGGAGCTGGGGGAGATCGAGGTGGACTGTCAGGCGCTGTTCACGGAGGACGAGTCGCAGGCGCTCATCGTCCTCACGGCGCAGCCCGGGAGCGAGGCGGCTGAAAAGCTGGAGTTCCTGCGCGTACTCGGCACGCAGAGCGTCTGAGCCTTCGCGGCTCAGGACTCCTCGTGCACGGCGGGATCGCCGTCGAACAGGCGCCCGTCCGCGCGTCCGAGTGCGGTGATCGCGGCGACCTCCGCGTCGTCGAGCACGACCGCGGCGGCGGCGAGGTTCGCGGCCTGGTGCTCTGCGGACGACGCCTTCGGGATCGCGACCGTCTCCCTGGCCACGTGCCAGGCGAGGACGGTCTGCGCGGGCGTGATGTCGTGAGCGGTGGCCACCTCGCGGACGACATCCTCGTCGAGGAGGGCCTGCGCACGCCCCAGCGGGCTCCAGGCCTCGGTGAGGATGCCGCGCTCCCGGTGATAGGCCAGCTGCTCCTCCTGCGGGAAATACGGGTGCACCTCGATCTGGTTCACGACCGGCCGGACCCCGGTCTCCCGTTCGATGCGCTCGAGATGCTCGGGGAGGAAGTTCGAGACGCCGATCTGGCGGACGACGCCGCGCGACTGGGCGTCCACGAGAGCCGCCCATGCCTCGACGTACTCGTCCTGGCTCGGGTTCGGCCAGTGGATGAGGTGCAGGTCGGTCGCGTCGAGGCCGAGGCGGGATCGGCTCTCCTCGATGCTGGCGGTCGCCGTCGCGCGGGCATGGTGCCGTCCGGGGAGCTTCGTCGTCACGATGACCTCGGAGCGGGGGACGCCGGAGGCCGCGACGCCGCGCCCGACGGAGCCCTCGTTCTCGTAGTTGAACGCCGAGTCCACGAGTCGGTAACCCGCACGGAGCGCCTGGGCGACCGCCTCGGCCCCGGCGTCGCCGTTCAGCCGATACGTGCCGAGACCGAGGGCCGGCAGGGCGAAGCCGTTGTGGGCGCGGAAGGTGGGGACAGTGGTCATCGATGCTCCTGGCGTTGGCGTGCCTCCAGCGTAGGGCGAGTTGGCGCATCACGGCCCTCCGCGCGATGCTGGCAGGCATGACCCTGATCGTCGCGCTCCCATGACGGCGTCCTTTCGCTGCCCCTGCGCCTCGGGGGATACGTTCGCCGCCTGCTGCGGACCGCTCCTCGACGGGGCATCCGCGCCGACCGCCGAGCGACTGATGCGCTCGCGCTACACGGCTTTCGTGCGGGAGGACGGGGCGTACCTGCTCCGTACCTGGCACCCGGAGACGCGACCGGAGACGATCGCCTTCGAGGACGACCTCGAGTGGCGTCGGCTGGTGATCGTGGATCGCGTGGCCGGCGGCCCGTTCGACACGGAGGGCGTGGTCGAGTTCGAGGCCTTCTGGCGGCAGGGCGGCACGCGTGGATCGTTGCACGAGCGCAGCCGCTTCGTCCGCGAGAACCGGACGTGGCTCTACGTGGACGGCGACATCCGATGATGCGGCGCTCGGCCCGGCAGCGACTAGATTTGAGAGCGTGAACGCCACCCCGGAGAACCAGCGCACCCTGCTCGACATCGCGGACCTCGACCGGCGCATCGCGCAGGCGGAGCGTGCCCGCACGCAGCCGAGCCAGGCGGGCCGGATCGCCGAGCTCGTCGCCATCCGTCAGGAGCAGCTCCGCGAGCTCACGGTCCTGACCGGCGCCAGGGACGACGCCCGGACCGAGCTCTCGCGGCTGGAATCGGATGTCGCGCTGGCGGAGCAGCGGCGCGACCGCGACGCCCAGCGCCTCGCGGCGGCCACCAACCCGAAGGAGGCGCAGGCCCTGGAGCACGAGCTCGCCAGTCTCGCCAAGCGTCTGAGCGACCTGGAGGACGCGGAACTCGACGTCATGGGCCGGGTCGAGGAAGCCGACGCCGCCGTGGCCGCGCAGCAGGCGCTGCTGGATGCGACGACCGCGGAGGGCAGCGCGCTCACCGCCCAGGGCAAGGCCGATGTCGCTGCGGCGGCCGAGCTCGGCGCCCAGCTCGCCCGGGACCGGGAGGCCGTCGCCGCCACCGTTCCCGCTCCTCTGCTCGCGGAGTACGATCGTCGCGCCGCGAACAGCGCCGGAGCTGCGCTCCTCACCCGCGGAACCTGTGAAGGCTGCCGCATGATGCTCCCCGGCACCGATCTCAACGAGATCCGTCGCGCGCCCGAGGACGAGGTCGTCTCGTGCCCCGAGTGCGGCTGCATCCTCGTGCGCACCGAGGAGTCGGGACTCTCTTCATGAGCGCATCCGGCCTGCACCGCCCGTGACGGCGCCGGCGTCGGGCCCGGAGCGACGCCTCGCGCTGGTCGGCCTCGGTGCGGGGGAGTACGCCGCGATCGAGCTCGACGAATACGACGAGGAGCAGCAGCGCACGCTCCTGCCCGCGGCGGAACTCGCCGGATGGGTGGCCGCGGTCGAAGCCGCCGACGCCCCGCGGTGGATCATCCGTAGCGCGGCCGAGATCTACGCGCTGCTCCTGAGCGAAGGCGTCAGGATCACGCGCAGCCATGATCTCGTGCTCTGCCACGCGATCCTGCGCGACACGGCCATGGCGTCCACGCCGCTGGCACCCGGTGCGGCGTGGGAGCGCCGCGACCCGGTCGACACCACCCCCTCCCTGTTCGACGTCCTCGACGAGGAGTCCGGCGAGGACGCGATCGCCGCGGCACTCGAGCAGTACCGCGCACAGCGGACCGTGATGGCGGAGGCGGCCGACGGGCGCCTGACGCTGCTGTGCGCCGCGGAGTCGGCCGGCGGGCTGATCGCGGAGGAGATGCGCGTCGCGGGGCTCCCGTGGGACGCCGGGGTGCACGACGCGATCCTCACCGAGACCCTGGGCGCTCGTCCGGCCGCGGGCGGGTTGCCCCGACGGATGGTGGAGCGCGGCGACGAGGTGCGGGCCCTGCTCGACGACCCCACGCTGCACCTGGACAGCCAGCCGAAGCTGCTGCGGGCGCTGCACCGCGTGGGCGTGTCGGTGGAGTCGACGAGCAAGTGGGAGCTGTCCGCCCACGAGCACCCCGTGATCGAACCACTCCTCGCCTATAAGAAGCTGTCTCGACTGCTCAGCGCGAACGGCTGGACCTGGCTGTCGGAATGGGTGCAGGATGGCCGTTTCCGTCCGGTGTACATCCCCGGAGGCGTCGTGACCGGACGGTGGGCGTCGGCCGGCGGCGGTGCCCTCCAACTGCCGCGCAACCTCCGCCCCGCGGTGCGTGCGGATCCGGGCTGGGCCCTCGTCGTCGCGGACGTCGCCCAGCTGGAGCCGCGGATGCTCGCGGCCATGGCGTCCGATGAGGCGATGGCGGCCGCGGCGCGCGGCGGCGACCTCTACGCGGGGGTCGTCGCGTCGGGTGCCGTCGCGACCCGCGAGGAGGCGAAGTACGCGGTGCTTGGTGCGATGTACGGCGCCACCAGCGGCGACAGCGGGCGACTCGTTCCCCGGCTGCGGAAGGTGTACCCGCGCGCGATGGCGCTCGTCGACGACGCGGCGCGTGTCGGGGAGGATGGCGGCATCGTCTCGACCTGGCTCGGTCGCTCCTCGCCGCGTCCGTCCACGGAGTGGATGCGGCTGCAGGCCGATGCCACGGGCGCCGACGCCGACCCCGCCGTGGTCTCCCACGCCCGCCGCCGCGCACGGGAGTGGGGGCGCTTCACCCGGAACTTCGTCGTCCAGGGCACCGCGGCGGAGTGGTCGCTCATCTGGCTCGCCGAGATCCGTCACCGCCTGGCACAGCTCCCCGAGGTCTTCGGCGCGGCCGAGGCATCGGGGCCGTTCGCCCGGGAACCGCACCTGGCGTTCTTCCTGCACGACGAGGTGATCCTGCACACGCCGCAGGAGCACGCGGAGGCCGCGGCCGACGCCGTCCGCGAGGCCGCTGCCGTCGCCACCACCCGCCTGTTCGGCACCTTCCCGATCGATGTTCCGCTCGACCTGCGCATCGCGGACTCCGCAGAGAAGTGAGGCCCCATAGACTGGAGGGGCGAATGGGTCGACTGGACGGTCGCGTGGCGGGCAACCGCACCGAGGAACGTCCGGGCTCCACAGGGCAGGGCGGTGGGTAACACCCACCCGGAGTGATCCGCGAGACAGTGCCACAGAGAGCAGACCGCCCCGCGAGGGGTAAGGGTGAAAGGGTGGTGTAAGAGACCACCGGGGGCCGTGGTGACACGGCCCGCCAGGTAAACCTCGCCCGGAGCAAGGTCAGACAGAGGATGATGACGCGGCCCGCCGAGTCCTCGGGTAGACCGCTGGAGCGGCACGGCAACGTGTCGCCGAGAGAGATGGCCGTCGAAGGGGCGAAGAACCCCGGAACAGAACCCGGCGTACAGGTCGGCCCATTCGCCTCGAACGCCGAAGGCCCCGATGACTCCCGTCATCGGGGCCTTCTCTCGTTGGGTCGCTGAGTCTGTCGAAGGGCCCTGAGCGTCCCGTTGGGTCCCTGAGCCTGTCGAAGGTCCCTGAGCTTGTCGAAGGGTCAGTCGCCGGCGAGCGAGGCCGCGCCGATGATGCCGGAGTTGTTGCGGTGGATCGCGGGGACGATCGGCGTCTTCAGGTCGAGCAGGGGCAGGAAGTCGCCCGCGTTCTTCGACACGCCGCCGCCGACCACGAACAGGTCGGGGCTGAACAGGAACTCGATGTGGGAGTAGAACGCCTGCAGGCGCTCGGCCCACTCCTCCCAGCTCAGGCCTTCGCGCTCGCGTGCAGAGGTGGCCGCGTAGGTCTCGACGGACTCGTACTCGCGGAAAGTTCAGGTGGCCGAGCTCCGTGTTCGGGAGCAGCACGCCGTCGTACAGGAACGCGGAGCCGATCCCGGTGCCGAGCGTGGTCAGGAGCGTGAAGCCGAGCACATCACGGGCGGCTCCGTGGCGAGCCTCCGCGACGCCCGCGGCGTCGGCGTCGTTCACGAAGACGATGTTGCGGCCGAGGCCGTCGCGGAAGAAGCGCTCGGCGTCGAAGTCGATCCACTCCTTCGAGACGTTCGCCGCGGAGAGGGTCTTGCCGCGCTTGACGATCGCGGGGAACGCCACGCCGAGCGGCAGGGTCGACTCGTGCACGTCGAGCGTCTTCAGGACCGTCTGCACCGCGACGAGGACGTCTTCCGGTGCCGCGCCGGCCGGAGTGGGCACGCGCACCCGATCCGAGGCCATGGTGCCGTGTTCGAGGTCGACGATTCCCGCTTTGATGCCCGTGCCGCCGATGTCGACGCCGATCGCTTTTGCCATGGCCGATAGCTTAGCGACCACGGTGCACGCCAGTAGGATCGATGACATCACCCCAACCGCTCGCGGGAAGAAGGAGCAGCCATGACCGACGGCGATCACAAGTACTGGTACAACTCCGTCACGGGCGAGGTCGAGTTCGGCATGCTGTCGCCGTCCATCGACCGCATCGGTCCGTTCGACACCGAGGCCGAGGCGCGCCGCGCCCCCGAGGTGCTCAAGGAGCGGTCGCGCGCCTGGGCCGAGGAAGAGGCCGCGGAGCAGGGCTGGGACGCGAAGCCGTCCAGTGGCTTCGGCGCAGAGAAGGGCCAGGGCGCAGAGTAGCCATGGACAAGCAGAGGGACTTCGTCCTCCGGACGATCGAGGAGCGCGGCGTCAAGTTCGTGCGCCTGTGGTTCACCGACGTGATCGGCACGCTCAAGTCCGTCGCCATCGCGCCGGCCGAGGTCGAGGGCGCCTTCGCCGAGGGCATCGGGTTCGACGGCTCCGCGATCGAGGGGCTGACCCGCACGTACGAGTCCGATCTGCTCGCCCAGCCCGACCCGACGACCTTCCAGACGCTGCCGTGGCGCGGGGAGATCGACCCGACCGCGCGCATGTTCTGCGACCTCACCACGCCCGACGGACAGCCCGCGGTGGCCGATCCCCGTCACGTGCTGAAGCGGACGCTCGCGAAGGCCGCCGATGCGGGCTTCACGTTCTACACGCACCCGGAGATCGAGTTCTACCTGCTCAAGTCGTCGTCGTTCGGTCCTGAGGGGCCCGTCCCCGTCGACTCCGCCGGCTACTTCGACAACGTCCCCGGGGGTACGGCGCACGACTTCCGTCGCCGTTCGGTCCGCATGCTGGAAGACCTCGGCATCTCCGTGGAGTTCAGCCACCACGAGGGCGGCCCCGGCCAGAACGAGATCGATCTGCGCTACGCCGACGCCCTCACCACCGCGGACAACGTGATGACCTTCCGCACGGTCATCAAGGAGGTCGCGATCGAGCAGGGCGTGTACGCCACGTTCATGCCGAAGCCGCTCAGCGGCCAGCCCGGCAGCGGCATGCACACGCACATGTCGCTGTTCGAGGGCGATCAGAACGCGTTCTACGAGGAGGGTGCGAAGTACCAACTCTCCAAGACCGGACGCCACTTCATCGCGGGCCTGCTCAAGCACGCCAACGAGATCTCCGCCGTGACGAACCAGTTCGTCAACTCGTACAAGAGGCTCTGGGGCGGCGACGAGGCGCCGAGCTTCATCACGTGGGGCCACAACAACCGGTCCGCGCTGGTCCGCGTCCCGATGTACAAGCCGAACAAGGGGCAGTCGTCGCGCGTCGAGTACCGCGCGCTCGATTCCGCGGCGAACCCCTACCTCGCGTACGCGCTCATGCTCGCCGCCGGTCTCAAGGGCATCGAGGAGGAGTACGAGCTTCCGCCGGAGGCGGAGGACAACGTCTGGGCGCTGAGCGACGCCGAGCGCCGGGCGCTGGGCTACTCCGCCCTGCCCGCCAGCCTCGACCACGCCCTGGAGTACATGGAGGCCTCCGAGCTCGTCGCGGAGACGCTGGGGGAGCAGGTGTTCAACTACGTGCTGCTCAACAAGCGCAAGGAGTGGGAGGCGTACCGCGGCCAGGTCACGCCGCTGGAGCTGAAGAACAACCTCGAGCTCCTCTGAGCGCGGCATGGCTCGCCCCGACGCCTCCGTCTCGCTCTCGGCCCTCGCCCGGCTCGGGTTCGCTGAGCTGAGCGAGGCCGCGGCGTCGCTGGCGGAGCTCGAGAGCCTGCTCGGCGTGCCGCGCGCGATGCTGCTCGAGGCGGCCGTCGCGGCGGACCCGGATGCGGCCGTTCGCGGGATGCTGCGGGTCGCTCGACGAGACCCTGCCCCGCTGCGGGCGCTCGCGGACGACGAGGAGACGCGCCGGCGCGTCTGGCGCGTCTTCGGAGCCTCCGTAGGACTGGCGGAGTTCTTCCTGCGGCATCCCGACGAGCTGGACGTGCTGGCGGCACCGATCGACGTGCTCCCCTCGGCGGACGTGTGGCGCGATCGCCTCCTCGCTGCCGTCGGGGCGGAGGACGGGTTCGCGGACTCGGCGGACGACGGGACGGTCGTGGCGCTCCGCGTCGCGTATCGGCGGAACCTCGCGGAGATCGCCGCCTTCGATCTCGGCCACTCGCGCCCCGAAGAGGTCGTCGCCGCGGTGGCCGCTTCCCTCGCGGATCTCGCCGGCGCCGCCCTTGAGGCCTCGCTCGCGATCGCCCGCACCCGCCAGGCGCCGTCCGCCGGTCGCGATGTCGTCGCTGCCACTCAGCTGGCCGTGATCGGCATGGGGAAGGCCGGCGCGAGGGAGCTCAACTACGTCAGCGACGTCGACGTCATCTTCGTCGGCGGCACGACGGATGAGGAGGCGCTTTCCGAGCCGCAGGCGATCGACATCGCCACGCGTCTGGCCAGGGACACCATGCGCCACCTCAGCGCCATCGAGGTCGAGCCGCCGCTCTGGGAGGTCGACGCGGCGCTGCGCCCGGAGGGCAAGCAGGGCGCGCTCGTGCGTTCCCTCGCGTCGCACGTCGCGTACTACGACCGGTGGGCGAAGAGCTGGGAGTTCCAGGCGCTGCTGAAGGCTCGTCCGCTGGCCGGCGATCCCGACCTGGGCGCCGCCTACATCGATGCGGTGCAGCCGCGCGTGTGGTCGAGTGCCGCCAGAGAGGAGTTCGTCGAGAGCGTCCAGCGTATGCGCGAGCGGGTCATGGAGCACATCGACCCGGAGGACGCCCCGTACCAGCTCAAGCTCGGCGCGGGCGGGCTGCGCGACATCGAGTTCACGGTGCAGCTCCTGCAGCTCGTGCACGGTCTCACCGACGAGTCGCTGCGCACGCGCGGCACGCTGGAGAGCCTGGACGCCCTGGTCGCCGGCGGCTACATCGGTCGCGCGGATGCGGGGACCTTCGCGGACGACTATCGGGTGCTGCGCCTCATGGAGCACCGTCTGCAGTTGCGCGACCTCAGCCGCACCCACCTCATGCCCAAGACGCCGGCCGGCCTGCGCATCCTGGCGCGCAGCACGAAGCTGGCGGAGACGGGAGAGGGCGTCTGGGCGCGGTGGGAGAGCGTCCGCCGCGAGGTGCGCGACATCCACACCCGCCTCTTCTACCGGCCGCTGCTGAGCGCCGTGGCCGGACTGCCCGAGGAGGAGCGCACCCTCTCCGCGGAGCAGGCTCACGACCGGCTCGCCGCGATCGGGTTCCGCGACCCGGCGGGAGCGCTGCGCCACATCGGCGCGCTGACACGCGGACTCAGCCGCAAGGCGACGATCCAGCGGCACCTCATGCCCGTCATGGTGCGCTGGTTCGCGGACGGCAGCGACCCCGACTACGGCCTCCTCGCGTTCCGCCGCATCAGCGAGCGGCTGGGGGACACCTCGTGGTTCCTGCGCATGCTGCGGGACTCCTCCGGCGCGGCGGAGAGCCTCACCCGACTGCTGTCGTCATCGCGGTACATCGGCGAGCTGCTGGAGTGGATCCCGGAGTCGGTGGCGTGGCTGGACAGCGCCGAGCGGCTGCGACCGCGGAGCGCGCAGGCGCTCGACGACGAGGCCCGAGCGATCCAGACGCGCCATGAGACGGTCGCCGACGCGTTGCGGGCCGTCCGGGCCCTGCGGCGTCGCGAGCTCCTGCGCACTGCGATGGCGGCCGTCCTCGACGTCGTCACCATCGAGGAGGTGGCCACCGCGCTCACCGACATCACGGACGCGACGATCCAGGCGGGCCTCCGCGCCGTCCTCCGCGAGGTCGTGCCGCCCGAGGACGCAGCGCTCGACTTCGCGGTCATCGGCATGGGGAGGTTCGGCGGCGCAGAGCTCGGCTTCGGGTCCGATGCCGACGTCCTGTACGTGTACGACGCGAACGGCGTCGACCCGGGCAGAGCGGAGAAGCTCGCGACGCGGATCGTGGCGGGACTCCGTGAGCACCTCACCGATCATCGCCTCCCTCTCGACCTCGACGCGGGTCTGCGGCCCGAGGGGCGCAACGGTCCGATCGTGCGGTCCCTCGACGCCTACGCGGCCTACTACCGCCGCTGGTCGCTGTCGTGGGAGGCGCAAGCGCTGCTGCGGGCGCGTGGTGTCGCGGGGAGCACGAAGCTCATCGGGCGGTTCATGGAGCTCGCGGACAGCATCCGGTACCCGGAGGCGGTCGATCTTCAGGGCCTCCGGGAGATCAAGCGGATCAAGGCGCGCGTGGAGGGGGAGCGGCTGCCGCAGGGCACTGACCCCCGTCGTCACCTCAAGCTCGGGCCGGGGACTCTCAGCGACGTGGAGTGGCTCGTGCAGCTCCTCCAGCTGCAGCATGCGACCGACGTTCCGGGTCTCCGGACCACTTCCACGCTGCTCGCGCTCGACGCCGCGGTCGGAGCCGGGCTCGTCGGGGAGGACGACGCCGAGCGCCTGCGGGCCGCCTGGCTGCTGTCGAGCCGTCTCCGTTCGGGCATCACGCTGCTCACGGGGCAGACGAGCGACGTCCTCCCCGCTGACCGCCGTCAGCTGGATGCCCTGGCCCGTCTGCTCGGCTATCCACCCCGGTCCGCGACACCGCTCGAGGAGGACTATCTGGCGGTTACGCGGCGCGCCCGGCGGACCTTCGAGCAGCTCTTCTACGGCTAGACGGCCGGTCGAGTTGCACGATCGCCCTCCGTCGCTCAGAGTGAGCGTATGACCTCTCCTCGCATCGGCGTGATCTGGAACCCGACGAAGTCCGACCGGGATGTCCTCGGGGAAGCGGTGACCCTCGCGTTCGGCGAGGAAGCCGATGTGCGCTGGGGGGAGACCACTCCGGACGACCCCGGTCGCGGCGTCGCGGCGAAGGCCGTGGAGGAGGGCTGCGCCCTCGTCATCGCAGTCGGCGGTGACGGCACGATCCGCGCCGTCGCGGAAGCTCTGGTCGGCACCGATGTCGCCCTCGGCATCGTGCCGCAGGGCACCGGCAATCTCCTGGCGCGCAACCTCGGCGTGCCGCTCGAGGGCGTGCTGCCGGCGCTCGAGCACATCCGCGACTCGGAGCCCCACCGCATCGACCTCGGCTGGGTGGAGTTCGACGGCGAGGAGCACGCCTTCTCCGTCATGGTCGGCTTCGGGGTCGACGCGCAGATGCTCGTGGAGACCAACGACGACCTCAAGGATCGCGCCGGCTGGCTCGCCTACGTGGAGGCGATGGGGCGGGCACTCGCCGGCACCGAGATGACGGACATCACGCTGCAGCTCGACGACCACGAGCCGGAGGAGGTGCGCGGGCACACGCTGCTCGTCGGCAACTGCGGCATGCTCCAGGGCGGCATCCGCCTGTTGCCGGACGCCGTCCTCGACGACGGCCTCCTCGACATGCTGCTCATCAGCTCCGACGGCGCGCTGCAGTGGCTCGACACCGTCCGCTCGGTCGTCTGGGACAACGGGATCCGTCGCATGATCGGGAACGTCGATCAGGCGGTCAGCACCGACTCCACGACCCATGTCTCGGCGGAGCGGATCCGGGTGCAGCTCGCCGCGCCGCAGATGTTCGAGATCGACGGCGAGGAGGTCGGCGAGATCGACGCCTTCACCGTCCGTGTGCAGCCGGGCGCCGTGCTCGTCCGCTGATCAGGCGACGGTCACCGCGGGCGGCGTCTTCTTCCTGTCCTGATTGGGGAAGACGACCTTCTGCACGATGATGATGATGCTCGCGGCCACCGGGATGGCGACGAGCGCACCCAGGATCCCGCCGAGCGCGCCACCGGCCACTGCGGCGATGACGACCAGCGCGCCCGGGACATCGACGGCCTTGTTCATGATCCGCGGAGAGAGCACGTATGCCTCGATCTGCATGTAGATCAGGTAGTAGATGATCGCGATCAGCGCGGTCGTCGGCGAGACGAACAGGCAGATGAGCGAGATGATGATCGACGCCGAGAGGGTTCCGACGAGCGGGATCATCGATCCGATGAAGGCGATCAGTGCGAGCAGCGCCGGCACCGGCGCTCCGATGATGGTCAGGAAGATGAGGCTCAGGATGCCGTTGGTGAGCGCGAGGCTCGCCTGACCGATGACGTAGCGCCCGACGGCACTCGAGACGTCCTCCAGGAGCTCGCTGAACGTGTCGCGCTGGTACGCCGGGACGAACCGGGCAGCCACCCGCTTCATGCTGCGCAGCGACGCCATGAAGTAGAGCGTGAGGATGACCACGATCGTGATGCCCGTCAGGCCGCCGGCGATTCCGGCGCCGACGGCGAAGACACCGCCGCCGATGTCGAGGAAGTTGTCCGGGTTCTGCACGAAGCCGAGCACGCCGTCGACCGCGTCCTTGATCGTGCCGCCGAACTGTCCGCTGACGTCCTGGAACCAGGCGCTGTTCGTGAAGTCCTCGATCATCTTCGGACCGTCTTTGATCAGGTTCCCGATCTGCTCCACGAGGGTGGGGACGATGGCGAGGATGATCCCGGCGAAGGCGAGCAGGACGCCGATCACGACCACGGCGACCGCCGCGGGACGGGGGAGCTTACGCTCGATGAACCGCACGATCGGATCGAGGCCGAGCGCCAGGAAGAGCGCGACGCCGATGTAGACCAGCACGGTGGCGAGCTGACCGACGATGCCGCCGATCATCAGCGCGACGAGGACCCCGAGGGCACCGAGGAGACCGAACATGAACGGGTTCGCCCTGGCGCCGGCGACCACGCTCGACGGCGACCGTCGCTGCGCGGACACGCTGGGTGCCTGATCCGGCGGTGCGATCAACTTCCTGCGACGCATGGTCCCCTCCCTCTGTCGATACTCGACACTCGATCATCCTCCACCCGGTCCCGCGCGCCGCTCAGCGACACCCGCCGGCTCGGCGGGCGTCGGGAGCGTCGGATCAGTGGCTGCTGTTGCCCTTGCCGTTGTTGCGGTCGCGGCCTGGGCTCTTGCCTCGGTTCTCCTGCGCCTGCGGTGCGGCGTTCTCGGGCAGGCTATCCTCGGCGATCGACTCGGTGACCGGTGCCGTCCGTGTCACCGGGGTCGCGGCCACCGGCTCGACGGCGACGGTCTCTGCCGGCTCCGAGTCGACGACGGTGTCCGCGGGAGCCGGCTCGACCGGCACGAGGTCCTCGACGCCCTCGACGATCCTCGACGCGCCATCGGAGACGGCGCCCGAGCTGGCGAGAGCCTGCTCGCCGTGTCCGAGCAGTGCTGCGGAGGCGGTGGTCACCGCGCCGAGTACGACCACCGCAGCGATGAGCAGGGACTCGCGAAGACGTCGCGTGCGCCGGGCCGGGGACGCGGCGGGGTGCGCCGAGGCGGCGCGACGGCGGGCGCGAGCCTCGGCGCGCGTCCGGGGGAGGGCGCCTGCGGTCGGCGCGGGAAGCGGCACGGTGACGTCTGTTGCCACCTCTTCGGTGACGGGGAGATCGATCAGCCGACGCAGTTCGCTCTCGACCTCCAGAGCGTGCGGTCGTGCGTCGGGGTCGATCGCCGTCATCGCGCTGAGCAGTGCGGCCCACTCCGAACCCAGTTCCGCCGGGATCTCCGGCGCGATGTGGAGACGGGCGAGGGCGGATTCGACGCTGAGGGTGGGGGCGAACCCAGGCTTGCCGGTGAGCGCCTCCAACAGGATGAGACCGAGCGCGTAGATGTCGACCGCGGGACGGATATCGCCGTTCCGCAGCTGCTCGGGCGCCATGTAGGTCAGCGTCCCGAGGACGATGCCGGGAGTGGTGACGCGGGACATGTCGATGGCGCAGGCGATCCCGAAGTCGGCCAGCTTCGCGCTCCAGCGGCCGTTCGTGTCGAGGGGCGGCGTGAGGAGGACATTCGAGGGCTTGATGTCGCGGTGCACGATGCCGGCGCTGTGCACGGCGTGGAGGGCGGAGGCGATGTCCGCCCCGATCGTGGCGATCTCGCGCGGGGTCACCGTCGCGCGGGCCATGCGCTTGCTCAGCGTCGGTCCCGGCACGTACTCCATCACGAGGTATTTCGGTCGTCCGGGCTCGAGGTGCGCGTCGAGGAGGGTGACCAGGCCCGGGTGGTTGAGACCCGCGAGGAGCGCCTTCTCCGAATGCACCCGCTCCACGGACTCGACGGCATCGTCGGATTCGCGGAACATCTTCACCGCGACGGTGCGTTCGAGGGCGATGTCCTCCGCGCGATACACGGTCGCCATCCCGCCCATGCCGACAGCCTCCGCCAGGCGGTAGCGGCCGTCCAGAAGCGCGGCGGTGGGCGGGGCTTCCTGGGTGATCACGGCGTCCTCCACTGGCGGGACCGGGTATCCCGACGATGTATTCACCGTATCCGCGCAAAAAGAACGACGCGTTGGGGTTGACGTGGAGCCCGACACCTGCAATGGCGGATCCACGGGGAGCTGAGAGACTGGACGGATGGCAGGGATTCACCACGTGGAGGTCTGGGTCGCCGACCTCGTGTCGTCGCGAGCGGAGTGGGGGTGGCTGCTCGGTGCGGTGGGTTTCGTCCGCGCCGGTGCATGGCCCGAGGGCGAGTCCTGGGAGGCGGGTGGCGCGTATGTCACCCTCACGACATCCCCGAACCTCAGCAGCAGTGAACACGATCGTCGTGCCCCGGGCGTGAACCATCTCGCCTTCGCTGCGGGCCCGCGGGACCGTGTGGACGCGATCATGGCGGCGGCGCCAGAACACGGCTGGCGGCCTTTGTACGCGGAGCGCTACCCGCACGCGGGCGGGCCGGATCACTACGCCGGATGGCTGGAGAACTCCGCGGGGTTCAAGGCCGAGATCGTCGCCGACGAGCCCTGACGGGGGCCATGCCCGGAGCGCCGTTACCGCCAGAGGCGGGCGGCGGTGCTGGCGGTCTCCAAGACTCTCATCGTTCCTCCGACAGCTCCTGGCTGAGGTCGAGCTCGCGGAGGACGTAGGGCTGGGCGACGGCGTCGGTGAGGTAGTACGTGTAGAAGATGACTGCGGCTTCGTCGGCGGTGAACACCTCGTTCGAGAACACGCGCACCGCACGGGTCTGACTGATCGGGATCAGCGTCGTCCCGTCGGCAGGCTCGGGACGCCCTACCGTGTACAGGTGGGTCTCGCCGTCAGGCGCGGGGAGGCGCACTTCCACCGTCATCTGATCGGCTGAACCCGCCGCCTGCATGAACCCGTCTCCGCCATCTTGCGGAGTGACGATGATGCTCTCGGGGTTCGGGGCTCGCCAGATTACGTAAGTGAACTTTTCTTGCCCGTCGAGGTGCCCGAGCATCATGCGCAGATGATCCGGGATGGGGCGGCGACGGTCGCTGATCCATCCGGTCATCCCTCGCGGGGTTGTCTCCGCGAATGGCCCGTAAAACGTCAAGGAACGTACCTCACTTCGATCCTCTCCTTGACGACGCATGGCTTGTTCTTTTGAACGATTGCGTATTTGCCCTCGTAATCTCGTCCGTCCGCGCCATCGAGCTCGTCCTCGAATTGCCAAACGGTGGGGGCGAGACGTGGGACGGTGTCGGCGATGGCGTCGTGACGGACCGCAGCTCTCATGGCGCCTCGTCCTCGGTGGGGTCGGGGACGCTCATATCGAACTCGCGGAGCGTGTAGGGCTGGGCGACTTTGTCGGTGAGGAAGTAGGCGTAGAAGATCACCGCGGCTTCGTCTGCTGTGAACACCTCGTTGGGATACACGGTGGTGGAGTACCGTCGAGGGCCTCCGCTGTCCCGGCACACTGGATGTACTCCTCGCTGAAGGGGATGCTGTCCAGGAGGTCCGCGCTCTCCGGCGCACGCCACAGTGAGAATGCCCAGAACGTGGAGGGGTTCATGGCGCTCAGCGATGTTCGCAGTTGGTCGGTGTACGGGCGTACGTAATCCACGAGTGGCCCGCGGGATTCTCCGTTGATCTGGGTGATATGTGTGGGAGTGCTCATATGACGGTCTCCAAAACGACGCGGGTGATCATCGTTGCTCCGACAGCTCCTGGCTGAGGTCGAGCTCGCGGAGGACGTACGGCTGAGCGACGGCGTCGGTGAGGTAGTACGTGTAGAAGATGACCGCGGCTTCGTCAGCGGTGAACCCCTCGTTCGAGAACACGCGCACCGCACGGGTCTGACTGATCGGGATCAGCGTCGTCGTCCCGTCGACGGGCTCGGCACGCCCGACCGTATACAAGTGTCTCTCACCGTCAGGTCCAGGCAGTTTCACCTCCACCGTCATTGCGTTGGCAGAGCCTGCCGCCTGCATGAAGGTATCCCTGGCAGGCTCGCGGAAGCCCACGGTGCTGGAGGGATCGGATCCGGGCCAGATTATGTAGGTCAGCTTTCGCTCGCCGTCCAGGTGGCCCAGCATGAGCCTCAGATGCGCGGGAATGGGGCGGAAGCTGTCCGTGATCCAGCCGCGCTGCCCGCTGGGTGTTTCTTCGCCATGCGTAAACGGCGCTCTCATGGGACATCCCTGCTCTCTACTCGCGTGATGGTGACGACGATGTTTTGGCCGTCCAGGTTGCCGCGGGCGGGGGTTCCATCTCGGACCGTATGAGCGTCACTTCCAGAGGCGGGCGGCGGTGCTGGCGGTCTCCATGGAGATGGCGTTGGCGGTGATGAGTCGTCGGTTGGCTTCGGCGAGGGCGGCCTTCATACGGCGGATGGCGGTGTCCCAGTCGTGGTGGGCGCGGTCGTATGCTGCCTGCGCCTCACCGGACCATGAGGATCGAAGTCGAGCGGCCTCCGCGTCGAGGGCGTCGAGCCGCTCCTGGAACTGCCGTACGGTGAGGGCGAGACGCGCGACCGTGTCGCTAATGGCGTCGTGACGGACCGCTACTCTCATCGTTGCTCCGACAGTTCTTGGCTGAGGTCGAGCTCGCGGAGGACGTACGGCTGAGCGACGGCGTCGGTGAGGTAGTAGGTGTAGAAGATGACCGCGGCTTCGTCGGCGGTGAACACCTCGTTCGAGAACACGCGCACCGCACGGGTCTGACTGATCGGGATCAGCGTCGTCCCATCGGCAGGCTCGGGACGACCGACCGTGTACAGGCGGGTCTGACCGTCAGGCCCTGTCAACCGGACCTCCACGGTCATCTGATCGGCTGAACCCGCCGCCTGCATGAAGGATCCACCAGGCTTGGAGTCGAACCCCACGATGCTCGTCGGGTCGCTGCCCCGCCAGATGATGTAGGTGAATGTCTCCAGGCCGTCCAGTGCTTCGAGCCTCAGCCGAAGAGTGTCCGGGACCGGACGAAAGACCTCTTCAATCCACCCTTCCTGGCCGCGTGGGGTTCTCTCTGCGAACGGTCCGTAGCTGCTCATGGTTCCCTTCTCACAATCACCCTAGAAATCTCGATACTCTCACCATTGAGCCGCCCTCTCGCAACGGCCCCATCGTTCACTTGCGCGTCGAACTGGCGCTGTGTGCTCCCCGGCCGGAAATACGCGTCATAAGCACCACCTGACTTGACCTCGATGGCTGTGAACGTCCCGTCAGGGTTTCGGACGAGGCCGTCATAGTATCGGCCGTCCTGCGGCGCGCCGTCGTAGCCCACCTTGGCTTTGGTGCGGATCACTTCCACTTGCTCTTCAGCGGCGAACTTGTCAAGTCCGATCTTCTCTTTGTCGACCCACGGCTTGTTCTCCTGACCGTTTGCGTATTTGCCCTCGTAGTCTCGTCCATCCCCGCGATCGACGCCCTTGCGGGGGTCGGCGGCTCGGTCGGTTTCCCGGAACCATCGCCCTGCCGCGTCGCCGATGAGTCCCGCACCGACTCCGGCGACGCCGACGCCTGCGGCAGCGACGGCGGGCGCGCCGGCGATGGCACCGACTCCGGTCACCGTCAGACCTCCGCCACCGACAGCGAGTGCGGCGCCTCCGATGAAGGTCGCAGCCCCGCCGAGGAGTTCGAGGATGATGTCCGGGTGCTCCCACAGCGTCTGTGCGGAGACGGCGAGCATGTCCGTCGTGGCCTGGAACGGCTGCACGACAGCAAGGGTGAACACCGCCTCGGTGACGGCATGTTGGGCTGCGGTCGCGGCCTCAGCCTCGGTGAGCGGCATGCGCGCGGCCTCTGCGGCCTGGTCCAACCGGACTGCACAGTCTCGGGCGAAGACCTCCAGCGTCGCCCGGGCGTTGTACAGCACCTCTCTGGCCTGTTCATGCGCGGGACCGGACGGGTCGACGAATGGCACCTCCACCTCCGGGTGCCGAAGGCCCTGCCCGACCCGAAGCTCGCGGACGTAAGCGCGGTGCGCGGCCAGTGCCGTGGCGGCCTGCTGCTCGGCCTCGTCCCAGAGAGTGATGGCGCGCGCGGCTTCCTCCTGCGCCCACTCCAGCGCATCCGCCCAGGTGAACAGGGCGTGAGCGCCCTCGCGGAGCCCGTCGCCGGCGTTCGACCAGTGCAGCAGCTGACGATCGAAGCGCGTCAGGTACGCGTCGTAGGCCTCGCCCGTCCAGGTGCCCTCATCGTCGAGCGACGCGAGCTGGTCGTGCACCCGTGCTGCAGTCGTGCCGTGTGCCTTCCACCCCTCGGCTGTCTGCCTGACCTCGCCGGGGGAGCCAGGGATGAGGGCGGTGGCGGAGCGGGTCTGCCCGAGCTCCATCACTCTTCCCAGATCATCGCGTCGACCTCGGCCTTCGCGGCATCCGTCCCCTCATCGAAGACCCGGGCCGTCGTCGCCAGACGTTCGGTGAAGTCGTCGGAGTCCGTCACCCGCGCTGCGAGGCCGGCAGACCACGTTTCGGCGAACCGCTCAGAGGCTGCGACCACCCACTCGTGGCCGGCGCTCGTCGGCGGGGTGAGGTCGGTCGCCCCGACGTCGGCGATGACGCGCCGCGTCTTCGCCGCCATCGCCCGCAACACATCCGTGTCGACCTCATAATCCTGCGACATGCCGCCCTCTTCCTGCGAGCCCCCCGGCTGCGGGATCGAGCATAGGTCAAGACAGGGTCAGAGGATAGCGAAATGTCTGAATATGCGTAGGAAGTAACCCCAAATGAGTACGTGGGGGGTAGGGCTGCCGTAGCCGCAAGGTTCCCATGCAGCGAAAGAGCCCGCCCCCGGATGGGGACGGACTCTTTCGCGATCTGCGTTCGGCTCAGACTCCGAAGTACAGCTCGTACTCGAACGGGTGCGGGCGCTGAGCGATCGGCAGGATCTCGTTCTCGTACTTGTAGGAGATCCAGGTCTCGATGAGCTCCTCGGTGAACACGCCGCCCTCGAGGAGGAACTGGTGGTCGGCGCGGAGCGCCTCGAGCGAGTCCAGCAGGGAGTTCGGCACCTGCGGGATGTTCTTGGCCTCCTCGGGCGGGAGCTCGTAGAGGTCCTTGTCGACGGGCTCGTGCGGCTCGATGCGGTTCTTGATGCCGTCGAGGCCCGCCATGAGCTGCGCGGCGAAGGCGAGGTACGGGTTGCCCGAGGCGTCGGGGGCGCGGAACTCGATGCGCTTGGCCTTCGGGTTCGAGCCCGTGATCGGGATGCGGATCGCGGCGGAGCGGTTGCCGGCCGAGTAGACCAGGTTGACCGGAGCCTCGAAGCCCTTGACCAGACGGTGGTAGCTGTTCAGCGTCGGGTTGGTGAAGGCGAGCAGCGCCGGCGCGTGGGCCAGGATGCCGCCGATGTACCACCGCGCGATGTCGCTGAGCTGACCGTAGCCGGCCTCGTCGTAGAACAGCGGCTTGCCGTCGTTCCATAGCGACTGGTGGGTGTGCATACCCGAGCCGTTGTCGCCGTACAGCGGCTTCGGCATGAAGGTGGCGACCTTGCCCCACTCCTCGGCGGTGTTCTTGACGATGTACTTGAACTTCAGGATGTCGTCGGCCGCGTGCACCATGGTGTCGAAGCGGTAGTTGATCTCCTGCTGGCCGGCCGTGCCCACCTCGTGGTGGGAGCGCTCGAGGATGAAGCCCGCATCGATGAGCTTGAGGGTGATGTCGTCGCGCAGGTCGGCCGTCTTGTCGACCGGGCTGACGGGGAAGTAGCCGCCCTTGTAGGGGGTCTTGTTGGCGAGGTTCCCGCCCTCCTCCTCGCGGCCGGTGTTCCACGCGGCCTCCTCGGAGTCGACCTTGTAGAAGCTCTCGCCGGCCGTCACGGAGTAGCGCACGTCGTCGAAGATGTAGAACTCGGCCTCGGGAGCGAAGAACGCGGTGTCGGCGATGCCGGTGGAGGTGAGGTACTTCTCCGCCTTCTTCGCGACCTGACGCGGGTCCTTCGAGTAGATCTCGCCGGTGCGCGGGTTGTAGATGTCGAAGATCATCACGAGGGTGCTCGCCTCGCGGAAGGGGTCGATGTACGCCGTCGTCACATCCGGGATGAGCTGCATGTCCGACTCGTGGATGCTGGCGAAGCCGCGGATGGAGGAGCCGTCGAACAGCTGTCCGTCCGTGAAGAAGGCCTCGTCGACCGTCGCCGCAGGGATGTTGAAGTGCTGCTGCACACCAGGGAGGTCGGTGAAACGGATGTCAAGGAATTTGACGTCGTTCTCCTTGATGTAGGCCAGTACCTCGGACGAATCTTTGAACATGTACGACTCCTGTGATGCGGATCGATGGCTTCGGGGCCACTTTGCACAGTACGGACGGGGGATTTCTCCACGGTATCCGCTTTGTTTCGTCCGTGTTACAGCGTGAGCAGGATCGGAGGGCATCCACAGCCTCGGTAGGCTGGAGGGGTGACGGATGCTGTGAACACGTACCCCGGTGAGCGACTCGGACTCCCGGAGTCCGGACCGGGAAGCATCGGCCGCCCCGGTCGCCGGATCGGCGCCCTCGCGATCGACTGGACGGCAGCCGTCATCCTCTCCGTCGCGTTCTTCCAGTACGACCCGTTCGCCACGCTGCTCATCTTCGGCGTCGTGCAGATCCTCTTCATCCCGACCGCGGGCGGCAGCCCCGGGCACCGCATCCTCGGCATGCGCGTCGTCCGTCTCGACGGCGGCTGGGTCGGCCTATGGCGCCCGATCGTACGCACGCTGCTGCTGCTGATCGTGATTCCGGCCGTGGTGTGGGACCCGGATCAGCGCGGTCTGCACGACAAGGCCGTGGGAACGGTCCTCATCCGCGCCTGACGCTCAGGCGCGGCCGCGGTTGCGCCGGCGTGCCTCACGGGGTGCGCGGCCGCCGAGGAAGGAACGCGCCGGGTCGACGACGTAGCCGCGGCGCAGCGCTTCGCGGCCGATCAGCATGCGGAATCCCATCTCGTCCCGGTTGCTCAGGGTCACTTCGGCCATCACCTCCCGGTCGACGAGCCGGATCATCAGCTGCACGACGAGACGCTCCTGCGCGTGCCCGGACGAACTCCGGACGGCCCGGCGGTCGTGGATGGGGGACTCCACGACGACGGCGTCCTCCTGGCTGTCCTGCCAGGGCTTCACGCGGAAACGCACCCAGGCCTCGCCGTCGCGTGCGAACTCCTGGATGTCGAACGCGTGCAGGGACGAGGTGCGGGCGCCGGTGTCGATCTTGGCTTTGATCCAGTCGACGCCGAGATCGGGCAGGCTCACCCACTCGCGCCACCCCGTAAGGGTGTTTGAATGGGTAGACCTACTCACCTGATACATCCTGGCAGGAAATCCCCCGTGAAGATCGCAGTGCTGTCCCGTGCGCCGCAGGCGTACTCCACCCAACGCCTCCGCGCGGCCGCACTGCAGCGGGGCCACAACGTGAAGGTGCTCAACACGCTGCGCTTCGCGATCGACCTGACCTCCGATGAGCCCGACCTGCACTACCGGGGCCGGCAGCTCAGCGACTACGACGCGATCCTGCCCCGCATCGGCAACTCGATCACGTATTTCGGCACCGCCGTGGTGCGGCAGTTCGAGCAGATGGACGTCTACACCCCCAACACGGCGAACGGCATCTCCAGCGCGCGCGACAAGCTGCGGGCGAACCAGATCCTCTCCCGGCACAACATCGCTATGCCTCCGACGGCCTTCGTGCGCAACCGCGCCGACGTGCGACCGGCGATCGAGCGCGTCGGGGGTGCTCCCGTGGTGATCAAGCTGCTCGAGGGCACCCAGGGCATCGGCGTCATCCTCGCGCCTCAGGTGAAGGTGGCCGAGGCCATCATCGAGACGCTCCACTCCACCAAGCAGAACGTGCTCATCCAGAAGTTCATCGCCGAGAGCCGGGGGCGCGACATCCGCGCGCTCGTCGTCGGGGACCGCGTGGTCGCGGCGATGCGGCGCTCGGCGGCCGGAGACGAGTTCCGCTCGAACGTGCACCGTGGCGGCTCGGTCGAGGCGATCGAGCTCGACCCGGTCTACGAGCGGGCCGCCGTGCGATCGGCCCAGATCATGGGACTCCGCGTCGCCGGCGTGGACATGCTGGAGGGGGACGAGGGACCCCTGGTGATGGAGGTCAACTCCTCCCCGGGCCTGCAGGGCATCGAGACCGCGACCAAGCTCGACGTCGCGGGCGCGATCATCGACTACATCGCCGGTCAGGTGGCCTTCCCGGAGATCGACGTGCGGCAGCGCCTCACGGTCTCCACGGGATACGGCGTCGCCGAGCTCATGGTCCACGGCGCCGCCGACCTCGTCGGCAAGACGCTGGGGGAGGCGGGTCTGTGGGAACGCGACATCACCGTCCTCACGCTGCACCGCGGGGTGAGCGTGATCCCGAACCCGCGCAAGCACGTGGTCCTCGAACCCGACGACCGCCTGTTCTGCTTCGGCAAGCTCGATGAGATGCGCTCCATGATCCCCGAGCGTCGTCGCCGCCGGGCGAAGGTGCGCCGTCTCCCCAAACAGCCGCTCTCGGAATAAGAGAAGCGCGGCCGCCCTCGGTGAGGACGGCCGCGCTTCGCGGTTCGGGGGAGCGGGTCAGCGCGGACGCTGCGCCCGCACCTTCGTCGGGTCGATCCCCTTCGGGATGGGGAGCGACGACAGCGACTGCGAGACCGAGTCGATGCGGCGGATGACGGCCGCCATCGTGGCCTTGTCGATGGCCTTCGGGAGCTTCTTGATGGTCTTCGCGAGGTCGGCGATGGGGACCTCGTCCTCGCCGTGCCCGACGTAGAGCACCGTGATCGGCACGCCATGGGCGACGCGCTGCGCCCGGCTGCGCTCCTCGTTCACCAGCCGCGTGAGACGTCCGCGGGCGCCTTCGCCGACGACGACGATGCCGCCGCGGCCGACCGTCCGGTACACGGCCTCCTGCGTCTTCGGGTTGATGCCCACCGGGGTCTCGGAAGCCTGCCACTGGCGACCCAGGCTGGTGCTGAGCACGTGACCCGTCGCACCGGGCATGCCGTCGATCTTCGTGTACATGGCCGAGGTCGAGAGCCTGGTCATGAGGAAGAGGGCGCCGAGCACGCCGAGCATGAGGCCGGTGATCGCCCAGAGCACGAGCGTCCACACCTGGAACGGCGGGATCAGGTAGCCGGCCAGGAGACCGAGCAGCACGCCGCCGATGAGGATCGCGGCCTGCGCCCAGGGGAGCCAGGGGTAGGCCTCGCGCGTGAACCGGAAGAGGGACTTGATCTGGGAGAAGAACCCAGGACGCTTCTCGGGTTCGGGAGCACGCTTTGCCATGGAGACCAGCCTACCGAGTCCGAGCGCCTTGCGATGCCGCCGTTCGCGTGCAGCGGAGAGCAGAGGGTAACCGTTCCTGCACAATTCGGACCGCGACCGGATCCCCTCCCGGCGGCACCGAACAGGCACGGCGGGTCCGGCGGGTCGGGTGGGATGGACCACATGACACCAGCGCGTGAGACTCCGTTGCAGGAACCGGTCGTGCTCGCCCAGGCGCACCGCACGATCCGTCTCCTCGACCGCTCCGAAGGGCCATTCCACGGTGCGCTCGTGACCTCACCGGACGGGCCGCTCGTGCGCGCCGAAGCTGAGAGCTTCGCCGGCTGGGCGGGCTGGCGGTACGCGGGCTCTCAGCACATCGCGGCTCCGGTCGACATCGCCCGACGGCTGGACGGGCATGACGTGTTGCTTCCCTGGTGCACGGAGCGGCTGGAGTCATACCTGGACCGACGGCTCCGGACACAGGGTGGGCTGCCGCCCGGGGAGATCGGCACGGTGGTCGTGAGTCTGCTGCGCGGACTGGCGGAGCTGGGTCCGGCGCCGGCTGTCGAGGCGCAGGGAACATGGTGGCTCACCGAGGGTGGCCGGCCGCTCTTTGTGGTCGGGCCCGGCCAGGAGGCGGCGTCTGCCGTCTCCGAGATCGTAGGCCGGCTGCGCGCGGAGTGTACGGACAAGATGCTGGCCCGGGCTCTCGACCGCGCCCGGGATCGAATCGACACGGCCGCGGCACAGCGCAGGGTGCCACGGCGGCTGCTCGAGGAGGTGGAGAGCGAGCTCCTGGAGATGGCGGCGCCGCGACCTTTGGAAGAGGCGGCCGAAGACCGGGCAGGCCCCCCCGTGGAGACGCGGGTGGCCGGGGCGCTGCGGCGCGTCCGGGTCGAGCCGGTTGCCCGTGCGCGACTGCGGCACCGCCGGGCGCGGGTGGAAGGAGCGGGCGGACCGCGCTCGACACGGATCGTTGCCGACATTCTCGTTCTGCGTGACCGCCTCGTCGGCAGGACGCGAGCCCTCATCGGCCAGCAGGCCGGCAGGCCGCGCCGGGCCGCACCGGAGCGGGGGACCGGATCCCGACGGCCGCGGGTTCTCGCCGTGGCCGGTGCCGGCGCGGTGGTGGTGCTGCTTGCCGGCTTGCTGTGGCCTAACGAGCGAGATGATCCGGCGGACGGGCCCCCGGAGAGCCGGCCCTCGGCCTCGCCCCATCGAGCGGGGGCCGACTCTGCGGACGTAGACTCCCCGTCGCCGGCTCCCGCGGCCCGCACACCGGTGGCGCCGACGGGCGACGATCCGGTGCTCGCCCTGCCGGGGCTCGTGGCCCAGATCGAGGAGTGCGAAGCTCAGGAGGACCGGGTGTGCGCTTCCGCGGTCGCGGCGAGCCCGTCGGAGGTCATCCCGCTCGTCTCCGGAGCCGCCGACGTCCAGGACGCCGCTCTCATCGATCGGTATGGAGACATCGCCGTGCTGGAAGTGCCGTCATCGTCCGCTGACGAGGAGGGGACGGAGGGTGCGATCACTCTCGTTCTCGCGCGCATAGAAGAGAAATGGCTGGTCCGCGACGCATATCGCGTCGCGGACCAGCCGAGGTGAGACGAAGCCGTCGAGTCAGGCGCCGAGCTGACCGCTGAACTGCGCGGCCTCCAGGCGAGCCTTGACAGCGCCGAGGAAGCGGGCCGCGTCGGCACCGTCGATGATGCGGTGGTCGTACGACAGGGCCAGGTACACATAGGAGCGCACCGCGATCGCGTCCGTGCCGCCGACCTTGACCAGGCCAGGGCGCTTGACGACCGTGCCGGTGCCGAGGATCGCCGACTGCGGCAGGAACACCACGGGGGTGTCGAACAGCGCGCCGCGCGAACCGGTGTTGGTCAGCGTGAACGTGGCGCCCGCGAGCTCGTCGGGCTTCAGCTTGTTGTCGCGCGTGCGCGCCGCGAGGTCGGCGATCTCGTGGGCGATCTCGGCGATGTTCTTCGACGCCGCGTCGCGGAGCACCGGCGTGAGCAGACCGCGCTCGGTGTCGACCGCGATCGAGACGTTCTCGGAGGCCGGGTAGACGATCTGCTCGCCGTCGACCGTCGCGTTGATGATCGGGAAGGCCTGCAGAGCCTCCGCCGCCGCCAGCGCGAAGAACGGCAGGAAGGAGAGCTTGTCGCCCGTCTTCTCGAGGAAGGACGCCTTGACGCTGTCGCGGTACTCGGCGAGAGCGGTGACGTCGACCTCGACCACGGTGGTGAGCTGAGCGGTCTGCTGCATCGACTCGACCGCGCGCTTGGCGAGGACCTTGCGCAGGCGCGACATCGGCTGAGTGGTCCCGCGCAGCGGCGACACCTCGAGGGGTGCCGGAGCCGGTGCCGCGGCGGCCGCCGGTGCGGCGGTCGCCGTCTCGGCCGCCTTGAGGACGTCCTCCTTGCGGATACGGCCTCCGACGCCGGTGCCCTTGACCGTGGCGAGGTCGACACCCTGCTGCGCAGCCAGACGGCGGACGAGCGGGGTCACGTACAGGTTGTCGCTCTCGGTCGGCAGCGACAGCTTGGGAGCCTCGGCCTGCGCGGGCTGTGCCGGAGCAGCGGGCTGTGCGGGAGCAGCGGGCTGGGCCGGCGCGGCGGGAGCAGCGGCCTGCGGGGCAGGAGCAGCCGGAGCCTCGGGCTGTGCAGCCGGAGTCTCGGCCTGCGGAGCCGGCGCGGCGGGAGCCTCGGCCTGCGGCGCGGCGGGAGCCTCGGGCTGAGCCGCGGGAGCAGCACCGGAACCGACACGAGCCAGCACGGCGCCGACCTCGACGGTCTCGTCCTCGCCGGCGACGATCTCCTGCAGCACGCCGGCGACCGGCGACGGGATCTCGGTGTCGACCTTGTCGGTGGAGATCTCGAGGAGCGCCTCGTCGACCTCGACCGAGTCGCCGACCTGCTTGAGCCAGCGGGTGACCGTGCCCTCGGTGACGCTCTCGCCGAGCTCGGGGAGCACGATGTCCGTCGCGTCGCCGGACGGAGCCGCAGGGGCGGCCTCGGCGGGAGCGGACTCGGCGGGAGCCTGCTGCTCCGCTGCGGGAGCCGCCTCGGGCTCCGGAGCGGCGGGGGCGGCGGCTTCGGCCGGAGCGGCCTCGGCGGCGGCAGAGGCATCGCCGGCAGGGGCCGCGCCGCTGCCGTCACCGATGCGGGCCAGCAGAGCACCGACCTCGACGGTCTCGTCCTCGGCGACGAGGATCTCCTCGATGACGCCGGTGACGGGAGAGGGGATCTCGGTGTCGACCTTGTCGGTCGAGATCTCGAGCAGGCCCTCGTCCGCCTGGACGGTGTCTCCCACCTGCTTGAGCCAGCGGGTGACCGTACCCTCTGTGACGCTCTCACCGAGAGCGGGGAGGACCACGGATGTGCTCATGACTGAGTCTCCTTCAGAAGTTGTATGACGCTTGTCTAGCTTAGTGACTCGGGCACCGGTTGGTGCTCAGAGGGCGTGCAGGGGCTTTCCGGCCAGCGCGAGGAAGGCTTCGCCGAGGGCCTCGCTCTGGGTCGGGTGGGCGTGGATGAGCGGCGCGATGTCCTCCGGGTGGGCTTCCCACGCGACCGCGAGCTGCCCCTCGGTGATGAGCTCGCCGACGCGGTCGCCGAGGAGATGCACGCCGAGGACGGGACCGTCCTTGAGGCGGACGACCTTGACGAGGCCGCCCGTGCCGATGATCTCGCTCTTCCCGTTCCCCGCGAGGTTGTACTCGTAGGAGTGGACGGCGTCGGCGCCATGTGCCGCGATCGCCGCCTCTTCGGTGAGACCGACCGAGGCGACCTCGGGGCTGGAGTAGGTCACCTTGGGGATCTGCACGTCAGGGACGTTCACGGGGGTGAGGCCCGCGATGCGCTCGGCGACCGCGATGCCCTGCTGGAACCCGCGGTGGGCGAGCTGGAGACCCGGGACGATGTCGCCGACCGCCCACACGCCGGGGACGCCGGTGCGGAGCTCGTCGTCCACCGTCACGAACCCCCGGTCAAGGCGCACGCCGGCCTCCTCGAATCCCAGGTCGGCGGTGGCGGGGCCGCGGCCGACGGCGACGAGGAGGTAGTCGGCAGTGAGCTCCTTGCCGTCCTCCAGGGTGACGGTCACGGACGAGTCGTCCTGCGTGGCGGTCTGGAAGCGCACGCCGAGCGAGTACTGGATGCCACGCCGGCGGAACGCGCGTTCGAGGCCCTTGCTCATCGCGATGTCCTCGTTCGGGACGAGGTGGGGCAGGGCCTCCACGATGGTGACCTCGGCGCCGAAGGAGCGCCATACGCTCGCGAACTCGACGCCGATCACGCCGCCGCCCAGGATGAGCACGCGCTCGGGGATGACGTCCAGGGCGAGGGCCTGCTCGCTGGTCAGGATCCGTCCGCCGATCTCGAGCCCCGGCAGCGAGCGGCTGTAGGAGCCCGTGGCGAGGATCACGTCGGTGCCGACGTAGACGTCGTCGCCCACGCTGATGCTCCGGTCCGTGTTCAGGCGGCCGAGCCCGGGGACCGTCGTGATCCCGCGCGCCTTCACGAGCCCCTCGAGGCCTTTGTACTTCTTGGCGACGATGCCCTCGCGGTACGTGCGCACCCCGGCGACGTCGATCCCGCCGAACGAGGCCGTGACTCCCACGGAGGAGGCGTCGCGCACGTGGTCCGCCACCTCGGCGGCGTGCAGCAGCGCCTTGGTGGGGATGCACCCGCGGTGGAGGCATGTGCCTCCCACCTTGTCCTTCTCGATCAGTGCGACGGAATTGCCGAGCTCGCTCGCTCGCAGTGCCGCGGCGTACCCGCCGCTGCCGCCGCCCAGGACGACGATGTCGAAGGTGTGGGTTGTCATGGGTGTCATGCCTCCGGGTGGGATGCTGCTTCGGCGAAGGCGATGATCGATCGGACCATCGCCCCCGTGGGGCCCTTCTCGGTGAAGCCGTAGGGGGCGCCGGCGTGTTCACCGGAGCCCGCGATGTCCAGGTGCACCCAGGGGATGCGCTTCGCGTCGTCCGCGTCCGAGGTGCGGCCGACGAAGCGTCGCAGGAAGAGGCCGGCGAAGGACGCGCCGCCCATCCGATCTCCCATGTTGGCGTTGATCATGTCGGCGATGGGGGAGTCCAGCGTCTCCTCCATGTAGGCGGGCAGGGGCATGTGCCACGCCGGCTCTCCCGTGCGCGCAGCGGCGGCGAGGAACTCCGCGACCGTCTCGTCGTCGCCGAAGACACCCGTGTGGCGGTGGCCGAGGGCCGCGACGATCGCGCCGGTCAGGGTCGCGACGTCGATGATGACGTCGGGGTTCTCCCGGCTCGCGGCGACCAGGCCGTCGGCGAGGACGAGGCGCCCTTCCGCGTCGGTGTTCAGCACCTCGACGGTGGTGCCGTCGAGGATGCGGATGACGTCGCCGGGGCGGAGGGCGCGGCCGGACGGCATGTTGTCGGTGATGCAGAGCCAGGCGGTCACGTGCACGGGAAGTCGCAGGGCTGCGATGGCGCGGAGCGCGGCGAGAGAGGTGGCGGCGCCCGCCATGTCGAACTTCATGCCGACCATCGACGCGGCCGGCTTCAGGGAGAGCCCACCGGTGTCGAACGTGATCCCCTTGCCGACGAGGGCGATGTGGCGCTGCGCGTCCGCCGGCGCGTAGTCGAGGCGGACGAGACGCGGTGGGCGGTCGGAGCCCTGGCCGACGCCGAGGATGCCGCCGAAACCCTGTTCCGCGAGAGCGGTCTCGTCGAGGATCTGCACGGTGACGTCGAGGTCGGCGACGCTGTCGGCGGCGCTCTGCGCGAGCTGTGCGGGGCTCTGCCACTCCGCGGGCACGTTCACGAGGTCCTTGATGAGGGCGACAGCCTCGCCCGTGGCCTGGGCGCGAGCGACGGTCGCGTCGTCGAGCGGGGCGTGGACGACGACCGCCGTCGCCCGCTTCTTCCTGCCGTTCTCGGCGCGGTAGTCATCGAAGCGGTAGCCACCGAGGACGGCGCCCTCCGCCGCGGCGGCCGCGTGCGCCTCGAGCCCGGAGGCGAGGCCGAGCGCGACGGTGTCGAAGCCGGTGAGGGAGCGAAGAGCCGTGCCGGCGGCGCTCCGCACGGACGCGTCGTCGATGGTAGAGCCGACGCCGACGACCGCGAAGGGGAGGGTCGTCACCTCGGGGGCGTAGACCCGCGCAAACGCTCCGGCGGCGCCGGTGAAGCCGATGCCCGCCAGGACGTCGGCGAGACCGGGGTGAGCCGCCAGCGACTCGGCCGACTCGGAGTGATCGGGGACGACGAGCACTGCGGCATCGGCAGCGCTTCCGGGGAACTGATCGGTGGTGTGCGAGAGCACGGGAAGCGTCATGCTCTCCATCCTAGGATCTCCGTACCGGGGTCGTCGGTCCGGCGGCCGGGGTGTGTTCGCTCTCAGCGAGACACGTCAGAGCCCGGCTCCGGGTGCGGCTCGTAGCATGGAGACATGCCCTTCTCCGGAGAGATCCACGAACGCGTCGCGAACGCCCCCGCGGTGCCCCACGGCCTGCCTCTCGTGATGCTGCTCACCGGGTTCACCGACGCCGGCAGTGCGGTGTCCGGGCTCATCGATCACCTGCGGGAGACGACGTCGCCGCAGCCGCTCGCGATCTTCGACAACGATGTGCTCCTCGACTACCGCGCGCGCCGCCCGGTCATCTCGTTCGACCAGGACCACCTCGCCGAGTTCCGCCCGCCGCGCCTCGAGCTCTCCCTCGCCACGGATGCGCTGGGACGCCCGTTCCTGCTGCTCACGGGGTATGAGCCCGACTTCGCGTGGAACGCCTTCGCGGAGACCGTTCTGGATCTCGCTGCGGAGTTCGAGGCCTCGGGACTGCACTGGGTCCACTCCATCGCCATGCCCGTGCCGCACACGCGTCCCATCGGGACGACGGTGAGCGGTAATCGGCGCGATCTCGTGGTGTCACACTCCGTGTGGCGTCCGCGCACGCAGGTGCCCGCGACCGCCGGCCACCTGCTCGAGTTCCGGTTCGCGGAGCGGGGTGAACGCGTCGTCGGCTTCGTGCTGCTGGTGCCGCATTACCTCGCCGAGACCGAGAATCCGGAGGCGGTCAGCGCGGCGGCAGAGAAGCTCATGGCGTCGACCGGTCTCGTGCTCATGCTCGACGCGGTGCAGGAGCGGCGCGCGGACTACATCGCCCGGGTCGACGAGCAGGTCGCGGCGAACGACGAGCTGCAGCAGATGGTGCACAACCTCGAACGTCGTTACGACGCCTACATGGCCGGTCGTGACCCCGAAGACGACTCGTACGACGAGGGCGGGTTCAGCGAACGCGACCTGCCCAGCGCCGATGAACTCGCGGCCGAGCTCGAGCGCTACCTCGCCTCGCGTCCGTCCGGCGACGAGGACAAGCCGGGGCGCGGCTGAATCTCTCGCAGCGGATCGCCCTCGAATGCGTCCCCATCGCCATACGTGTGCGATACTAGGAGTCCGACCCGTTGTCAATCAGTGTTTTCGAGCGCTGGACTTGACAAGGGTCTTACTAGTGTCCGAAATGTCCCGGGGTCTCCCAGCGGCCCCGTGAAAGGCGAAACGTGACTCCTGCCACGACGAAGAACACGCGGACGAAGAAGGCCGATCAGATCACCGCGGATCCCGAGGTCGAGGACGTCGAAGCGACCGAAGCGGCTCCCGCGCCCAAGCGCGCCGCGGCCAAGCGCGCCCCCGCGAAGAAGAAGAAGTCGGACGACGTCGTCGAGGAAGACGACGCCGCTGCGGCCGAGGGCTCCGAAGACGCCGCGGGCGACGAGGAGGAGGACGACGCGAAGCCGGCCTTCACCGAGCCGCTGCCGACCGGTGCGATCGTCATCTCCTCCAAGGACGACGAAGAGGTCCCGGTCTACTCGACCCAGATCACCGGCGCGACGGCCGACCCGGTCAAGGACTACCTGAAGCAGATCGGAAAGGTCGCGCTGCTGAACGCGGCCGAAGAGGTCGAGCTCGCGATGCGCATCGAGGCGGGTCTGTTCGCGGAGGAGAAGCTCTCCGCGATGTCTCCCGCCGAGAAGACGAGCCAGCTCGGACTCGACCTGCAGTGGGTCGCCCGTGACGGTCAGCGCGCGAAGAGCCACCTCCTCGGCGCGAACCTCCGTCTCGTCGTCTCCCTCGCCAAGCGCTACACCGGACGCGGGATGCAGTTCCTGGACCTGATCCAGGAGGGCAACCTCGGCCTGATCCGCGCCGTCGAGAAGTTCGACTACACCAAGGGCTTCAAGTTCTCGACCTATGCCACCTGGTGGATCCGTCAGGCGATCACGCGTGCCATGGCCGACCAGGCCCGCACGATCCGCATCCCGGTGCACATGGTCGAGGTCATCAACAAGCTCGCCCGCGTGCAGCGCCAGATGCTCCAGGACCTCGGTCGCGAGCCCACCCCGGAGGAGCTGAGCCGCGAGCTCGACATGACCCCCGAGAAGGTCGTGGAGGTACAGAAGTACGGCCGCGAGCCGATCTCCCTGCACACGCCGCTCGGCGAAGATGGCGACAGCGAGTTCGGCGACCTCATCGAGGACACCGAGGCCGTGGTCCCCGCCGATGCCGTGGGCTTCACGATGCTGCAGCGTCAGCTCGAGCAGCTCCTCGACTCGCTCTCCGAGCGCGAGGCCGGCGTGATCCGGATGCGCTTCGGCCTGGGCGACGGTCAGCCGAAGACGCTCGACCAGATCGGTGACACGTTCGGGGTGACGCGTGAGCGCATCCGCCAGATCGAGTCCAAGACGATGGCCAAGCTGCGCCACCCGAGCCGCTCGCAGTCGCTGCGGGACTACCTCGAGTGATGCAGGCGAACGAGGGCAAGGCGCTCGAGACGAGCGTCGACGGAAAGAGCTACGCGCGGATCCCGCTGCGCACCCGTGTCGTGATGCCGGACGACGATCTCGACGCCATCATCACGGAGTACGCCAAAGATGCCGTCCAGCCGGGTGACCTCCTCTTCGTGACCGAGAAGATCGTCGCGATCACGCAGGGGCGGTCCTACCGCCTGGACGAGATCAAGCCGCGGAAGCTCGCGCTGTTCCTGTCGAAGTACGTCACGCGCACGCCGTACGGCATCGGTCTCGGCATGCCGGAGACGATGGAGATGGCGCTGCGCGAGTGCGGTACGCCGCGCATCCTCTTCGCGGCGGCCGTCTCGGCGATCACCAAGGCGTTCGGGCGCAAGGGCGACTTCTACCGCATCGCGGGGGACAAGGCGCGCGCGATCGACGGACCGACGAAGCACACCATCCCTCCGTACAACGAGGCTGTGGTGCTCGGGCCGAAGGATCCGGACCGGGTCGCGGCGCACCTGAAGACGCTGATCGGCGGTCAGGCGGAGGTGGCCGTGGTCGACATCAACGATCTCGGCGGCAACATCCTCGGCTCCACGCTGGACAAGGCGGGGGAGCTGCGGCTGGTGAAGATCCTCGGTGACAACCCGCTGGGGCAGGGCCTCGAGTCCACCCCGCTCGGCATCGTCCGCGCGGTCTGAGCGGGTCGAACCACCCCTTTACATACGAACCGGCCCCTTGCGTTTGAACGCAAGGGGCCGGTTCGTTCGTAAGGGGCCGGGTCGACGCTTCGACAGGCTCAGAAGCCGATGACCTCGCGGTACCGCGGCTTGTGCCCGGTGCGGATGCCGGTGACGCTGGGCTTGTTCTCGTACACGCCTGCGCCCCAGTTGCCCTCGACGAGCACGGGGCCGTCAGGGGTCACGACGACGTCCCAGCCGACGTACTGCACCTGCGGCACGACGCGGGCGACCTGATCGATGAACGCCCGCACCTCGTCCATATAGGGCAGCTGGAAGTCGGCGATACGGAACCCGGAGTCCGGGTGCGTCTCGTGGACGTGGCCGTGCGAGTCGTAGCCGGCCCCCACCGCGTGCCCGTTCTCGTCGAGCATCGTGTAGAAGCCGCCGAAGGTCATCTGGTCGCTCACCGCGCCGCGTCCGAACTTCTGCGCCATCGCGAGGATGTGCGCCTTCTCGCCGTCGAAGAACGCGGTGATGCGCGTGGTGTTCACGGTCCCGGGGCACACGGCTGCGAGGTCGTCGTGCTGGCGGATGACCTGTTCGATCAGCAGCTCGCCGCGATCGAGGAGGCCGCGGTGGAACTCGGTCCAGTCCGTGATGTCGGCCGCGTGATACCGGTGCACACCGGTCCCGGCCTGGCCGACCGGCTCCTTCGTGACGATCGTGCCGAGGCGCTCCGTCAGGGCGCGGACCTCGTCGGCGTTCCCCTCCTCGACCACCATCCACTCACGGTGCAGGTGCGCGGAGAACTTGCGGTTGAACTCGATCTTGTCCTGGAAGATCCAGCGGAAGTCGGGGTGGTCGTACTTCTGCGAGAGCTGGTTGGACACGGGGTGCGTCATGTACGTCTCACGCTCGGCCCGGTTCAGCATCGCGAAGTCGTAGTCGATGTAGTCCTGGAAGCCGACGTTGTGACGGGCCGCCGACCAGAGCATGTCGGCGACGATCGTGGGCACGGGCCGGTGATGCTGGGCCGAGGCCTCCTTGGCGCGTTCGAACACCGAACCGACGTCGATGCGGCGGGCACGGCCGAGGAGGTAGCGGATGCGGGGCGCGAGAGAAAGACGAGACATGAAGCTCCGGGTCTAGGGATCGACGTCCCAGTCTACGCGGGGAGCCCCCAGGCTCCTGGGAGCGCGGAAGCTAGGCTGGAGCACGTGTGTGACACGAGTTCGAGTGCGCTTCCGCAGGCGATGATCTCGCGTTCGGCCCTCGCTGCCGGCGCGTCCGCGGCGATCCAGGCGGGAGGTCGCCGGGCCGACTTGCGGCGCGATGCGTGGGGTCACGGTCTGCTCGCCGTCGCCCAGGCGGTGACCGCGGCAGGAGCGGAGGAGGTCCTCGTCGACTCCCCCGGAGAGGTCGAGGCGCTCCGTCTCGAAGGCATCACCGCCACGATCACCGGAGAGCCGGACGTCGATCCCGCTCTCCTCTACGGGCTGCCGTCCGCGGAGGGCCTCCCGACGACGCCTCCGGTCATGCGCCTGGTCGGCCGTGTCATGTCCACCAAGCGCCTGCGGGCGGGAGAGGCCGTCTCGTACGGCTACACCTTCCGGGCGGCGGCGGACACCACGGTCGCGCTCGTGACGGGCGGCTACGCTCAGGGCATCGTCCGGGCCCTGGGCAACCACGCGGACGTGGAGATCGACGGCGCGCTGCACCCCATCGTCGGGCGTGTCGCGATGGACGTCTGCGTCATCGACCTCCAGGGGGCTCCCGCGGAGGTCGGCGACGCGGTGACCTACTTCGGAGGGACCGGACCCGCCTCCGGCGCCATCGCGCGCTGGGCGGAGCTCACTCGGATGACCCCGGCTGAGCTCGTCGCGGTCCCGGGAGCGCACGCCGTGCGCGGATGGGAGGCATGATGGGAGGCCCGATGCGCCCCGAACTGCGTCTGGACAGCGCCGTCTTCCGCGCGAACATCGCGGCGGTCCGTGACCGCCTCGGCGACTCCACGCTGATGCTGGTCCTCAAGGACGATGCCTACGGCCACGGGCTCCGCTGGGCGGTCGAGACGGGCCTCGAGGCCGGGGTGACGTCGTTCGGCAGCTATGACGTGCGCGGAGGCGTCGAGGTCCGGCGCATCGCGGGCGGAGAGGTGACGGTGTTCGCCTGGGCGACCTCGACAGATGAGGAGATCGACGAGGCGCTCCTGCAGGACATCGAGCTCGGCGTCGGCACGGTCGAATATCTCCGGCGCATCGCCGCCCGGGCGGAGGTCCTCGGCGTGCGCGCACGGATCCACCTCAAGATCGACACCGGGCTGCACCGCAACGGCGTGCGCCCGGAGGACTGGGCGGCCGCGGTCGCCGATGCCCGGGACGCCGAGCGGTCCGGCGCCCTCGCGCTCGTCGGCGTCTGGAGCCACATCGCCGAGGCGAGCGATGCCGAGGACGACGAGGCGCAGGCCGTGTTCCTCGACGCCGTCCGGCAGGCCGGCCTGACCGGGCCGCAGCCGGCGTCTGTGCACCTCACGGCCTCGGCCGCGTCCTGGTGGCGACCCGAGCTGCGCGGGACCGTGTCGCGGATCGGCGCGTTCTGCTACGGCATCCGCTCGGCGGACGGCCCGGACCTCGACGGGATCCGTCCCGCGGCGCGTCTCGTCGCGCCGGTCGTGCGGGTGGAGGGCGAGAACGCGATCGTCGCCGTCGGGAGCCTGGACGGCGTCCCCTCCACGCTGACCGGGATGACGGTGGGCACCCCCGCCGGCTCGCGTGCCGTGTCGACCATCGATGTCGCCACGATGACGGTCGAAGGCTGGCCGGGGATGGCGGTCGGCGACGAGGTGACGATCTTCGGCCCCGGCGCACAGGGGGAGGAGACAGCAACGACCCTCGCCGAGCGGATCGATACGGTGGGCGAGGAGATCCTCACCCGCCTCGGTCCGCGGATTCGGCGGAGGGTCGTGGACTGAACCGGCCCGGCCGGGTCAGGCGCTGATCAGACCGTCTCGATGAGACGGGCGGTCTCGTCGTGCCAGCTCGTGGCCACGCTGCGCAGCTTCTCTTCGTACTTGCGGCCGTGGTGGGCGCAGAAGAGCAGCTCGGAACCGTTGACCTCGGCGGCGATGTAGGCCTGCGCTCCACACGAGTCGCAGCGGTCCATCGCGGTCAGGCGGTACTCGACAGCGGAGGTCTCACGTTCGGTCGTTGCATTCATCTCGGGGCCTCCTCGGGTGTCGGCGTCCTTGTTGGTCGTGCTCAATACAACCACGCTGCACCTGGGGGCATGCCCGGTCGACGGCGTGTTTCGCTCAGCGCGTACGCGCGCACCCGCGAAGGCGGCGCCCCGGGGAGTGTCTGCGAGGGGCGACTCCCTCCCGCGAATAGACTCGGAGATTGTGAATGCCGAGTACTCCGCCCATCATCTCCAGGTGCTCGAAGGACTCGAAGCGGTCCGCAAGCGCCCCGGCATGTACATCGGCTCGAACGGTTCGCCCGGGCTCATGCACTGCCTCTGGGAGATCATCGACAACTCCGTGGACGAGGCCGTCGCCGGCAACGGTTCCCGGATCGACGTCATCCTCCACGACGACGGCAGCGTCGAGGTGCACGACCGCGGTCGCGGCATCCCCGTCGACGTCGAGCCCCGGACCGGTCTGACCGGCGTCGAGGTCGTGTACACGAAGCTGCACGCCGGAGGGAAGTTCGGCGGTGGCTCCTATGCGGCATCGGGCGGTCTGCACGGCGTCGGCGCCTCGGTCGTGAACGCGCTCTCCGAGCGCCTCGACGTCGAGGTCGACCGCGGCGGCAAGACCTACGCGATGTCCTTCCACCGCGGTGAGCCCGGCATCTTCCAGGACTCGGGGGAGAAGCGGCCCGATGCGCCGTTCACCCCGTTCGAGGAGAACAGCGAGCTGCGCGTCGTCGGCAAGGCGCCGCGCGGCGTCACCGGCACGCGGGTGCGGTACTGGGCCGACCGCCAGATCTTCACCAAGGACGCCGCGTTCCAGCTCGCCGAGCTCGAGACGCGGGCGCGTCAGACGGCCTTCCTGGTCCCCGGGCTCGAGATCGTGGTGCGCGACGAGCGCGCCGCGAGCGCCGGGGTGGGGGAGGACGGTGCGCCGACCGGCCCCGTGGAGACCTCGTACCTCTACGAGGGCGGCATCTCCGAGTTCGTGGACTACCTCGCGGTCGACCCGCCGGTGACCGACACCTGGCGCATCCAGGGGGAGGGCACGTTCACCGAGACCGTCCCGGTCCTGCAGCCGGACGGGCACATGGTGGCGACCGAGGTCGAGCGCGTCTGCGCCGTCGACATCGCCCTGCGCTGGGGCACCGGCTACGACACCCGCATCCGCTCCTTCGTGAACATCATCTCCACGCCGAAGGGCGGCACGCATCAGCAGGGCTTCGAGCAGGAGCTGCTGAAGGTGCTCCGCAGCCAAGTCGAGCAGAACGCCCGCCGGCTCAAGGTCGGCAACGACAAGCTCGAGAAGGACGACGTCCTCGCCGGCCTCACCGCGGTCCTCACGGTCAACGTACCGGAGCCGCAGTTCGAGGGTCAGACGAAGGAGGTGCTCGGCACGCCCGCCGTGCGCCAGATCGTGGCCCAGGTGATGCGCAAGGACCTTCAGCAGCGTTTCACCTCCACCAAGCGCGACGACAAGAGCCAGGCCACGCAGCTGCTCGACAAGATCGTCTCCGAGATGAAGGCCCGCGTGTCGGCACGCGCCCACAAGGAGACGCAGCGCCGGAAGAACGCGCTCGAGTCGTCCACCCTGCCGACCAAGCTCGTCGACTGCCGGACGAACGACGTGGAGCGCAGCGAGCTCTTCATCGTCGAGGGCGACTCGGCCCTCGGCACGGCGAAGAACGCGCGCAACAGCGAGTTCCAGGCGCTGCTGCCGATCCGCGGGAAGATCCTCAACGTGCAGAAGGCGTCGGTCGGCGACATGCTGTCCAACGCCGAGTGCGCGTCCATCATCCAGGTGATCGGGGCCGGCTCCGGTCGGACCTTCGACATCGACGCCGCGCGCTACGGGAAGATCATCCTCATGAGCGACGCCGACGTCGACGGCGCGCACATCCGCACTCTGCTGCTCACGCTCTTCTTCCGCTACATGCGGCCCCTCATCGAGAACGGACGGGTGTTCGCCGCCGTGCCGCCGCTGCATCGGATCATCGTCATCAATCCGGGATCCAAGCCGAACGAGACGATCTACACCTACAGCGAGCAGGAGCTGCACGCGCTGCTCGCGAAGCTCCGCAAGGCCGGCAAGCGCTGGCACGAGCCGATCCAGCGCTACAAGGGTCTCGGCGAGATGGACGCCGAGCAGCTCGCGAACACGACGATGGACCGCTCCGGTCGTCTGCTCCGCCGCGTCCGGATGGAGGACGCCGAGGCGGCGGGCCGCGTCTTCGAACTCCTCATGGGCAACGAGGTCGCCCCGCGGCGGGAGTTCATCATCGACTCCGCAGACCAGCTCTCCCGCGAGTCCATCGACGCCTGAGTGCAGAGGTCACGAAGAAGGGGACCCGGCGTGGCCGGGTCCCCTTCTTCGTGGAACGGATCAGACGAGCGTGCGGCCGATGCTGCCGATGACGCCGTCGATCGGCTGACCGGAGGCGTCGCGTCGTGCCCCCACGTCCGGGAGCTTGCGCACCGCGCCGGTGGGGTCGACGGCCAGTGCCGGACTCGGGCCGACCCAGGCGACGGTGAGGCGGTCCTCGCCCTTCAGGAAGGCGTGGGCGCGGACGCCGCCAGTCGCGCGGCCCTTCGACGGGTACTCCGTGAAGGCCGAGACCTTCGCGCGGCCGGGATCGGTGCCTGGCAGGATGCTCTCCGCACCGGACACCGTGGCGACGACGGCCTCCGTGTCCGGGCGGACGGCGCCGAAGAAGAGGACAGAGGCGCCGGAGCCGAGCTTGATGCCCGCCATGCCGCCCGCCGGGGCGCCCTGGGGGCGGACCGTCGAAGCCGAGAACCGGAGGAGCTGCGCGTCGGTGGTGAGGAACACGAGGTCGGCGTCATCCGCAGCGTCGGCCGCACCGACCACGGCGTCGCCGGCCTTGAGGCCGATGACCTCCAGGTCGGGCCGCACGGGCAGGGTCGACGGCACGATGCGCTTCACGATGCCCTGAGCGGTGCCGAGGGCGACGGGGGTCTCGCTGTCGAAACGGACGAACCCGAGGATGCGCTCGCCCTTGGTCGTGATCCCGAGGTAGTCGCGCAGCGGAGTCCCCGCGGCGAGCTGCACCGAGGTGCCGGGCACCGAGGGCAGGTCGACGGGGGAGAAGCGGACGACGCGTCCCGTGCTGGTGAGCGCCCCGACCTCGCCCCGGACCGTCGTCTCGACCGTCGCGAGGATGGCGTCGTGCTTGCTCCGCCGGGCCGGGGCGGTGAGCTCCTGTCCTTCGCCGAGGTCCACGCGCACGGCGCGGCCCGTCGTCGACAGGACCACGGTGGTCGGAGCATCGGCGATCTGCAGATCCACCGCGCCCTTCGTCGCGCGGGGCTTCGGCGGGGCGGCGTTCATCAGCAGCGTGCGGCGCGGCGTGCCGTAGGCCTCCGCCACGGCGTCCAGCTCCTGGGCGACGGCGGCGCGCAGCAGCGCCGGGCTGGCGAGCAGTTCGCGCAGCGACGCGATCTCCGCGAGGAGGGCGTCGCGCTCCGCTTCGAGCTCGATGCGGGAGAACTTGGTCAGGCGGCGCAGTCGCAGTTCGAGGATGTACTCGGCCTGCGGCTCGCTGAGGTCGAACACCGACCGGAGTCGGGTGCGGGCCTGCTCCGTGTCGTCCGAGGAGCGGATGACCTGGATGACCTCGTCGATGTCGAGGATCGCGATGAGGAGCCCCTCCACCAGGTGCAGGCGCTCCTCCCGGCGGGCGAGGCGGTACCGGCTGCGGCGGGTGATGACCTCGATGCGGTGGCCGACGTAGACGCTGAGCATCTCCTTGAGCCCGAGCGTGCGGGGCTGACCGTCGACGAGGGCGACGTTGTTGATGCTGAAGGAGTCCTCCAGCGGAGTGAGCCGGTACAGCTGCTCCAGGACGGCGTTCGGGTCGAATCCGGTCTTGATCCCGATCGCGACGCGCAGGCCGTGGTTCCGGTCGGTGAGGTCGGTGACGTCGCTGATGCCCTGCAGCTTCTTCGCCTGCACCGCGTCGCGGATCTTCTCGATGAGACGCTCCGGGCCGACCATGTAGGGCAGCTCCGACACGATGATGCCCGTGCGCCGGGGGCCCAGCGGCTCGATCGACGTCCGCCCGCGGACCTTGAGGGCACCGCGCCCGGTCGTATAGGCGTCCTTCACGCCATCGAGCCCCATGAGGATCCCGCCCGACGGGAAGTCGGGACCGGGGACGTACTCCATGAGGTCCTCGGTGGTGGCGTCCGGGTTCTCGAGCAGGTGGGTCGCCGCGGCGACGACCTCGATGAGGTTGTGCGGCGCCATGTTGGTCGCCATGCCCACCGCGATGCCGCTGGCACCGTTGACGAGCAGGTTGGGGAACGCCGCGGGCAGCACGGCCGGCTGCTGGAACTGGCCGTCGTAGTTCGGGATGAAATCGACGACGTCCTCGTCGAGGTTCTCGGTGAGCGACAGCGCGGGCGCGGCGAGGCGCGCCTCGGTGTACCGGGCGGCGGCGGGGCCGTCGTCCAAGGAGCCGAAGTTGCCGTGACCGTCGACGAGCGGCACCCGGAGGGCCCACTCCTGCGCGAGGCGGACGAGCGCGTCGTAGATGGCCGAGTCGCCGTGGGGGTGCAGCTTTCCCATGACCTCGCCCACGACGCGGGCGCTCTTCACATGACCGCGGTCCGGGCGCAGGCCCATCTCGGCCATCTGGAACAGGATGCGGCGCTGCACCGGCTTGAGGCCGTCTCTGGCGTCGGGGAGTGCCCGCGAGTAGATGACGGAGTACGCGTACTCCAGGAAGGATCCCTGCATCTCGTGAGAGAGATCGATGTCCTGGATGCGTTCCTCGACGGGCTCGGGCGGCGGGGTTTTCGGCATGGACTTCCTGAGGGCGTACGGGAGCCTGTGTCAGACTGGCTCGGATGCCCTTCATGCTACCGTCCGTGCCGCCCGGCGCCCGGAGCGTCGTCGGGGTGGCGGACGACCTTCGCTCCGCTCTCCGAGGCGAATCCGCCACGCTGCCGAGCGCCGATTCGGCCGTGCTCGTGGTGATCGACGGCCTCGGGGCGATCAGCCTCAGGGGCCACGCCGGTCATGCCCGGTCGCTCACCGCATCCATGACCAAGAAGGACGTCGCCCAGACGGTGTTCCCGACGACGACGGCGGCGGCGCTGACCAGCCTCACCACGGGTGCCTGGCCGGGGGAGCACGGCCTCGTCGGGTACCGGGTCAGGGATCCGGAACGGGACGTGCTCGTGAACCAGCTCAGCGGGTGGGAGACGGACGGCCTGGATCCCCTCACCTGGCAGGGGACGCCCACCGTGTTCGAGCGCGCGGCGTCGGTCGGACAGGAGACGTTCGCCGTCGGACTCGCGACCTACGCGCACAGCGGCTTCACGCGGGCGACGTTGCGGGGAGCGACCTTCGTGTCTGCCGCGACGCCGGAGGAGCGGGTCGAGGTCGCCTACACGCTGGCCGCGGAGCATCCGGGCTCGCTGGTGTACTGCTACCTCCCCGAGGTCGACAAGGCGGGGCACAAGCACGGTGTCGCGTCCGCCGAGTGGGTGGCCGCGTTGGAGCGGATCGACGGGGCGCTGTCGCTCCGCGTCCCCCCGCGGGTCGGCGTGGTCGTGACCTCGGATCACGGGATGGTCGATGTGCCGTTCCACCGTCAGGTAGTGCTCGAGGAGTCGCATCTCGCGGGAATCCGTCACGTGGGCGGAGAACCCCGCATGCTGCACCTCTACTCTGAGCCGGACGCCGATGCCGCTCTGGTTGCGACGCGGCTTCGCCGCGACCTCGAGGGCGCGGCCGATGTCGTCACCCGCGCGGAGGCGGTGGAGGCCGGGCTCTTCGGTCCGGTCGTGCGAGACGAGGTCCTGGATCGCATCGGCGACGTCCTGGTCATCGCCACGGGAGTCCGGGCACTCTACGACGGCACTGCCGACGACCAGCGCAATCGCGGCATGGTGGGGCAGCACGGGGCGCTCACGCCGGATGAGACGCGGGTTCCCTTCCTGCGGTTCGGATCGTTCGCCTCCTGAGGCTCGACCGGGAACCGATCACTCGTCGGTGCGCGCTCCGAAGACGATCTCGTCCCACGACGGCATCGCGTTCCGGCGGCGCCGACGCCCGCTGCCGTCGCTGTCCCCGGAAGCAGGCTGACGCGGCGCGGGCTCGGGGGCCTCGGGCTCGTCGTCCGGCTCCTCCAGGGCGGCGAACAGAGCGATGGGGTCGGACTCTTCCGGAGTCTCCTCGATCTCGTGCTCGATCGGCGACGGTTCCCGCTGGCCGCGACGGCGGCGCAGGGCTTCGAGGAGGTCGGCGGTCTCCGGACTCGTCGAGGCGGAGTCGGGTGCGCGGTTGATCGCGGCGTCCTGGACCGCCGGCGCCGACCGCTCGGGCTGCGCCGGCTCGTCGGCCTCTGCAACCGGAGCCGGGACCAGACGAGGACCGAAGGCACCGGAGTCGAAGCGGCTGTCGTCCTTGTAGGGGGAAGCGGCACGGTCCGCCTCCACCGCCCGCAGGCGCGGGATGAGGCCCTCCGGGAGCGAACCCTGGCGGGAGAGCTGCGTGGCGTCGGCGTTCAGGGGGGAGAGGGCGCTGCGCCGCGGATCGAAGCTCCAGCGGGCGTCATGCTCGACGTCGTTGGCGGAGAACTCCAGCTTGATGATCCAACCGGACTCCTCCTTCCAGCTGGCCCAGCGTTCGGACGACGCGGCCACCTCGGCGAGCTTGGCGCGGATCGCGGCTCCGAAGGTGGGCTGCGCATCCGGCTCGACCTCGCTGCCGATGAGGACGGGCACGGCGAGCGCCTGGCCGATGATGTGCTCGCGCTCGGCGAGGACGGGGCCCTCGAACCGGGCGACGTCGTCGACGCTGATCCCGAGGAGCTCCGCGACCTCCGCGGCGGTGAGACCGGCGCGGATCTGTGCCTGGATGTCGCGTGGACTCGCAGCGAGCTTCTGGGCGGCCGGCTCGGCCTGGCGCGTCGCGCGGCGGATCTCCCGCTGCAGCACGGCGTCGATGGGCAGCGCGAACCGCTCGCCCGCCTCGGTAGCGAGGACGAGCACTCCTGCCTCTGTGCCGACGATGGTGACGTTTTCCATGCGAATGCCCCTCTGATGGGTGTGCGTTCATGGTGTCACGCCGGGCTGGCCGGAACGGGGAATACGGCGGGCGTGCCGTGAGTTTGCCCTGTCGCATGGGAGGGCATTTGCGAAACGCCCGCCGGTCATGCAAACTATGGCCGCCGATTACCCGACGGCGCACCCGCCCACTCGCACCATGAAAGTGGAGATTCACCGCATGGCAACCGATTACGACGCTCCCCGAAAGAGTGAAGACGACTCCGAGTCGATCGAAGCCCTCAAGGAGCGTGTGCCGGACAAGCTGTCCGGCACGACCGGAGACGAGGACTCCGACAACCCGTCGAGCTTCGACCTCCCTGGCGCGGACCTCTCCGACCTCGAGCTGGATGTCGTCGTGCTGCCCGCGCAGCAGGACGAGTTCACCTGCATGAGCTGCTTCCTCGTGAAGCACCGCTCGCAGCTCGACCACGAGGGACCCGATGGCCCCATCTGCAAGGAGTGCGCTGCCTGAGCAGCCCTCTGAGCGACGCCCCACGCGCCCCCGACCATCCAGGTCAGGGGCGCGCTGTCGTCTGCGGGTGCGGTCAGTCCCGTGCGGCGCGGATGGCCGCGGCGAGGCGGTCCGGGGTGCGTGTCGAGATCGTCCAGGCGACGACGGGGTCCGCCTCGTCGGTGTTCGGCACCACGACGACTCCATCGATGCCGCCACGGATGAGGTGCCAGCCGCGTGCGGGGAGCTCGGGTCCTCTGGCGCTGCGCGCGTCCTCGCCGTTCAAAGCCATCGGCTCGCCGAGATAGCGCACGTCGATGTGAGCAGGCCCGGCGCGGAGTACGTCGTCCTGCACCGAGACGACCGGAGCCAGGGCGATGGCCGCCACCACGAGCAGCGCGGACACCGCTCCGCCGAGCAGCAGCGCGAAGGTCGAGCCGACCGGCACGAAGATGAGGGACACCATCGGTCCCGCCAGGGCGATCGTGACCAGCAGCCACAGGCTGGGGGCCAGGCGTTCGTGGTAGCGGGGACGTGCGTCCGTTGCGGGGTTCTGCATTAGCCTCATGGGGTGACCGATTCCGTTGATGTCCCCATTATCGCCGCAGTGGTCCCCGGCTATGCGCATCCGGGCGACGCCGGAGCCGATCTCGTGGCCGCCGAGGCCGTACGGCTCGAGCCGGGGGAGCGGGCTCTCGTGCCCACGGGCGTGCGCATCGCGCTGCCGGACGGCTATGCGGCCTTCGTGGTGCCCCGGAGCGGTCTCGCGGCGAAGCACGGCATCTCGATCGTGAACTCGCCGGGCACCGTCGACGCCGGCTACCGGGGCGAGATCAAGGTCAGTCTGATCAACACGGACATCCACAGCGCGTACGATGTCGCCGTCGGCGATCGCATCGCACAGCTCATCGTGATGCCCGTCACCCGCGCCCGGTTCCTCCCGGTCGACGAGCTTCCGGACAGCGTCCGCGGCGCCGGCGGATTCGGCTCGACCGGCTACCAGGCACAGACTCCCGAGAACGAAGCAGGACAGGCGAAATGACCGACAGCAACGACACTCCTTCCAAGTCGGCGCCCGAGAACCGCGCCACCGAGGGCCCGTTCGACGACTCCGAGGCGAACCCCGTCCGCCCGTACATCGACCTCGGCGGGATCAAGATCCTGCCGCGCGAGGGACTGAACCTGCGGCTCGAGGTCGAGGAGCAGAGCAAGCGCATCGTGGCGGTCGGGCTCGACTACGCCGAGTCGTCGCTCCAGGTGCAGCCGTTCGCGGCTCCGCGGAGCGGCGGTCTGTGGGATGAGACGCGGGTCCAGCTCCGCGACCAGGTGAAGGCGCAGGGCGGTCGCGTCGAGGAGCGGGAGGGTCCGCTCGGCAAGGAACTCCTCGCCGAGGTCCCCGCCACGGCCAGCGAGGGCTCCGGCCTGCGTCTGGCGCGCTTCATCGGCATCGACGGCCCGCGCTGGTTCCTCCGCGGCGTGATCGGCGGAGCGGCGGCGTCCGACCCCGAGGCCGCGGCGAAGGTCGAGGACCTCTTCCGCTCGATCGTCGTCGTCCGCGGGGGAGCGCCCATGCCGCCGCGCGACCTCATTCCCCTGAAGATGCCGGCGACGCCGGGCTCCGCGTGACCACGCCGGACGCCGAGGAGCCACGCACGCAGAGCGCGTCGGAGATCCTCGGAGCAGCACTCGGCGGCGCCGCGCGCAAGGCCGGGCTCGATCCGTCCGAAAGCGCGAGCACGCACAAGGTGGTCTGGTCGGCCATGGGCGGCTGGCGCGGGATCCTGGAGTCGGTGCTGCCGAGCCTCGCGTTCGTGATCCTGTTCACCCTTCGGCCTGAGCCCCTGCTGCTGCCCCTCGGAGTGTCCGTCGGTCTGGCCGCCGTGTTCACCGTCGTCCGGCTGGTGCAGAAGTCGCCGCCGTCGGCCGCCCTCGGCGGACTGATCGCGGCCGTGGCCGCCGCCGGTCTGGCGCTGTGGACGGGCCGCGGCGAGGACAACTTCGTTCCCGGCCTCATCACCAACGCGGTCTACGGCTCGGCGATCCTCGTCTCGGCTCTCGTCGGCTGGTCGGTCATCGGTCTCACGGTCGGCTTCCTCATGGGGGAGGGCACCGCCTGGCGTGCGGATCGTCGCAAGCGGCGGGCCTTCTTCTGGCTCGGCATCGCCTGGGCCACGCTGTTCTTCGCGCGGCTGATCGTGCAGTTCCCGCTGTACCTGGCCGGTGACGTCACCGCCCTCGGGACCCTCAAGCTCGTGATGGGACTGCCGTTGTTCGCGCCCCTGATCGCCGTGACGTGGCTGGTCGTCCGCGCGCTCTATCCCCGCGCGTCGTCGCACGACGACCCCGCGGCGGCGTGATAGATTTATCTCGACATCAAGATAAATCACGGGCTTTCGCCGGTGACCTGCGCGGAGCAGACTGGTTAGGTCCCCCTTGCTAGCCGCGCGGCCGCACCGGCGAGCAAGATGGAGGCGCCTGTCGCTCCCATCCGAATAGAAGGAGACGGATTCGTGTCCACGGTGAACAGCTTCGGTGCCAAGAGCACCCTGACGGTCGGCAGCACCGACTACGAGATCTTCCGCATCGACACGGTGCCCGGTTTCGACAAGCTCCCCTTCAGCCTCAAGGTCCTCCTGGAGAACCTGCTCCGCACCGAGGACGGCGCGAACGTCACGAAGGCGCAGATCGAGGCGCTCGGGTCCTGGGACGCCAACGCGGAGCCCAACACCGAGATCCAGTTCACGCCGGCGCGTGTGGTCATGCAGGACTTCACCGGTGTGCCCTGCATCGTCGACCTCGCCACCATGCGCGAGGCCGTGACGGCGCTCGGCGGCGACCCGAACAAGATCAACCCGCTCTCGCCGGCCGAGATGGTCATCGACCACTCCGTCATCGCCGACCTGTTCGGCACCGAGAACGCCCTCGAGCGCAACGTCGAGATCGAGTACGAGCGGAACGGCGAGCGGTACCAGTTCCTGCGCTGGGGCCAGACCGCGTTCCAGGACTTCAAGGTCGTGCCCCCCGGCACCGGCATCGTCCACCAGGTGAACATCGAGCACCTGGCGAAGGTCATCTACGACCGCACCAACGGCGGCGTCCTCCAGGCCTACCCCGACACCTGTGTCGGCACCGACTCGCACACCACGATGGTCAACGGACTGGGCGTGCTCGGCTGGGGCGTCGGCGGCATCGAGGCCGAGGCCGCGATGCTCGGCCAGCCCGTGTCGATGCTCATCCCGCGCGTCGTCGGCTTCAAGCTCTCGGGTGAGATCCCCGCGGGTGTGACCGCGACCGACGTGGTGCTGACCATCACCGACATGCTGCGCAAGCACGGCGTCGTCGGCAAGTTCGTCGAGTTCTACGGCGAGGGCGTCGCCTCGGTGCCGCTCGCGAACCGTGCGACGATCGGCAACATGTCGCCCGAGTTCGGCTCGACCGCCGCGATCTTCCCGATCGACGACGTCACCCTCGACTACCTGCGCCTCACCGGCCGCAGCGACGAGGCCGTCGCGCTCGTGGAGGCCTACGCCAAGGAGCAGAAGCTCTGGCACGACGCCTCCCACGAGCCGGTCTTCAGCGAGTACATGGAACTCGACCTGAGCACGGTCGTCCCGTCGATCGCCGGCCCGAAGCGCCCGCAGGACCGCATCCTCCTCTCGGAGGCGAAGACGCAGTTCGAGCAGGACATCCTGAACTACGCCACGGCCTCGACCAGCGACGACATCGTCGACCTCGAGTCCAAGCACTCCTTCCCGGCGTCCGACCCCGGTCAGGTCCCCGGCGAGGAGGAGCCGACCACGCGTCCCGTGCACATCAGCAGCGGTGCGCCGGCCAACGTGTCGAACCCCGTGCCGGTCACGACTCCCGAGGGCGAGAAGTACACCCTCGACAACGGCGCCGTGACGCTGGCCGCCATCACGTCGTGCACCAACACGTCCAACCCGTCGGTCATGATCGCCGCCGGTCTCCTCGCCCGCAAGGCGCGGGAGAAGGGCCTCAAGCAGAAGCCGTGGGTCAAGACCACGCTCGGCCCCGGCTCGAAGGTCGTCACGGACTACTACGAGAAGTCGGGTCTGGACAAGGACCTCGAGGGTCTCGGCTTCTACACCGTCGGCTACGGCTGCACCATCTGCATCGGAAACTCCGGTCCGCTGATCGAAGAGGTCTCCGAGGCGATCAACTCGCACGACCTCGCGGTCACGGCCGTCCTCTCGGGCAACCGCAACTTCGAGGGTCGCATCAGCCCGGACGTGAAGATGAACTACCTGGCCAGCCCGCCGCTGGTCATCGCGTACGCCCTCGCCGGCTCGATGCACTTCGACTTCGAGACCGACGCGCTCGGCAAGGACGCGGACGGCAACGACGTGTTCCTCAAGGACATCTGGCCTTCGCCGGACGAGGTGCAGGAGATCGTCGACTCGTCGATCTCGCGCGACCAGTTCATCAAGCAGTACGCCACCGTGTTCGACGGTGACGAGCGCTGGCGCAACCTGCCCACGCCGGACGACGACACGTTCCAGTGGGACGAGAACTCGACCTACGTGCGCAAGGCCCCGTACTTCGACGGCATGACGATGGAGCTCACCCCGGTGAAGGACATCGAGGGTGCGCGCGTCATGGCGACGCTCGGCGACTCGGTCACCACCGACCACATCTCGCCCGCCGGAAACATCAAGCCGGGCACCCCCGCGGCCCAGTACCTCACGGAGCACGGCGTCGACCGCAAGGACTTCAACTCCTTCGGCTCGCGTCGCGGCAACCACGAGGTCATGATCCGCGGCACCTTCGCGAACATCCGCCTGAAGAACCTCATGGTCTCGGCCGTGAACGACGGACAGGTCGTCGAGGGTGGCTACACCCGCGACTTCACGCAGCCGGGCGGCCCGCAGTCGTACATCTACGACGCGTGCATGAACTACGCCGAGCAGGGCACCCCGCTCGTCGTCTTCGGTGGCAAGGAGTACGGCTCCGGCTCGTCCCGTGACTGGGCGGCCAAGGGCACGAGCCTCCTGGGCGTCAAGGCCGTGATCACGGAGAGCTTCGAGCGTATCCACCGCTCCAACCTCATCGGCATGGGCGTCGTCCCGCTGCAGTTCCCCGCCGGCGAGAGCTGGGAGTCGCTGGGTCTCGACGGCACCGAGATCGTCTCGATCACGGGACTCGAGGAGCTCAACAACGGCGTCACCCCGAAGACGGTCAAGGTCACCGCCACCCCGAGCGAGCACTCGCCCGAGGGCAAGGAGCCGGTGGAGTTCGACGCGGTCGTCCGCATCGACACCCCCGGTGAGGCGGACTACTACCGCAACGGCGGCATCCTGCAGTACGTGCTGCGCTCGCTCGTCTGAGCCGCGACGCCGAAGGGGCCCGTGTCCACGGACACGGGCCCCTTCGGCGTGTCAAGGGTCTCCCGCCCTCGGGGGATTCCCGGCTCCGAGCGGTAGGATCGGGAAGACGTCCGCACCCCTTCGGACGCTCTGCCGAGGCCTGTGAGGAGGCGCAGATGCCCATTCTTCCGAGCATCTCTGGACCGCGCGATCTTGATCGACTCTCGCCGGAGCAACTGGAAGAACTCGCTGCGGAGATCCGGGCTTTCCTCGTCGAGAACGTCTCGCAGACGGGCGGTCACCTCGGTCCGAACCTCGGCGTCGTCGAGCTGACGATCGCCCTGCACCGCGTGTTCTCGTCCCCGGACGATCCCTTCATCTTCGACACCGGCCACCAGTCCTACGTCCACAAGATCCTCACCGGCCGTCAGGACTTCTCGAAGCTCCGCGTCCGGGAGGGTCTCGCCGGTTACCCGCAGCGTGCGGAGAGCCCCCACGACGTCGTCGAGTCGTCCCACGCCTCCAGCTCGCTGAGCTGGGCCGATGGTGTGTCCCGGGCGCTCACCGCGACGGGTCGCGCGGACCGACACGTCGTCGCGGTCGTCGGCGACGGTGCGCTGACCGGCGGCATGACGTGGGAGGCGCTGAACAACATCTCCGACGACAACGACCGCAACCTCGTGATCGTCGTCAACGACAATGGCCGCTCCTACGCGCCGACCATCGGCGGCATGTCCCGCTTCCTCAACCGGGTCCGCACCGCGGCGGCCTACAAGGACCTCCATCACAAGTCCGATCGCCTGTTCCGCGCGTTCGGGCCGGTGGGCCGCGCGGTGTTCCGCGGCGTGCGGGGCGGCACTCACGGCTTCCTCTCCCGGTTCACGAACAACGAGGCCCTGTACTCCAACCTCGACATCAAGTACCTCGGTCCGGTCGACGGTCACGACCTTCCCGCCCTGCTGGAGACCCTGGAACTGGCGAAGTCGTACGGCGCTCCGGTCATCGTGCACGCGATCACCGAGAAGGGCCGCGGCTACCAGCCGGCCCGTGACGATGAGGCCGACCAGTTCCACGCGGTCGGAAAGATCGACCCGACGACGGGGGAGACGCTGTCCTCGGGCGGCCGCGGGTGGACCGACGTCTTCTCCGACGCTCTCGTGAAGGTCGGGGAACGCCGCTCGGACGTGATCGCCATCACTGCGGCGATGCTCCGGCCCACCGGTCTCGCTCCCTTCGCGGAGCGCTTCCCCGACCGTGTCTACGACGTCGGCATCGCCGAGCAGCACGCGGTGGCCTCGGCCGCCGGACTCGCCTACGGCGGCCTGCACCCGGTCGTCGCCGTGTACGCCACGTTCATGGGACGGGCGTTCGACCAGGTGCTCATGGACGTCGCGCTGCACCGCGCGGGCGTCACCTTCGTGCTCGATCGGGCCGGCGTCACGGGTCCCGACGGTCCCAGCCACCACGGCATGTGGGATCTCGCCATGCTGCAGATCGTCCCGCATATCCGCATCGCCGCACCCCGTGACGGTGCACGACTGACCGAGGCGCTGGACGAAGCGGTCGCCGTCGAGGACGCTCCGACCGTCATCCGCTTCCCGAAGGGCGACGTCTCCGCCGATCTGCCGGCGCTCGAGCGCCTCTCGGACGGCGTGGACGTGCTGGCGCGCGGCGAGGGCGAAGACGTCCTCATCGTCGCCATCGGCCCCTTCGCCTCCCTGGCCGTCGACGTGGCGGAGCGGCTGCGCGCCCAGGGCATCGGCGCCACCGTGATCGACCCGCGGTGGGCGATCCCGGTGCAGCCCTCGGTCGTCGAGCTCGCGGCGAGGCATCGCCTGGTGATCACGCTGGAGGACGGCATCCGCGTGGGCGGCATCGGCACGCGCGTGCGGCAGGTGCTCCGCGAGGCGGGCATCGACACGGCGGTGGACGAGCTGGGTCTTCCCGACGAGTTCATCGACCACGCCTCGCGTGATCAGATCCTCGCCGACGCCGGGCTCACGGCCTCGAAGATCGCCCAGGACGTCGTGGCACAGGTGCTGGGCACCCGCATCCCGAAGGCCCGCCACGCCGGCGAGACCGGCGCGATCGAGCTCCCGCTCCACGAGCGCCACTGACGCGTTTCCCGAGCAGGACTCCCCGTCGGTCAGCCGAGGTCGGCCACCGTCTCGGCGACGATCTGTTCCACTACGGCAAGGGCGCGGGCGCGCTCGTCGGGGATGAGTCCGATCCGCGTGCGGCGGTCCAGCACATCGGCTGCCGTGAGCGCGCCCTGGAATCGGACGGCGTGCTCGACGGCGGCGCGGGAGAGAGTGGTGCCCTCGGCGATGCCGTCCTGCGAGCCGTCACCCGGTGCGGGATCGTCGATCAGGCGCAGCGTCGCGGTGCTGCTGGGACCGGCCAGGAGGCCTCGCTGCTGCACCGCCAGGTCCACGGTATCTTCCGCCATCCGGCGGTAAGTCGTCAGCTTGCCGCCGAGGACGGAGATGATGCCGGACTCGGAGGCGCGCACGAGGTGACGACGGGAGACGTCCGCGGTCTCGGCTGCTCCGGTGTCTACGAGCGGGCGGAGGCCGGCGAAGGCCCCACGGACGCGGTCCCGCGCCACTGGCACCGCGAGCAGGCGGTTCAGCGTCTCCAGGAGGAAGCTGATCTCGGCCTCGGTGGGCTCGGCGACGGAGGGGATGGGGCCCGGCGCGTCGACATCGGTGAGACCGACGATGATACGCCCGCCGCGCTGTGGCAGGGCGAACACATAGCGGCTGATGGAACCTTCCAGCGGGATGGTCAGCGCAGCGGCCGGATCGCCGAGATCCGCGGCGTCCAGGACGATGTGGGTGCCGCGGCTCGGGCGCACTGTGAGACCCTTGTCGAGGGTCGCCGCCCACACCCCGGTGGCGTTGACGACCGCCCGTGCCCGGATATCGATGCGTTCCCCGGTGAGCATGTCCGTCGCCGTGGCCCCGTCGGCGTGCAGCCGCTCGGCGCGGACTCGCGTGAGGATCCGCGCGCCGAGACCGGCAGCCGTGCGGGCGACAGCCATGACGAGGGCGGCGTCATCGGACAGCTGGCCGTCGTAGGTGACCATGCCGCCGCGGAGTCCGCGGGGGTTCAGGGCGGGGAACAGGCGCAGGGCCCTCGCCGTCCCGACGGGGTGCGGCCCCGGGAGGGTCTTCGCGCTCGTGCGCGCCTGCAGGCGGAGGAGGTCCCCCATGGCCATCCCCGCCGCCCCGGCCCCCCGCTGGCGGCCGCTGACACCGGGGGCGAACGGGAGCAGCTGTCCGAGCGGACGGATGAGGTGGGGTGCGATCACCGACATCAGCAGATGCCGCTCCCGCGCACTCTCGCGCGCCGTCGCCACGTCGCCCGTCGCGAGGTACCGCAGGCCGCCGTGGACGAGCTTCGAGCTGAACCGGCTCGTCCCGAAGGCGAGGTCCTCCGCCTCGATGAGGGTCACACGGAGACCGCGCGACGCGGCGTCCAGGGCCACGCCCGTTCCGGTGATCCCGCCACCGACCACGAGGAGGTCGCACGTGTCGTCGGCCGCGGCCACGAGCTCGCTTCGGCGGCGCAGCGCGTTGAGAGCGGTCGAGGCGGAGGTCATGGCCGCAGGTGGCCGTCCAGCGCGGCGCGGAGCTCGCGTTCCCAGGCCTGCTCGTCGATGAGGTCGGCCACCGTGCCGTGCGACAGCACGGCGGACTGGGCGATCAGGAGCAGCATGACGGCGATCTCGCCGGGTTCGCCCGCGCGTACCGAGCCCTGGGCCTGTGCCGCTGCGATCGCGTCGGCCAGCCACCGGAGGATGAGCCGCTGGCTGGAGCCCACCCGGTGCAGCGTGTACCGCGTGAACGCCTCGGGTTCCTCCTCGAGGAGACGGCCGTACACCGGGTCACCCCGGAAGAGGGAGGTGAACTGCAGCACATCGGCGACGAGCGCATCCCGGGATTCGACCTTCGCCGGGAACTCCTGGAGGAGGTCGGCGACCCGCCGCAGGAGCGCGGAACGGACGACGTCGTCGGCGTCGCGCCAGGTCCGGTAGATGGTGGGACGGCTGAGGCCGGAGCGCCGGGCGAGTGCGGCGATGGTCACACCGTGGACACCGCTGCGGACGAGCAGGTCGTCCGCAGCGTCGAGGACTCGGCGTTGCGTGGCATCCCAGGCGGGAGTGAAGGCTTCCGAGGGAACATCCGAAGGTTGACGTTCTTCCATGATGTGTCACACTGTAACCCATGGAGCAGCGGAACGGCAGAGGAGCCGACAGGCCCGAGATGCGCTGGAACGGCTGGGGGGACCCGGAAAGGGCGAAGGACCTCCCTCTCGCGGTCCGGGGCCTGCTGCCCCTGCTGCTGGGCCGTGTTCCCCGCCCGCCGCGTCCGCCCGCGCTGGACGACGTGCGTGTACGGCCCTCCCGGCTGACGGTCGATGATCTCGACGCGCTGGTGGCCGCGGTCGGTCCAGACGCGGTCGATGCCACGACGTCGATGCGCCTTCGGCATGCCGGGGGGCGCTCCACGCCCGATCTCCTGCGGCGGCGGGCTGTCGAGCAGGACGCCCCCGATGCCGTCGTGTTCCCCGCGGACCACGACGCCGTCCGCGCCTGCCTCGCGCTGGCGGGGGAGCGCGGGATCGCCGTGATCCCCTTCGGCGGGGGAACGAGCGTCGTCGGGGCGCTGGACCCGGAGACCGGCCGACATCGTGCGGTGCTCAGCCTGGACCTGCGCCGGCTTTCCGGGCTGCTCCGGCTCGACGAAGTGAGCGGCGAGGCGACCCTCGCAGCAGGCACGACCGGACCCGAGGCCGAAGCGCTGCTGTCGGCGCACGGGTTCGAGCTGGGGCACTTCCCGCAGAGCTTCCGGTATGCGACCATCGGCGGTTTCGCCGCCGCTCGGTCGTCCGGACAGAACTCGGCGGGCAACGGGCGCTTCGACGCGATGGTGACCGGGATCCGCGTCGCGACGCCCACGGGGGATCTCGACCTCGGCCGCGCGCCGGGATCGGCGGCCGGGCCGGATCTCCTCCGCCTCTTCCTGGGCTCCGAGGGGATCTTCGGCGTGATCACGGAGGTCCGCGTCCGCGTGCACCCGGTACCGACGGCGCGGATCTTCGAGTCGTGGACCTTTCCGGACTTCGACCGCGGCGCCGATGCGCTCCGCCGGGTCGTCCAGCAAGGGGCCGGCCCTACGGTCATCCGGCTCTCGGATGAAGCCGAGACCGCCGTGAGCCTCGCCCAGGTCGGCCGGATCGGGAAGGCTCTTGCGAAGGGGGCGAGCGTCGTGACGGTGTTCGAGGGCGACGACGCCGCGGCACGCCGGGACCGGACCACGGAGATCCTCGCCGCGGCGGGTGGACGGTCTGCGGGCACCGGCGACGCGGAGGAATGGGCGGCGGGACGCTTCGACGGTCCGTACCTGCGTGACGCACTGCTCGATGCCGGGGTGTTCTGCGAGACGCTGGAGACCGCGACCACCTGGTCGAACCTGCGCACTCTGAAGGAAGCGGTCGAGGGGGCGCTGCGGGACGGCTTCGACGCGGCGGACGCCCGCTCGTACGTCATGTGTCATGTCTCGCACGTGTACCCGACCGGCGCGTCCCTCTACTTCACGGTGCTCGCCGGGCTGCGACAGGATCCGCTCGGCGCCTGGACCGTCGTGAAGGGCAGGGTGAACGACGCGATCCTCGCGAACGGCGGGACGATCAGCCATCATCACGCCGTGGGTCGCGATCACGCCCCCTGGCTCGCGCAGGAGATCGGGGACACCGGCGTGCGGATCCTCACCGCCGTGAAGCGGGAACTCGATCCTCGCGGCATCATGAACCCGGGCGCCGTCCTCGTCGACGGCGGGCACAGGGCGACCGTCTGACATGGGTCACATCGCGGTGCTGTCGAACCCGCTGTCCGGCAAGGGCCGCGGACAGCGTGTCGCGCAGGAGACGCTCGATCATCTGCGGCAGCGGGGCGCGGTCGTCCGCGTCTATGTCGGAGAGTCGGCTGCGGACACGAGGCGACTGGCCGGGGCCGCGCTGGACGCGGCACCCGACGGACTCGTCGTGGTCGGCGGCGACGGCACCCTCTCCGGCATCCTCGAGCTCGTGTGCGCCGCGGGCGTCCCGGTCACGGTGGTCCCCGCCGGCACGGGGAACGACCTGGCGCGCGCACTCGGGCTGCCGCGCGCGGACGTGGCGGAGGCGGTCGAGCTCGCGCTGACCGGCGTGCCCCGTGCCATCGACATCGGCGAGGTGCGGACTGCGACGGGCACCTCGCTGTTCCTCACCGTGGCGGCTCTGGGTTTCGACGCCCGGGTGAGCGATCGCACCAACCGTCTCCGCTGGCCCTCCGGCGCGCTGCGCTACTACCTTGCGCTGCTGATCGAGCTCATCCGGCTGCGTCCCCTCGATTTCACGATCCGTGCCGATGACGGCCCGATGACCCCGGCCCGCGGCACCCTCGTGGCGGTCGGGAACACGGCCAGCTACGGCGGGGGGATGCCGGTCTGCGTGGGCGCGGCCCCGGACGACGGCGCCCTCGACGTCGTCGCCGTGGGCCCCCTCGGCCGCCTCCGGCTGCTGCGCCTGTTCCCCTTCCTCCTGCGCGGGACGCACCTCGCGCGGCCCGAGGTGCAGCACCTCCGCGCCCGCACCGTCGCGGTCTCCGCTCCGGGCCTCGTGGCCTACGCGGACGGCGAGCGCGTGGGGGAGGATTCCTGCACGATCTCGGTCCGGGCGGGGGCACTGACGGTCATGACCCGGGCGGAGCGGAGGGACGCGCATGTTCGATGAGGACGTCGTCATCGTCGGGTCGGGCTTCGGCGGCTCCGTCGCGGCCCTCCGGCTCACGGAGAAGGGCTACCGCGTGTGTGTGTTCGAGGCCGGGCGGCGCTTCGCCGACGAGGACTTCGCGAAGACGAGCTGGGACGTCCGTCGCTACCTCTGGGCACCGGCGCTCGGGTGCTTCGGGGTGCAGCGCATCCACCGGCTCCCGCACGTCATGATCCTCGCGGGGGCGGGCGTGGGCGGGGGGTCGCTCAACTACGCGAACACGCTGTACGAACCCGGCGCGGCGTTCTTCTCCGACGCTCAGTGGGCGTCGATCCGAGACTGGCGCGCGGCACTGGCCCCGCACTACGCCACGGCCAAGCGCATGCTCGGCGTGGTGGAGCGCTATCCGCACGAGGGTCCTGTGGAGCGGATCATGGCGGGAGCCGCGGAGGACCTCGGGGTGGGTGCGACTTTTCGCCGAGCCCCGGTCGGCGTGTGGTTCGGGGAGCCGGGGCAGCGGGTCGCCGATCCGTTCTTCGGCGGCGAGGGTCCGGAGCGCACGGGCTGCACGCTCTGTGGGAACTGCATGGTCGGCTGCCGCGTCGGCGCGAAGAACACCCTCGTGAAGAACTACCTTGCCCTGGCCGAGCGCCGCGGGGCGGTCATCGAGCCGCTGCGCACCGTCACCGAGGTGCGTGAGCTGCCGGACGGCGGCTTCTCCGTCACGACACGACGGAGTGGTGCCTGGTTCCGGCGGCGTGAGCAGACCGTCACCGCGCGAGAGGTCGTGCTGGCGGCGGGGACCTGGGGCACCCAGCAGCTCCTCCATCGGATGAAGGCGTCTGGCGCGCTCCCGCGGATCTCCGACGCCGTGGGCCGGCTCACCCGGACGAACTCGGAGGCGTTGGACGGCGCCGTCGCGGTTCGCGTGCCGGAGCGGGTGGAGGTGGCGCGGGGCGTGGCGATCACCACCTCTTTCCACGTGGACGACCGCACCCATGTCGAGAACGTCCGCTACGGTCCGGGATCGAACCTGATGGGCGCTCTCGCCACCGTGCTGGTCCCCGGTGACCGCGCCCTGCCGGGTCGCCTCGCCGCGCTCGCGGGGCAGGTGCTGCGCCGTCCCGCGCGGGCCCTGCGCCTCGCCTCCCTCCGGCGCTGGAGCGAGCGGGGGATCATCGCGCTCGTCATGCAGACCGCCGACAACTCGCTCACGCTGTCGCTGCGGCGGCGCTTCGGGCGCGTGCAGCTCACGAGCGCCCAGGGGCACGGCGCACCGAACCCCAGCCACCTCCCCGAGGCGCATCGTGCCGCCCGTGCCATCGCTGCCCGCCTGCAGCGCGAGGGCGGAGTGCCCACCGAGCCGCGCGGCTCCTGGCCGGAGGTCTTCGGGATCCCGCTCACCGCGCACTTCCTCGGCGGGGCGGTGATCTCCGGCTCGCCGGAGGAGGGGGTCGTGGACGAGTATCAGCGCGTCTGGGGACACCCGGGGCTGCACGTCGTCGATGGAGCCGCCGTACCCGCGAATCCGGGGGTGAACCCGTCCCTGACCATCACCGCCCTCGCGGAGCACGCCCTGTCGCACTGGCCACGACGCGGCGAGCCGGATACTCGGCCGGCATCGGGGACGACACAGGGGGCCGCGCCGGTGGCGCGACCCCCTGCGGAGAGCTGATCAGCGGTTCTCGATACCGCGGATCTGCGGCGTGTGGAACGAGCCGCCGAACGCGCGCTCGGCGGCCCCCTCGCGGTCGAGGTACGGCGACGCCCCACCATCGATGAACGGCCAGCCGGCGCCGAGGATGAGGCACAGGTCGATGTCCTCGACCTCCGGCACCACGCCCTCGTCGAGCATCAGCTTGATCTCGGTCGCGAGTCCGTCCTGCACGCGCTGCAGGATCGTGGCCGCCGACGCCGGGCTCTTGCCGACGGCGGGCGCCAGGACCTTCTCGGCCTGCTTCGTCCAGCCGACCACCCGGCCGCCCTTGTCCTTCTCGACGACCTGGTCGAGCTCGGCCAGGGCATGGAAGTTCTCGTTGGCGTAGAACCGGTCGGGGAACGCGCGCACCATGGTGTCCTGCACGTGCGCGGCGACCTTCCAGCCGACGAGGTCGATGAGCTGGAAGGGGCCCATCGGGAGGCCGAGCGGCGCGAACGCCTTCTCGACGTCGGCGATCGGGGTGCCCTCGTAGACGGCGCGCGCCGCCTCGCCCATGACCTTCGCGAGCAGACGGTTCACCACGAAGCCCGGGGCATCGGCGGTGAGCACCGCGTTCTTGCCGAGGTTCTTGGCGACGACGAACGCCGTCGACAGGGCGGTGTCGGCGGTCGTCGGCGTCTTCACGATCTCGATCAGCGGCATGACCGCGACCGGGTTGAAGAAGTGGAAGCCGACGAGCCGCTCCGGGTGGGCGAGCTTCGCGCCGATCTCCTCGACCGAGAGCGACGAGGTGTTCGTGGCGAGCACCGCGTCCTCCGCGATGATCTTCTCGATCTCGCCGAAGACCTGCTGCTTGACGCCGACCTCTTCGAAGACCGCCTCGATGACGAAGTCGCAGTCCGCGTAGAGGCTCTTGTCGGTGGTGCCCGTGACGAGACCGCGCAGCTTGTTCGCGGTGTCCGCGTCCACCCGGCCCTTGGCCTCCAGCTTGCCGATCTCCTCGTGGATGTAGGCGACGCCCTTGTCGACGCGCGCCTGGTCGAGGTCGGTGATCAGCACGGGCACCTGGAGCTTGCGCACGAACAGCAGCGCGAACTGGCTGGCCATGAGACCCGCACCGATGATGCCGACCTTGGTGACCTTCTTCGCGAGCTCCTTGTCGGGGGCGCCGACCGGACGCTTCGCGCGCTTCTGCACGAGGTCGAAGGCGTACATCGACGCGGCGAACTGATCGCCGGTCACCAGTTCCGCCAGAGCCTCGTCCTCGCGGGCGAAGCCCTCCGCCTTGGTGCCGCTCTTCGCCTTGTCGAGCAGCTCGAGAGCCGCGTAGGGCGACTTCGGCACGGTGCCGATCTTGGACTCCAGCATGCCGCGCGCCATCTTGATGGCGATCGGCCACTTGGTGAGCCGCTCGATCTTGCCCGGCTCGTTCTTGCGCACGACCTTCGTGCCGCCGAGGACCGCGTCCGCCCAGGCGAGCGAGTTCTCGAGGTAGGTCGCAGCGGGGAAGATGGCGTCGAAGATGCCGAGGTCGAAGGCCTGCTGCGGCTTCAGCATGCGGTTCTGCTTGAGGGGGTTGGAGATGACCACCTCGAGGGCGTTCTCGATGCCGATGAGGTTCGGCAGCAGGTACGCCCCGCCCCAGCCGGGGATGATGCCGAGGAAGACCTCGGGCAGCGCCACGGCCGCCGCCGAGGCGTCGACCGTGCGGTACGTGGAGTTCAGCGCGATCTCCAGGCCACCGCCCAGTGCGAGTCCGTTCACGAACGCGAACGACGGCACGCCGAGCTCGCTCAGCTTCCCGAGCACCTTGTGGCCGAGCTGGGCGATCAGACGCGCGTTGTCCCGGGAGCCGACCTTGCTGATGTCCGAGAGGTCGGCACCGGCGGCCATGATGTACTGCTTGCCGGTGATGCCGACCGCCTGGATCTCGCTGGCCGCCGCGCGGCTCTTCAGGCCGTCGAGTGTCGCGCCGAGTTCGGTGAGGGTGGCAGGACCTAGGGTGTTCGGACGGGTGTGGTCCCGACCGTTGTCCAGCGTGATCAGGGCGAGGACCTTGCCCGACGCGAGGCGGATGTCGCGCACGGGGGAGTGCGTGATGACCTCTCCCTCGGTGAGCGCCTGGATGGGCGAGAAGTCGACGTCGTCGTAGCTCACTTCTTCTTCTTTCCGTCGTAGTGCGGGTTCTCCCAGATGACCGATCCGCCCTGACCGAGACCGACGCACATCGCCGTCAGGCCGTAGCGCACGTCGGGGCGCTCGGCGAACTGCGCCGCGAGCTGGATCATGAGGCGGACGCCGGATGCGGCCAGCGGGTGGCCCACGGCGATCGCGCCGCCCCACGGGTTCACGCGGGGGTCGTCGTCGTCGATGCCGAAGTGGTCGAGGAGGGAGATCACCTGGATGGCGAACGCCTCATTGAGCTCGAAGAGTCCGATGTCGGAGATGTCCAGACCGGCCTTCTTGAGCGCCTTCTCGGTCGACGGGATCGGGCCGATACCCATGATCTCGGGCTGCACACCGGCGAACGCGAACGAGACCATCCGCATCTTCGGCGCAAGTCCGAGCTCCTTGACCGCGCTGCCGCCGGCGAGCAGCGACATCGTCGCGCCGTCGGTGAGCGGGGAGGACGTTCCGGCGGTCACGCGACCGTGTGGGCGGAAGGGAGTCTTGAGGCCGGCGAGGTCCTCCATCGTGGTCTGCGGACGGCGGCCCTCATCCTCGGTGGCGAGGCCCCAGGCACCGTCGGCACCCTTGATCGCGACGGACACGAGGTCCGGCTGGATCTTGCCGGCGTCGTACGCCGCCTGCACCTTCTGCTGGCTGCGCATGCCGTAGCGGTCGGAGCGCTCCTTGGTGAGGTGCGGGAAGCGGTCGAAGATGCGCTCCGCGGTGACGCCCATGTTGAGGGCGCCAGGGTCGACCATCTTCTCCGCCACGAAACGCGGGTTGGGGTCGGCGTTCGCGCCGATCGGGTGGTGACCCATGTGCTCGACGCCGCCTGCGAGGGCGAGGTCGTACATGCCCACGCCGATCGAGGCGCCCATGGTCGTCACGCTCGTCATCGCGCCGGCGCACATGCGCTCCACCGCGAGTCCGGGGACGGTCTGGGGGAGTCCGGCGAGGATCGCCACCGACCGCCCGAGGGTGAGCCCCTGGTCGCCGGTCTGGCTCGTCGCGGCGATGGCGACATCGTCGATGCGGTCCGCCGGCACGGCCGCGTTGCGCTCCATCAGGCCGATGGTCGCCTTCACGGCGAGGTCATCCGCGCGGGTGTTCCAGTACATGCCCTTTTCGCCGGCGCGCCCGAAGGGGGTGCGCACTCCATCGACGAAGAAGACGTCCGAGATCTCGGCCACTCTGCCTCCAAGTTAGTGCGGTGGCCTCAGTCTATGAACGGCCGGAAACCGGGAGGAATCGGTTGGATCGAACCTACGAAGCCGTCGCGGACGTGGTGTCCGGCGATTGCGCCGCCTCTACAAAGGCGTCGGCGATCTTCTGTGCAGTCTGTTCAACCTGCCAGGGGCGGGCCCCGAGCGCGGACAGCGCGGCGCCGATCTCTTCCGCCGTCGTGCCCGGGCCGTCCCACGCGACCCGGCGCAGGTACTCGGGCGTGAGGAGGTTCTCCGTGGGCATACCCAGCTCCTCCGCGACGGCCTCGACGGCGGGACGGGCGGCCTTCAGGCGGGCGTCCGCGTCCGGGTTGCGGTCGCCCCAGGCGCGGGGCGGCGGGAGCGCGTCGCTGGGCACACGCTCGCGCGGCAGCGTCTCGGCGGCACGGCCGTCGACGATCGCCTGCCACCAGCGGTCGAGCTGGGTGCGGCTCGCGCGACCCTGGAACTCCTTGACTCCCGCGAGAGCCTGCTTGGAGGCGGGGTTGGCGAGGACGGCGGCGACGAGGGAGCGGTCGGGCACGAGGCGCCCGGGCGAGATGTCCTGCTGCTGCGCGTACATCTCGCGCGCCTCCCACAGGGCGCGGGCCACGGCGAGGTTGCGGGCGCCGCGCACCTGGTGGAGCCCGCTCAGCCGCCGCCAGGGGTCTTCGCGCGGGGCCTTCGGGGCGCGCGCCAGGGTGGCGGCGAACTCCTGCGCGGCGAACGCGGTCTTGCCCTGTTCTTCGAGCTCGGCGACGAGGGCGTCACGGACGTCGACGAGGTGCAGCACGTCCAGCGCGGCATAGTCCAGCCAGGAGTCGGGCAGCGGACGGGTCGACCAGTCGGCTGCCGAGTGCTCCTTCTTCAGGGTGATGCCGAGCGTGTCCTCGACGACGGCGGCCAGACCCACCCTGTCGTGACCGAGCAGGCGGGACGCGAGCTCGGTGTCGAAGATCTCCTTCGGCTCCAGGTGCAGCTCGCGCAGCGACGGGAGGTCCTGGCTGGCCGCGTGGAGCACCCACTCGACGTCGCCGATGGCCTCCTGCAGGGGAGCGAAGTCGCCGATCGCGGGCGGGTCGAACAGGAACACCCCGGCCTCGCGCCGGAACACCTGGACCAGATAGGCCCGCTGCGAGTAGCGGAAGCCGGACGCCCGCTCCACGTCGACGGCGACCGGGCCGGTGCCTGCGGCGAGCGCAGCACAGGCGGCGCGGAACTCCTCGGTTTCGGAGATCACGGAGTATTCAGTCACGTACAGCCTTTCGCGCGCCGATCACGGCGATGCCCTCGGAACCCGGCGGAAGCCCCGCCAGCATTCCGACCAGCTCGGCCCATGCTTCGACGTGCGGTCGGAACGGGCCCTCCGGAGTCCAGGACGCCCGCAATTCTATCTGTGCACCGTCTCCCTCGTCGGCGAGGCCGCCGAATCCCTTCGACAGCGTCTTCGTCGACGTGCCGGACGGGGAGTGGTAGATCGCGTCTCGAGAATCCAGCGCGTCGACGAGCCACGACCAGGTGACGTCGGCGAGCAGGGGGTCTGTGCCGATCTCGGTCTCCAGCGGAGCCTGGGCGAAGATCACGATGCGCCAGGCGCCGCCCCAGGCATCCGGTTCGTCGGGATCGTGCAGGAGGATGAACCGTCCGGTGCCGTATATCGAGTCGCCGTCCTCGCCCGGGCGGACGTCGGCGGAGAGCGCGATCGCGAAGGGCGCGAGGTTCTGCGGCGTGGGGATCTCGCGGACCGCGATGTCGTCGCGGAACGCGGTCGCGCGCAGTTCGGCGACGGCGGCGTCGAAGGGCGTCCCGGCCTCGGGGTGTGCGGTCACGGCAACAGGCTAGAGTCGGAAGGCGATGAAGAGTCTCAGGCACGCCGTTGCGATCGTTGTCCCCGCGCTCCTCGCCCTGGGCGCCACCGTCGGGATCCTCGTGATCGCGGTGGCGCGTCGGGTCGTCACCCCGTTGCGAAGCCGCGTCCAGGACACGGAGATCCTCGCGATCGACACCGGGGCGCAGACCATCGAACTCCGCCGCACCCTCGACACCGAGCTGCCGGGGCGATACGGCCTCTTCACCACGGGCACGTACGGCTACGTCAAGCTCGGCGCGGTGCTCAGCGCGGACAGCACCACCGTGCGGCGCAAGCTCCTCACGAAGATCGAACCCGGAGCCCGGGTGGACCGCGGAGCCTCGTTCAGCGGCAGCTACTACACGTCGCCGAGCGAGTTGCACCTGCGATGGGAGAACGTGCTCATCGGCTCTCCGGCCGGGCCGTGCCCCGCGTGGTTCTTCCCGGGGGACTCCTCGACCTGGGTCATCCAGGTGCACGGTCGCGGCACGACGCGGGCGGAATGCCTCCGTGCCGTGCCGGTGCTGCATGCGGCGGGGCTGCCCACGCTCGTCGTGTCGTACCGCAACGACGGCGAGGCGCCGCGGACCAAGGCGGGCGCCTACGCCCTCGGGGCGTCGGAGTGGCGGGACGTGGACGCCGGGATCGCCTACGCGTTGCGTCACGGCGCGGAGCGGGTCGTGCTGATGGGCTGGTCCATGGGCGGCGCCGTGTCGTTGCAGGCCGCGGTCAACTCCGGCTATCGCGACCGCATCGCGGGCATCATTCTGGAGTCGCCGGTCGTGGATTGGCGCACCGTGCTGCGCTTCCAGGCTCGGGTCGCCCGGGTGCGTGAACCCCTTCCCGCCCTCGCGATGGGGGCGCTGCAGCTGCCGCTCACGGCGAAGCTCAGCGGCGCGGACGAACCCATCCTGTTCGACCGCCTGGATATGGTCGCCCGTGCCGACGAACTGCACGCGCCGATCCTCATCCTGCACAGCGACGACGACGGCTTCGTCCCCGCGGACGCCTCACACGCCCTGCAGGAGGCGCGGCCGGAACTCGTCACCATGCCGCGCTTCACGGTCGCGAGGCACACCAAGCTCTGGAACTACGACGAGAAGGGCTGGACCACCGCGATCACGGAGTGGCTTGCGGCGCAGGGGCTCAGCGCTTCTGCCTGACCTGGTTCTTGGCGCGCATCAGCATGCCGGTCATGCCGCCGATCCGCAGCGGTGACACCGCCTTCGTGAGCCCGATCGACTGCGGGTAGTCCTCGGGGATCGCCAGGACCTCGTCCGCCGTCAGTCCGGTGAGGCCCTGCACCAGGATGCTCGCGAACCCCCGGGTCGTCGGCGCCTCTTCCGGAGCCGTGGCGTGCATGGTCACGACGTCGTCGTGGACTTCGACGTAGATGTAGACCGGCGATTGACACTCCGCGACGCGCTCGCACATCTCCGGATGCGCCGCCACCTCGTCGGAGACGGCGGGCAGCTCGTCCGCATACTCCAGGAGTAGCAGCAGGCGGTCCGATTCCGGGGTCTCCAGGAATCCGTCGCGGATCTCGGCGAGAGTGTCAGGCAGGGCGGAGGCGTTCATCCCCGCCATTCTCCCACCTCAGACGGTCCCGGGCTCTGTGCCCGTCACGATCGGGACGCGCACGGCGCTGCCCCACTCCGTCCACGAGCCGTCGTAGTTGCGGACATTCTCGAAGCCGAGGAGGTGCTTGAGCACGAACCAGGTGTGGCTCGAGCGCTCCCCGATGCGGCAGTAGGCCACGACGTCATCGCCGTCCTGCAGCCCCGCGCCGTCGCGGTAGATGGCGTCGAGCTCGGCACGGCTCTTGAAGCCGCCGTCCTCGGCGACGGCCTTCGCCCACGGCACGCTCTGCGCGGTGGGGATGTGGCCGGCCCGCAGCGTCCCCTCCTCCGGGTAGGCGGGAGCCGTGGTCCGCTCGCCGCTGTACTCCTCCGGCGAGCGCACGTCGATGAGCGGATTGCCGAGGTGGGCGAGCACGTCCTCCTTGTATGCGCGGATGACCGAGTCGTCGCGCTCCACCACCGGGTACTCCGTGGCAGGACGGTTCGTCGCCTCCCGGGTCAGCTCGCGGCCCTCCGCGATCCAGCGGTCACGACCGCCGTCGAGGAGGCGCACGTCCTCGTGGCCGAAGAGCGAGAACACCCACAGTGCGTAGGCGGCCCACCAGTTGTTCTTGTCGCCGTAGATCACGACCGTGTCGTCGCGGGCGATGCCCTTGCGGCTGAGCAGCTCGGCGAAGCCCTCACCGTCGACGTAGTCCCGCACCACCGGGTCGTTGAGCTCGGTGTGCCAGTCCACCTTCACCGCTCCGGGAATGTGGCCCGTCTCGTAGAGGAGGACGTCCTCGTCCGACTCGACGACCACGAGGCCGGGCTCTCCCAGGTGGGCGGCGAGCCACTCGGTCGTCACCAGGCGGCCGGGCTCGGCGTACTCGGCGAACTTGGGGGAGGAGGAGTCGAACTCGATGGCCATGGGGTCTCCGTAGCGGTGAGCGGGCGAGCGGGCGGTGCGGACGGCGTAGTGTGGATCCGTCCCTTCGACGATAGATCCTCCGCGCGCCCCCGGGACCCGATCCGTAAGACTTCGACACAGGCCGTTGCCTGATTCAGGACCGTGATGACCGACCCGACCACCCGCACCGGAACCGTCCACCTCACCGAGCGCACACCGACGGTCAGCGGACCCGAGATGCTCGCGAGCCTCGTGCCGCCGCCGCAGTTCGACGACGCCACGTTCGACAGCTATCGGGCGGACCCCGCCTACCCGTCACAGGAGGAGGCGAAGCAGACGCTGCTCCGCTTCGCAGGACGCGGTGCTCCCGTCAAGCGCGGCGGTCTGTTCAGCCGGGCCAAGAAGGAGCCGGAGCTCAAGCCCGGCGTCTACCTCGACGGCGGCTTCGGCGTGGGCAAGACCCATCTGCTCGCCTCGATCTACCACGCGATGCCGGCTCGACGGAAGTACTTCGGCTCGTTCATCGAGTACACCGCCCTGGTGGGTGCCCTCGGCTACAAGAACACCGTCGACCTCCTCAAGGGCGCCGATCTGCTCTGCATCGACGAGTTCGAGCTCGACGACCCGGGCGACACCATGGTCATGACGCGCCTGCTGGGGGAGCTCGTGCCCACCGGCACCCGGCTCGCGGCCACGTCCAACACGCCGCCGAACGCGCTCGGCGAGGGGCGCTTCGCCGCGCAGGACTTCCTCCGCGAGATCCACGCGATGTCGGACAGCTTCCAGACCCTGCGCATCGACGGCGTCGACTTCCGGCAGCGCGCGATCGACGGTCACGCCGTGGCGCTGGACGATGCCGCCTACAGCGCCGCCGTAGACGCCGCCGCGGCGGACGGCGCCGTCTCTGACGACACGTTCGACGACCTCATCCGGCACTTGGCGCAGGTGCACCCCTCGCGCTACATCCGGCTCATCGACGGCCTGCACCGGGTGGGGCTGCGGGGCGTGCGCCAGCTCACCGACCAGTCCGAGGCCCTGCGGTTCGTCGCCTTCGTCGACCGCGTCTACGACGCCCAGATCCCGATCCTCGCGACGGGCCTCGGGCTCGACGCCGTGTTCTCCGACGAGATGCTGGCCGGCGGCTACCGCAAGAAGTACCTGCGCGCCATCTCCCGGCTCAACGCGCTCACGCATTCTGCGTAAGCCCGCAGGCCCGCGTAACGCGATGTTCACACCCGGAGCCGGGCTGTAACCGCGGGGAAACAAACCTCACGCATGGGCGAAATCGCCCGTGGTCACACTGAAGCTCTCAACTACTTCGGATGTGAGGTTTTCCTATGGATGCTCCCGGCAACATCTCGTGGGCGATCACCGCGACGGCACTGGTGCTGCTCATGACGCCCGGCGTCGCGTTCTTCTACGGCGGTCTCGTCAAGGCGAAGAGCGTCGTCAGCATGATGATGATGAGCTTCGGCTCGATCGGACTCGTCGCCGTGCTGTGGATTCTCTTCGGCTTCTCGATGAGCGCCGTGGACAGCCCGACGGCTTTCGCGGGCAACCCGTTCGCGGACATCGGCCTGTCCAGCCTCGCCTCGGGTGAGGGATCGAACGTCGCCCTCCTCAGCGTCGCGTACGGCGCCACCTTCGCGATCATCACCGTCGCCCTCATCTCCGGGGCGATCGCCGATCGGGCGAAGTTCGGCAGCTGGCTGATCTTCGCGGGCGTCTTCGCCACGGTCGGCTACTTCCCGGTCGCCGCCTGGGTCTGGGGCGGTGGCTGGATCATGAACCTCGGCACCACCCTGTTCGGCGAGGACAGCGGCATCGGCGTGATCGACTACGCCGGCGGCACCGCTGTGCACATCAACGCGGGCGCCGCGGCGCTGGCCCTCGCCCTGGTGCTGGGCAAGCGCATCGGCTTCCAGAAGGGCATCCTCAAGCCGCACAACGTGCCGCTGACGCTGCTGGGCGCCGCCCTGCTGTGGTTCGGCTGGTTCGGCTTCAACGCCGGCGCGGAGTGGCTTGCCGAGGACATGGGCGGCGTCGGCCTCATCGGCCTGAACACCCTGGGCGCGACAGCGGCCGCGATCCTCGGCTGGATCCTCATCGAGCGCATCAAGGACGGCAAGCCCACCTCCGTCGGCGCCGCGTCCGGCGCGGTGGCGGGTCTCGTGGCGATCACCCCGGCGTGCGCCAACCTCACCCCCGGGTGGTCCCTCCTGCTCGGCGCGGTCGCCGGCATCGTCTGTGCCCTCGCCGTGGAGCTGAAGTTCCGCCTCGGCTTCGACGACTCGCTCGACGTGGTCGGTATCCACCTCGTCGGCGGTCTCATCGGGACCGTGTACCTCGGCTTCTTCGCCACCGGCACCGGCCTCTTCGTCGGTGGTGACGCGCGCCAGCTCGCCGTCCAGGTGATCGCCGCCGCCGGCGTGCTGATCTACTCCTTCGTGGTCGCCTGGGTGATCGGCTTCGTGATCCAGAAGACGATCGGGTTCCGCATCACGAATGAGGACGAGATCGCCGGTGTCGACCAGGTCGTCCACGGCGAGGAGGGCTACGCTCTCGCGAACGCGTGACGACGGTTAGGGTGACCGTGTGGGCACGACCAGCAACGGCATCCTGAAGACACTCGCGGATCTCCTGCGCCGAGCAGTGGGCTCCCCCCGGGCGTCGCGGACCTCTCCCGGTCCGCGGCGCCCGGACGCGCGTCTGCGGACGGCAGAGGAGCGGGAGCGGCGGTCCGCGACGGGCTCGGATGCCGGCATCGAGCCGGGACGCACCCGCGGCACCGAGACCGTGCGGCTCGACGCCGGGCGCATGCCGGCCGTCCGCGTGTCGTACGCGCCGCAGCGGGACGGGGCCCCGGATGCGGGCGAGGTCGTCTGGACCTGGGTGCCGTACGAGGAGAACGACGGCCGAGGCAAGGACCGGCCTGTGCTGGTGATCGGACGGCAGTCGTCCGAGCGGGTGTACGCGGTGCGGATGACCAGCAGGCCGCACGACGGCGACCGTGACTACCTCTCGATCGGGAGCGGGGAGTGGGACGGGCAGGGCCGCGAGTCCTGGGTCGACATCGAACAGCTCTACAGCGTCCACGAGCGTGGTCTGCGCCGGGAGGCGGCGGCCCTGGACCGTACCCGGTACGCCCGGGTCGCCGCGGCGCTCCAACGGCGATACGGGTGGGCACAGAGCTGAGGCGGACGCCGCGTTCCCATCCGATGGGGGCAGGGCTCCGAACCTTCCTGTGAGTCGCCGCCGGCGGCACCCAAGGAGGAATCATGCGTTTCATCCCGACCAAGGTCCATGGAGTTCTCGACTACGTCGTCGGAATCGCCCTGATCGCCGCGCCCTGGCTCTTCGGCTTCGCCGGCATGGGCGGAGCCCCCGTCGTCATCCCGATCGTCCTCGGCATCGGCCTCATCGTCTACAGCCTCTTCACGAAGTACGAGTGGGGTCCGTTCGGGCTGATCCCCATGCCCGTGCACCTCGTCTTCGACATCGTCGCAAGCCTCTTCCTCGCCCTGTCGCCGTGGCTGTTCGGCTTCGCGGACGAGGCGCTGAACGTCTGGCTCCCGCACGTCGTCGTCGGTGCCGCCGTCATCGTCGTCGTGCTGTTCTCCCAGCCCCAGCCGCAGAGCACGCGCGGACGCGCGGCGACCGCCTGACGCCGGACACGACGAGGGGCGACCGGATGCCGATCCGGTCGCCCCTCGTCGTCGCGAGGATTACTCCTCGTCGTCGGCCTCGGCCTGATGCTCCTGCTGCTGCTCGGTGTCGACCTGGGCCGGAGGCAGGTCCTGGAGGAACTGGCGGTCGCTGTTCGGGTCGCCGCTCCCGTCGCCGGCGAGCGGATCCTGCGCGCTGACGTCGTCGGCGGGGATGTTCTCTCGTCCGTTCATGTCTGTCCTCTCACGCGGGGCGCCGGGTGCGCCCGTTCATGGGCGAGTCTGCCTGCCGTCCGCGAAGGTCGGGATCCCCTGGTGCGATCGGACGCGTGGTGATAGGCGGCTCAGCCCCGGAGAGCGGCGCTGATCCAGCGGGCGTACTGGTGCCAGGGGTCGCCGCCCTGCTGCAAGCGGGCGATGTGAGCGCGGATCTCGGGCGTCAGAGTGAACCACTCGCCGCCTTCGCGGGCGGAGGCGAACTCGCGATGCCGCTGCTGTTCGCGCACCCGGTCGCCCTGTTCGAAGGCGAGGAGCTCGTCATGACGGATGCTCGCGAGGCGGCGCCGTGGCTGCCTGCTCGTGCCGATCTTCACCCTGCGGTCGTAACGGAGGTAGTACACGACGTCGATCCGCGGGAACGGCAGGTCGGGGTCGGGGGAGTCCCCGTAGCGCCAGTCGCAGAGCGCGCAGTGCCACGCATCGTCCGTCCGCAGCCCGGCGAGACCGCCGCACAGCGGGCAGGGTCCGGGGAGAAGGCGGGGTTTCGGCACCGGAGCAGCGTACGTCGTCCCTCGGACATCGCTGCCACTTGGCAGCAGCCGGCGCTCCTGTCAACCACTGCCGCGGAGCGTCGTCCCTTGCCAGACTCGGCCTATGGTCTTCATCGGATTCCACGCCTCCCATGAGCAGATCCGCCCCAGCGCCTTGCTCGACGCGGTCGTCAGCGCGGAGTGGGCCGGCTTCGACGGGGCGATGTGCTCCGACCACCTGGCCCCGTGGCTGCCCGAGCAGGGGGAGTCGGGATTCGCGTTCAGCTGGATCGCCGCGGCGCTGGCCCGCACCCGCTTCCCGATCGGCATGGTCAACGCGCCGGGACAGCGGTACCACCCCGCGATCGTCGCGCAGGCCTTCGGAACGCTGGAGGAGATGTTCCCCGGACGGTTCTGGGCCGCGCTCGGCAGCGGGGAAGCCATGAACGAGCACGTGACGGGCGACATCTGGCCGGCCAAGGACGTCCGGAACGCGCGGTTGGGCGAGAGCGTGGACGTGATCCGGCGGCTGCTGGCCGGAGAGGAGGTCGACCACGACGGTCTCGTGCGCGTGCACCGCGCCCGGGTCTGGACCCGGCCGGCGCAGCCGCCACCCCTCTTCGCCACCGCGGTCAGCCCCGAGACCGCGGAGTGGGCGGCCGGGTGGGCGGACGGGCTCGCGACCGTCGCCCAGGAGCCGTCCGCGCTTCGGAGGGTGGTCGAGGCCTACCGTTCAGCCGGAGGACAGGGGCCGTGCATCCTGCAGACGCACGTGAGCTGGGGCGCCGACGATGCCGAGGCGTACACGGTCGCGAAGGAGCAGTGGCGGCAGGGGATCGTCACGCCGCCGCTGGCGTGGAACATCGAACAGCCGGAGGACTTCGATGCTGCCGTCGGCGAGGTCGACGAGACAGCCCTGCGACGAGCGGTCCTCGTCGATCATGACGCCCGTTCCCTCGCGGGACGACTGGCGGAGCTCGTGGGCATCGGCTTCGACCGGATCTACCTGCACCACGTCGGTCGGGAGCAGACCGGATTCCTGAAGGCGGCCGCCGCCGAGATCCTGCCCGCCCTGAGGGAGCGCACATGAAGATCACCGACACGAGCGACCTCTGGTGGAAGACGGCCGTCGTCTACTGCCTCGACGTGGAGACCTTCCTGGACGCGGACGGCGACGGCGTCGGCGACCTCCGCGGCCTCGCGCAGCGGATCGACTACCTCTCGCAGCTGGGTGTGACGTGCCTGTGGCTCATGCCGTTCTATCCCTCGCCCGACCTCGACGACGGCTACGACGTCAGCGACTTCTACGGCGTGGACCCTCGTCTGGGCACCCACGGCGACCTCGTGGAGGTGATCCGCACGGCCCGCGACCGCGGTATCCGGGTGATCGTCGACCTCGTCGTCAACCACACCTCCGACCGCCACCCGTGGTTCCGCGCGGCGCTCCGGAGTGTCGACTCGCCGTATCGCGACTACTACGTGTGGCGCGACGACGCGCCGCCGAAGGGCCAGAAGAACACGGTGTTCCCCGGGCAGGCCGACGGGATCTGGACGAAGGACGAGAAGTCGGGGCAGTGGTACCAGCACAGCTTCTACGAGCACCAGCCCGACCTCAACATCGCCAATCCCGTGGTCAGGGATGAGATCGCGAAGGTGATCGGATTCTGGCTGCAGCTGGGCATCTCGGGTTTCCGGGTGGACGCCGTGCCGTTCCTCCTCGAGGTCCCGAAGACGGCCGACCTCCCCGACCCGCACGAGCTGCTGCGGGACATGCGACGCTTCCTCCAGCGTCGGTCCAGCGAGGCGATCCTGCTCGGCGAGGTCAATCTCCCGTACGAGGAGCAGCGGGCGTACTTCGGGGGCGCGGACGGCGATGAGCTGACCATGCAGTTCGACTTCGTGGCGATGCAGGCGCTCTATCTGTCGCTCGCCCGCCGCGATCCCGCGCCGCTCGTCGAGGCGCTCACGGCCCGCCCGGTTCTCGGGCCGGAGGTGCAGTGGGCGAACTTCCTCCGGAACCACGACGAGCTCACCCTCGACAAGCTGAGCGACGCCGAGCGCCAGGAGGTCTTCGAGGCCTTCGCCCCGGACGAGCGGCAGCGGGTGTTCGGGCGCGGGATCACCCGACGGCTGCCGCCGATGCTGGAAGGCGATCCCCGGAGGATCCGGATGGCCTACAGCCTTCTCTTCACCCTCCCCGGGACGCCGGTGCTGTTCTACGGCGAGGAGATCGGGATGGGCGAGAACATCGCCATCGAGGGGCGGCAGGCCGTACGCACCCCGATGCAGTGGTCGGCGGATCGCAATGGCGGCTTCTCCGACGCCCGCCCCTCGCGTCTGGTGGCGCCGCTTCCCGCGGACGGCTATGCCCCGGCGCACGTGAACGCCGCCGCGCAGCTCGAGGGCAGGGGATCGTTGCTGCACTTCGTCCGCGACCTGATCGCGCGCTACCGGGTGTCGCCCGAGCTCGGGTGGGGCACGTTCGGCGTCATCGACCAGCCGCAGGAGGCGCTGCTGGTGCACTCCCTGGAGGCGGATGTGGGACGCACGATCGCCGTCCACAACTTCGCGGAACGGCCGGCGACGACGCGGTTCCGGCTGGGGGAGGAGCCCGCGGGCACGACCCTGGTCGACCTCCTCGACGCGCGGCGCGTGCCCCTCGACGAGGACGGCGGGGTGGAGCTGGAGCTTCCTGCCTACGGCTACCGGTGGCTGCGGGTCTCGCGCCCGGGGGACGGCAGGGTCCTGTGACGATCCGAAAACGCCGAAGGCCCCGGGTGACCGGGGCCTTCGGAGGGATTCTGTGGGCGATACCGGACTCGAACCGATGACCTCTTCCGTGTGAAGGAAGCGCGCTACCAACTGCGCCAATCGCCCATACCCGCGGGGTACGTCAACCGATACTACCCGACCCGCGAGCGCCTCGATGACTAGTCTGGAGACACGCGCGAGATTCGCCACGGGTTTGGCGGAGCGCGGATCATCGGCTAATGTTTCATAAGTGCCCGGGACAACCGGGAACGAAATGCGGATGTAGCGCAGTTGGTAGCGCACAACCTTGCCAAGGTTGGGGTCGCGAGTTCGAGTCTCGTCATCCGCTCGAGTGCAGTAGATCTTCTCGAAGATCGGCGGCACGTGGGGTCAATCCACACGGTGGCGTGGCCGAGCGGCTAGGCACCGGCCTGCAAAGCCGTTTACACGGGTTCGAATCCCGTCGCCACCTCACGGGAAAACTGAATAGCCCCAACGGGCGCGATTGGCGCAGCGGTAGCGCGCTTCCCTGACACGGAAGAGGTCACTGGTTCGATCCCAGTATCGCGCACCACGAAACCCCCGGTTTTCCGGGGGTTTTTTGTTGCCCTGGCACCCGCGGGCAACATCTGGGCAACATGATCCGGCAATAGTGCGGCTCGAAAACTTCTTGGTTACAACTGTGTCTCGACGGCGGAGACACACGATGCTCCGCCTAGACAGGGGCAGACCATGAAGAACGAAACACCGACTGTTGCTCACGGTCCGAGCGGAGAGACAGCCGAGTACGTGTTCGTGACGCCAGAGCTCGCCGTGAGCTGGCTCGCGCTGAACATCGACAACAACCGCAACGTACGCAAGAGCCGCATCAACGGCTACGTGCGCGACATCCAGAGCGACCGCTGGGTCATCACTGGGGAAGCGATCAAGTTTAACGCCTCAGGGCGGCTGGTGGACGGCCAGAACCGGTGTCAGGCGATCGTCGCAGCGGGCAAGGGGGCATGGGTGCTCGTGGTGCGGGGGATCAGCGAGGATGCCCTCATCGTGCTGGACTCTGGTTCGTCGCGGAACGCGGGGGACATGCTCGTCATCACGGGCCTTGCAGATCGAGCGGATGCGAAGGATGTGGGGGCGATTGCTCGTCTCTACTCCGCCTATCAGGCCGGCGATGTGAAGCACGCAGCATCCAACCTGGGCGGCAGTACCGGCATCACCAAGTCGGAGCTCGCAGAGGCCGTGCTCGCAATCCCTGACATCGAGTTCGCTGCCCGCCACGCACGCGGCATGTATCGCTACCTACGTCTGCCCGTCAGTGCCCTCGGGGTCGCGTTCCTCGAGTTCTCCAAGCTCGACGTCGACGACACAGCCGAGTTCTTCAACCGCATCCGAGACGGTATCCAGAACGGCCCAGGCGATCCCTTCCTCACGCTCTCGCGGCGGGTTTCCAACGACCTGCAAGCGGGTGCCTCACGGCGTATCGTTCCGGGGCAGGCGCTCTTCTACCTGTTCCGTACGTGGAACGCCTTCCGAGAGGGAGAGCAGCTCGTGAAGCTGCAGATCGGTTCGCCGCAGGCTGGTTTCACACCGATTCCGGTGCCGAAGTGACGACCTGTGCGGGGTGGGTCCGCGTCACCTCATTGAGTCTCGATTACAGAAGATCGTCGCGAAAGCTCTGCACAGCCGAGATGAAGGTCTCTTCGCTCCTGGTCTTGAACGTCGCTGAGAACTCCGGATACACGGCTTCGACAACGTGGGTGCCGACGTGGACCCCGTAGCCAGGCAGGCTAAGCGCGGGGGGAGTATGGACACGGATGGATGTCAAAGTTGCTCGAGGAACGAACGTGACTGAAAGCGCCGCGCTATCCGAATCGCGAGAGCCCTGAGCGACAAGGTTGGATGTCCATAGCGTGGCGACCAGAGCGCCGTCGAGGTACGACCAGGAAGCAAAGTCAACTGGATCGTCACCAACCACGGCAAGGATCGACGAAAAAAGGACATGTGCCGCCCCCATCTCCGACGTCCCGGGTTCCGGCCAGATGTCGAGATCAGACCAAGCATTGTCAGTCGCGATCATCGCGGAGTTGAGACGCTGAGCAGCACGCGAGTAGTCCATCGGTAAAGCGTAGCGATAGGCTGCACGTTCATCCATGGCGGGTGTGTCGTCTTAGCCACGTCTCGGGAAAGCAAGTGATCCCTCCTCCGCGGGGAGGCGGAGAAGGGATCGGAGCCAGTATGCCGGTCTGACCGGGGGAGTGCAATCACCGCTGCCTGGCCCGGGTGCTGATGTCGTTCATGCGGCGTAGGCTCGAGGAGTCTCGGCCGGAGGAAGGACATCTGGTCGTGGTTTCTCGAGGTCTCTCTGCGCCCGTGAAGTTGAGTGTTGAGTTGGATGCGATCTGTTCGCGCAACAGGTACACGACAGATCCGGCGCCCGTTCTGGATGAACTCAGGTCTACGGCCGGCGAACGGGTAGACGTGCTCGCGGAGGCGGTAGGCACGTGGGTTGGGTACTTCGAGGGCGAGTACACGGTAACCCTCTGCGCGGCCCTGAGGACACTCCCCGGGCTGGAACCGTGGATTGCGTTGGGGCAGCATCGCCGGTCGCTCCCAGCCCCATCCACGCCGGCCGTTCTCGGTCACGGTCAGGCTGCGGCGCTGCCGCTCTACATCAGCGTCGAGTGAGAAGAGATGATCCCCTCCCCGCGGAGGGCGGGAAGGGGATCAACCGAGCGAGCTGCGCCGCAAGATGGGCGCGCGCTCCCCTCCCCGGTGCCGCCTATTCTGCCCCTAGGTCGGCCAGGGCGGAAGCATCGATTTCCACGGGGGTGTCAACGACCTCGTCCACGAGGGTGATACCGCCGGAGGAGCTGGCTTCCATCATGAGCGTCTGAACCCACTTCGCGTTGAGCTGCGGGTTCTCCGGTGTCTCGAACGTGAAACGCAGGGGGATGGACGGGTGAAGCCAGATCGTGGACCGACCGGGGGCATCGCCCTCTGGGTGCTTCCAGGAAAGGGTGAAGCTCTCGTTGCGGCGCAGCTTGGTCGCGATCGCGACCTTGAGGTGCGCGAGAGCTCGGTCTTCGATGTGGATCTCGCTGCTGTCGCCGTACTGGATCGTTCCCATGGGTTCACTCTACGGGTCGACGGTCTACGCATGTCGGTCTCACACATGAGGCAGATGCGCAATGCCCCATGACGCGGGGCGAGTCGTGCGTAGTCTGAGCGGAGCACACGCGTGCGTGTCCCGATGAGCCGGCTACAAACGATGCACAAGATTGTCATGACCCCCACTACACGAATCAGCATCGACCGAGAGACGTTCATCCTGGCGGAGGACTGCGACGTCGGTGATCTGATGGGCCGCATCGAGTCGGCCTCGCACGGGGAGTCCGGGTTCGTGACTTTCGCTTCGCGGTTCGAGACGCTGAGCGTGCTTGTCACCCGTTATACGCGAGTCGTGGTCAGCGTCGAACACTCTGTCGGGGAGGCGCCTGGTTCTGAGACCGGTGCCGCTCAAGACTGGTACGACGACTATCCGGGAGACAACTGGGTCTGATCTCGCCGTTATCTCTTGCCGTTCTGCGGGGGGAGGTAGACGAAAGTGGGGTGTCCGTCCGTGCTGTTAGGTGGGATTGTGGGTATCACCACGAGCGATAGGAACCCGTGATGGGCAAGTTCATATATGACGGCGGACCGAAGACTGAGATCGAGGACCGTGCGCTCACGCATATCCAGCTCGTCATGACGGCGAAGCTCCGACGTGGTGAGCCGTTTGCGTTCACGTGGAAGGACGATTCGAGCATCGGGGGTGGTCGCACGACGGTGTGGGTCCACGCTGGTTCGTCTCTTGTTTTCAAGTATGCGGGGAGCCGTCAGCCTGCTATCAACCGCGCATGGGTTGATGCTCTCGCCTACACGGCCAACGCGCCCACCGGCCTGTACCTTGTGCCCGAGCCCGCCAACACGGGAGCGGTTGAGCACTTGCCGGGTGTCGTCTAAGGACTTCATTCACTCCGGTGCTCTTTCGGGGTTACGTTGCTGGCGCTTGCTGAGGCGCAAGCCCGAATTATTGCGACGATGGACCTGCGTATCCAGACCCTCGAGGGCCGCCGTCAGTGATTACTCGGCTTGCATTTTGCGCCTCTTGTGCGCGTCGTATGCCACCCCAGCGAGGACTATCGCGGCCATGCCTAGCACCGTCAGCACGACGAACAGGACGATCCCGCTGATGGACGGACCGACTGCGTCTTCGGCTGGACCGACCGCCTCGACCATGGTGTCGATGATCGATACGATCGCGGCGACGAGTGAAAGGACCGCTAGGGTCCATTGCGCAGCTTCGAGCATTGTTCCTGCGGGCAGGATTTCCTTGCTGAGCAGGAGGTGAGTCACCATCGCGCCGATCGCAAGGAATGAAGCGAGGGCGCCCATATAGGTCATGAAGAAGCTGAGATCCATGCGCGCAACCGTAGTGGTTACGATCGGCGCCTCGGGGGCCCCTGAAAGGCGGGTTGCCCCATTTCGCTGGGCCAGGAGGATTTAGACTTCAACCCTCGGTCACTGGGGTCGGGCAAACTGAAGAAATGGGAAGTCATGAGTCGACAGTCGGAACTCGCGTTCGAGGCGGAGCGCGCGATGGACGAAGAGATGGGATACGAGGAGCACGAACAGCTCGCTGACGAACCGTGCTGACGCATCTCGCAACCAGGTAACACCCCCACCCGACACTAGTTGGGTGGGGGTGTTCAGCTTCCACGGTTAGCCAACGCGCGAACCGCGAGACGTGACCGGCACGGCCGCTACTCGCCGATCCACGCGAACAACTTGTCGACTGGTGGGCGTAGTGCGCGTCCGCGACCGGACTGCAGGTAGTAGTTCCACATGATCCACGCGATCTCACGGTCGCGATAGTGCGTGAGGAACCGATTGAGGAGCGCTGGGTCGGTCATCGCCACTAGTTCCTCCATCCGTTCTCAAGCGTGACGCGGTTAGCGGTCGAGGCTCGATGGATACGTCCGTCCACGATTTGAGCGAGCCCGTCCCCACCGATCTCCAACCTTCCCGAAATCGCCAAGCCATCAAGGGAGATGGCCTGAGCCGCTGCTGATTGGACGACGACAGGTGCCTGCGAAGCAACCCAGTAGGGCTGCTGCTCGGACACACTGGGTCCAGCAGTAAGGGTCGCCCTCCACTCCTCGATCACGGAGTGCCCGCCCGCCGCATCGACCTCATCAGCAGGGATGACATGCTCACCAGGCGCGAGCATCCGGAGCTCAGAGTCCTTGCCCTTCGGACCACGGCCATGAACCGGACCACCAGACGACATACCTGGCGTCTTGAGTACCGTGCCCACGCCGACCGTCGAGACCGGGATGTTGAAGTGCGTACGAACCGCCTCATTCAACCGACCCAGAATCCCATTCAAGCTCGCGTGCGCCTGAGACGTGTTAGCCAGAACCTTGATCTGCCGCTCCGTTGGAATCGCATAGATCTTGTCCGCCAGAGCTTCCGCCTGACTCCTCGTGGCACCCATCTGGATAGCCGAGTTGATCAAAGCCTCCCGGCCTGCGCGCATGCGATCCGTGTAACCCTTAGTCGATCCATCTAGCTCGAACTGCGCACCCGCCGCCGCCTGCGCATCAGATGCAAGCCCGACAAGCATGTCCATGTTCGCCCGACCGGCCTCAGTCGAGATATCCAGGCCACGCGAACCATCAGCAATCGCCTGATTCACCGCTGCAAGCGTCTCCTGATACCGAACATTCGAGGTCACTGCATCCTGACCAACACCGTTCGCGGCGTTGATCGTGTCGATCAACTGAGTCAACTGGCTCTCGAGCGCTTCCACCGCGTCGACCTGCGCAAGGTACGTATCCGCAGCACTCTCAGACTGGGCCTGTGACGTCGAAGTTGCCTCCGCCTCCTGCCCCTTCAACCGGATGGCTTCATCGATTGCACCGTTCTGCTTCTGAATCCCGCCGATCATCGCCTCGAGCGCAGCACGGGTCTCGTACGCGTTCATCCCGGTCTCCTCCTGGATACGGTTGAACGCCTCCTGGTCGCCGTTCAGAGCGTCGTAATAGGTGCTGAGCTCGTCTACCGCATCCGCGTTCTTCAACGCCGCATCCGTGACCACATCGGCCCCCACGCCCAGCTTCTCCGCCGCGTCAAAGGCAGACTGCCAGTTGAACGTCAGCAGCTCGCCGCCCTTCTGCAACTCGTCGATCGCGGTGGAGCGTGCAGCATCGGACAGCTTGTTCGTGCCGTCCTCGATCGAGTCCGCGTACGCCTGAGCTCGCGCCTGCGCCTTCTGATGCTGGGAGGCAAGCTCACCCACGATGAGGAACAACCCACCGAGAGCGAGACCCGCGGCGCCGGCCGTCAGACCAATGCCCTTCATCGTCCAGGTAGAAGCCTCCACCGTCGCCTTGAATTCCAACCACTTCGGAACAGCCAAGAAAGCCGCCCCGCCCGTAAGGGCCACAGCAGCCGCAGCCCCACCCAGAGCCATCACCGACGCCTGTACCGGCTCCGGCAGGTCGTTGTACATGCCGATCAGGCCGGTAAGCGCCTGCACCATCGTCCGCAGAGTGTCATTCGCGGTCGACCCTGTATCGATCAGAGCGGTCTCAAAAGCGCCCCCGAGGGCTTCCACGTCGCCCTTGAGGTTGTCGAGCCGCATAGCCGCCGTGGAGGCCGCGTAGCCCTGGTCGTTGACCTCATCAGTCCACTTCTCGATGCCCTCGGCGCCCTGCTGGTACAGGACCGTCGCGGCACGCACAGCGTCAGCACCGAAGATCGTCTTGAGAGTCGCGTTCTGCTGCTCCGTCGACAACCCCGACAGGCCCTCCTTGAGCCGGCCCGCGTACTCCGACAGGCCAACGAAGTTCCCCTGAGCGTCGTACGCCTGCAAGTTGTACTTCTCCATCAGAGTTGCCGCCTGCGCAGACGTCGGATTCAGCGCCTGCAACATCGTCTTGAACGACGTACCAGCGTCAGAACCGAGAAGACCGGCCGAAGCGAACGCGGCCAGGCCCGCGGTCGTCTCCTCAATCGAGAGACCCGTCTGCTTCGCGACAAGCGCCGACTGGTTCAACGCCTGCGACAGATCAGAGACGTCGCCCATCGCCTTGCCGGCGCCCGCGGCCAAAAGGTCCGCAACATGCGACATGTCCGAACCCTCAAGCTTGAACTGCTGCAACGAAGTCGCCGCGATGCCAGCGGCGGTCGCAACATCCAAACCACCGGCAGCCGCCAGATCCAGAGCACCCGCCAGGCCTCCGCCGAGGATGTCCTTCGTCGACACACCCGCCTTCGCAAGCTCCTCGATCGCCTGAGCCGACTCCGTAGCCGAGAACACCGTCGACTCGCCGGCATCCAAGGCCGCCTGCCGCAACAGATCCATGTTCGCCGCGGTCTCATGCGTCGCCGCCTGCACATTCGACATCTGAGCATCGAAATCCATCGACGCCTTCACCGCGACCGCCAGACCAGCAGACAACACCGCCCCCATCGCCACCCCAGCAGCCCCAAGCTGATTGAACGCCTGCTTCTTCTGCGCCAGCTTCTCCGCCTCAGTGCCCACCGTCGCGGTCGCATTCGCCGCGTCGAGCATCTTCTTCTCAAAGTCCGAAACCACCGCAGAAAGACGGACCTTCACCACCCGCTCAGGCATCAGCGGCCTCCTCCTTCTTGCGGGCCAACAGCGCCTCACGCCGCTGCTGCGGCTCCCACACATTCAGGCCCCACACCGCCATCCGGAACTCCTTCTGATCCTCCGGCGGCATCTGCGGGTACAGCTCCGGCCACACATACACCGCCTGCTTCTCCCGCACGCGGAACAAGTCATCAACCTCGCCATCAATGACGAGCGTCACCCCCGGATAGTTCCGTGCCACGGCATCGAGGTTGAACCACAACGGCATATCCACCGCCACACCCGGGCGAGGCGCAAACCGGTCAGCGAGCTCACTGAACTCACTCGGATGCATGAACGGCACCCGGAACGTCGCCGGCCTATCACCGAACACCGTCTCAACCTCAACCGGCCCAACCTTCTCGTAATACGCCTCAGCCTCAGCCACCAGCTCCTCAGCCATACGCTTCTGCTTCTCAATCAGCGTCTTGATATCAGTCATCGCTTCTCCTCAAACCGCGTACGGGTCGTTACCGAACAAGTCGTTGACGAACTCGCGCATCTCGCGATCCGCCCGGTTGTTGTACTTCTGGACCGTGCCGCCCTCTCGCCGCGCCACATTCCCCATCGGCTTTGTCGAACGCGCCAACCGTTCGGCCTGCAACACCAACGTCGCCTCATCAGTAGCCGTCAACAGCACATCCCTGTCCTCGTCAGAAACCCCGAAACGAGCAGCAACGGACACGCGCAACGACTCAAGCCGCGCATCCGCAACCTCCTTCTCCATCTCGGCGATCCTCCGAGTCAGAACATCAGCCCGTTCAGCCGACGCCTTCACCTCGTCGTAGTCCGCCGGCTTAAGACCGGGTTCAGCGTCACGCAAAGCGCGCGTCACCTCCCGGTCGATCTGCTTCTGAGTCAGCTTCCGAGGCGCAATCCGCGACGCCACATCCGCTGGAGTCGGCACCTCAGCCGGCTCACTCTGAATCTGTTCACTAGTCACCTGAATCTCCTTCACTAATCGAGCGCACCGCTACGCCGAATGATCGGCGCATAGTCTCGAGCTCGCTTCTTGCTGTTGCATTCGTGGGTGATGCGCTGCCTTCTTGTTGGCCAGCGCATCGGAACCCCCCTTCGCGATGGGGACGAGGTGGTCCACGACGAAGCACTTGGGGTCCGGATACTTGAGCGAATAGTCGATCGGCATCCCGCAGATGTGACATGCGGGCTTCGACTTCGCGATTCTTGCTCGATGCCTCTTTCGAAGTGCATCGCTACGTCCGTTCTGCGCCATCAGCCCTCCGAAAGCGTCGAGATAGAGATCCTCACCACCCAGGTCGCGCTCGGGATCCTTGGAAAAAAAATGCCGGGGAGAGCGGATCCCAAGCCCCGGAGACGAACCCAGGGGAGGCTGAGGGGGGAGGATGGGGTGGGTGCGCGAGAGGGCTCCACGCGTGTGCGTAGAGCCCTCTTCGTTCGCGTGTTTACATGTATGCGACGGCGCGGTTGAAGCTGTTCTCGTGTAGTGCGTTGAGCTTCTGGATGTCGCCGACGAGCTGCGCGACGGTTGGGTTCTCGTTGGCGAAGGCGCGGCGTGCGTCATCCCATCGCTCCTCGACTGCTCGACGGAAGACTGCGTGCGCGAGTGTCCTGTCGTTGGTTCGAAGCGCTCGGGCCATGACGGTTGCTGCCTTCTCGGGGCTCGTGATGTTCTCGGCTCGGTCCTGCGCGTCACGGAAAGCCATGATGTTGTCGCTTGTATAGCCGACGTATCCGTCCAGTCGCCGTTCGATCTCGCTGATCTTGTTCTTGATGATCTCTTTCTCGGTCGCGATGGCGGTCTTGCGCTGTGCGGCACGGTCGCTCTCGAGGGCGTCGATGCGTTCCTTCTTGCCCTGATCGCTGAGCCCGGGGTCGTTGTTGATGCTCTGTACGGCCCGGCTGTGTTCCTTGGCTGAGGCCTTGCTCGAGTCGCGAAGTTCCTTGATGCGGGTGGCAACTTCGACGAGGTGCTCGCTGTCGGACTCTCGAATAGTGACGCCTTCGCCGTCGCGCAGTGTGATGTTCATGGTTCTCCTTTGATTAGGCGTTGTCGCCGGCTGCGATCTTCTGGATGGAGGCGTCGTTGATGCCACCGCTCACCTCTTTGGGTGGGGTGATGGAGTAGGCGGCGCCGTATCCGTTGAACCCGCCGTTCTCCTGCTGCTCGGTCCATCGATCGATGTTCGTGAGGTCCTCGAGGCGCTCGCGCTGTTCGGGGTAGTCCGTTTTGTATGCGGCGACGACATCGACCCATCCGAACTCGAGGGCCCGGGTCAGGATGGCGGTCGCCAGCGTTTCGTCGTCGCTGTGACGGGCGTTGATGACGAGGGCGAGGGCGTGGTCGCCATCCATGGCGCCGAGTCGCAGAGCGCGATCCTGCGCGTCACGGTAGGCGATGACACCTTCGGGGCCCATCTCCCGTTTGCCGAAAACACCTCGGTGGACTTCGTCTCGCTGCTTCGCGGTGAACGCGCGTTCCTCGTCGAGGATGGCGTCGAGCTGTTTCTTGGCGTGGAGGTAGTGCCGTGCGATCTCCTGCCGCTTGGCTACGGGAGTAATGCGCTTGTCGGCGCGGGTCTTCTCGAGCGCGGTGTTGAGGGTGTCCTTGATGGTTTGTGCTCGTTCGCGGTAGACGTCGATCTGGTTCTCGAGTTCGGTGAGTGCCATGGTTTCTCCTTTGGTCAGTTGTTGTCGTGGTCGGGGCAGTGGTTGCGCCACCGTCCGTTTGAGAGAGTTGATGCCCATCCGTCGTTGTGGGCTTCGGCGATGAGTTCGTAGTGTGCGAGTCGTTCGGTGCTGGCGTAGACGGCGTCGCATCCGGTTTCGTCGCAGAGGACTGCTGCTCGGATGGTCACTGGGTTTCCTTTGGGGCGTAGAGGCCGGGTGCGACCTTTTGCATGTCCGCGGGTGTGTACAGTCCTGGTTCGGTCTTGTTGAGGCCGGCTGGGTCTCTGAGGCCGGTTGTGGGTGTGTCCTCGTTTGTATTCATTGGTTTCTCCTTCCGAATCGCGGTCGTCCGGTCGCGTGTCGGCTGTCGATGCCCGGAAGCCTCGAGCTGGCGGTAGTACTGAGAGAGTTCACGAGCGAAAGCAATGGGGTCGTCCCACGCCTTGCTCAGTGCTCGAAAGTTGAGTGGCTTCGGGGCTGCTGCGCCCATCAGTTGCTCCTCTCGTTGAGCCACGGACATGTGGCGTCGTGTTGGATCTGCAGGATGGTGACGCCGGGGGAGACCTCGATTACGCGTGAGGTCGCTAGGCAGTCGGGGCAGAGTCGTTTCATCACAGCTCCCCATCTGTGTCCGAAGTGTCCGTGTGTCCGATTGGGAGTTCGTTTGATTCGGACACACGGACACTTCGGACAGGTCCGTAGAGGCCGCGGGACAGTCGCTCGGCTCTTCCCGCCTCCACAGCCCGCCTCAGATACCTGCCCACGTCGTCAGGATCGACGTGAGTGATGGTTGCGATGTCCTTGGGTTTCACTCCGTCTGGGAAGCGCGCTAGGGCTTCGATGATCTCGCCCATGCGGTCACCTACACCGGTGGTTGCTCGTGCGGTCTGTGCAGCTTCAGCCGCGTCCTTGAGGCTTCCGCCGCTGAGCACCCACGTTCCGACTCCCTCGAGGGAGATCCGGTACTCGCCCTCCGCAGCGTCGCGTGATGTGACTCGCAGAGTGGCGTCCTTTGAAAGGCGTTCACGGGAGAGGACGACGATGGTGTCAGCCGAGCCGGCAAGCCCCTGTGTTCCGGAGACAGCGTCGAGGAAGTCAACGCTGTCGGCCTTGCGCGTGTGGTGAACGACGACGATCGCGGCGCCTGGTGCCGAGTCCGCGATGGCTTTGAGCATGCCGCCCACTCGGTAGTCGCGCTCGTACGAGGACTCTCCACTTACCGCGGGGGGCATCGCCTTGCCGAGCGTGTCCAGAATCACGACCGGTTCGTGGCCGCTCCACTGGTCCACGAACGCCTGCAGCGTTTCGAAGATGTCGTTGCGGCCGATCTTCGTAATGAAGGTCAACGTGTCGGCGATCTGTTCCGGTACCAGCGCCCTGATCCGAGACTGCAACCGTCTGGGGCCATCCTCGAGTGCTGCGTAGAGCACGGGCCGCGCCTTCCCAGTCGGGATGCATCCGAGTGCCGGCGTGCCGGAGGAAACGGCCAGGCCCAGGCCGAGAACCAGCCAAGACTTGCCGAACTTCGGCGGCGCAACGAGCAGGCAGAACCCCTCGGGGATCACGCCGTCGACGACATATCGAACGGGCGGGAAGTACTGGTCCATCAGCCAGTCGGCGGTGAAGGAGTTGTCAAGCAGCGTGGTCACGGGCGGCCCCCTGGTCTTCAGTTGTTGCGAGTGTTACGGGCTGGCGGACGGTGTCGAGATTGGCGAGGTAGATGCGCCAGGTTTCGTCGAGAATGTCGTCCACGTCCGGACGATTGGCTAGTTCTGCCGCGTCGTCCAGACGCTGCAACAGATAGTCCTTGCGTTCCTCATCGCCGAATGCCCGGAGCCATAGACGATCTGCTTCGAGTCGGGCAGCACGGAGTTCGCCCTGCATTTGACTGCGCCCGTCCATCACGCCGAGGTTGTATAGCGAAAAGAGGGGAGCAGGCAGGGCCGCGAGTGACAGTTCGTCGTTCGCCAGCGCCGTAACCCACGCGTCGATAGTTGTCGAAGCTGTTTCGCTGATTCGACGCGCGGTGAAGCGATCCGGGGTAGAACGGAGTGCATATCCAGCCGCCACAGCAGGATTCCCGAGAGGCCCGTTCGCGGGGCTTTCGCCATTCAACGGGCGCTTCTTTCTCGGTCGACGTTCTGAGCTGCCCTTGCACCGGTCGGGTCAGCAACGCCGGTTGCGGTGTAGAGCTCGAATCCGGCCCAACTCAGCTTCTCGAGCGAACGCGCTACATACGTATTGATAACGCCGCGCACATTGCCGTTGGCGCGGTGCATGGCTCGAATGAGCTTGCTCATCTTCGCGGGGGGATACGCAACACTGTTGGCTTCGAAGACGCGCGCTGCGTAGCGGATGAGTTCTTCGACCGTTTCGTGCTTCCCGGTCGTTGCGGTTGATTCAGGGTGCTGGTTCATGCCGCGTCACCCCCGAGGTACTGGAGTGGGCGACCGGCCGCTTCGATGCTGGCCAAGTTGACCCTGATGAGTCGTGGGCCGAAGCGTTTGGCTTCGATCTCGCCCCGGGTGATCATTCGGCGAATGGTGTCAGGGGAGACCTTGAACTCGTTGGCGCCGTCGTCGATCGTTCCCCAGCGTGGCGCGAGTGCGTCGGTGGGCATAAAAATACCTCCAGGCAGAGTAATTAACCCTCTGCTTGGAGGCCGCTTGCACAAGGGTGGAGCCTGACCGTAAAGGTGGGTTCTCCTTGCCCCGTGCACTCTAATTCTAGTACGGCTCCTGCGACTGTGTGCGCGTTACTGCGTAATTGACTTGCTATGGATCAGGTGGATCAGGGGTAGTTCGTGGATCCTTAGCTGTGCGAGGGTGGTAAAGCTCGCATACAGGGTCGAAGGCTTAGCCACGACCCGGCGCAACCCGCATATCGGACAGCCCAAGTTCCAACGCACGCGAAACCCCGGGCGGTAGAAGATCTCTGGGTCATGACCCTCAATCCGTATCCACTCATCACCGTCGAGCCACTGTGCAACGTCCTGGGGGACATCAATAGCGTGGGGGAGTGATGGGGAGTAGTAGTGCCCGGTGAAGACGGTCCAGATGATTGATCCCTCGTATTCATCGGGATAGAAAGACGCGATCGGCGCCCTGTCATGTTCGCCCGCGCTCGTTCCGTCGCAGTATACGGAGACGTACGGCGTTTCGGGCCGGGAGTAAAGCGTCATTCGAGCTCCTTGCTTCGCTTACTACCTAAGCAGGCGCGCGGGACATTCCGGCGCGCCTGCTCTGTCACGGAATGATCTTGTCGGACTCCATCACCGGCTTGAGAATGAACGGGTCGCGGATTGGGTAGCGGCGGCCGATCGTGTACGCGAGGTCGTGGAGTGCCCACATGAGTGCTAGTTGCTTGCGGTTGGAGGTCCAGAATCGGTTGTCATCTCGGAACATGTTCTGGTCGATGGCAAGCACGATGAAGTCAGGGTCGTCGCAACCAACCCAGAGAGACGCTGCGATGCGACGCCCCACGGCTTGTGTCTGCTCGTCCTCGTCGGGTTCGACCGCGTCTGTCGTAGGACAGGACTTGGCGCGTTGTTCCGCTTCATTGAAAACCCAGGAGACGTCTAGGCCGAGTGCCCCACACATGCGGACCACTTGGTCAACCGGGATGGAGGGCCCCGTTGGTCTCAACCGAACGCTCACTTGCGCTTGAGACATCCCGGCGGCGGAGGCGAGGTCTTTCTGAAGCATGTGCTTCTCCCGCATCGCCTCCCGGATGACGGCGACGATGTGATCATCAACTCGGGAACGCGGTCTCCTAGTAGGCATCAGTTATGTCCTCTCGCCACCCGCGCTCGACGCGCCGGACCATAGCCGCGAACTTTCCAGCCTGCGTCTGGTTCCACGCATACTGCGGCCAACGCCTCGAGAGCGTCTTGTTGCAGCAGCCTATGGATCGTGCAGCCTCGCTAATAGAGGCCCCGTCTTCGAGGAGTCGTAGCGCCGCCGCCAGCTTCTGTTGGGGCAAGGGAGTGGTCGGTGGACAGTGGGTCTTGCCTGTTGAGTGGCGCCACCGGACGACTGTTCGGCTGGATACGCCGCAGATCTCGGCGATGGCTCGAGCCGACAGCCCTTCTTGTTCGAGAGTGTGGAACTGCTCATGCACGGCCATCAGACGTCCCGATCTGCGAGCTCTGCGGTGACGCTGTGGGGTCGCGTGAGGCGCGTTGAGAGGGCTTTGGCGAACCGCTCGTACTCGGCAGCTGCCTTGGTGAATACCTCGGCGACGTTCTCGAACGTGTTGGTGGCTTCGCCGGGCTCGATCCAGATCTCTCCGCCGTCGAACACGCACTCGATCCGTGGCCGTCCGTTCATAACTTCCAGCAGGAATGTCTCGCTCACATCCCCGGCCACGATGGTCAGGTGCTTCTCGTGGGCGTTGGCAGCGTGCTCGATGATGTCCGGGTCGGTGTGGTCGAGTTCGCACCAGCGGTACACGGGGCACTGGGCGGTGTCCGTAATTGCGGATACAGTTGCATTGGTCATTGCGACTCCAGTTGTTTGACCTTGCCCTCGTCGAGTTGCCGCTCGACGGGGGCTCTTCGTATGGCGACGGGCGTCGCCACGACTTATGCGAGTTCGCTCATTCGCCTCGCGAGTTCTTCGTCCCTGCCCGCAGTGTGCTGGTAGCGCATCGCGGCCGCCACGGTGGAGTGCCCCAGGCGCGCCTGTAGTTCCTTGAGCGTGGCGCCTGCGAGGGCGGCTCTAGTCGCTCCGTAGTGCCGCAGTGCGTGCCAGGGCATGTCACCTCTGCCGGCTGCTTTGCGGGCGGGGTCCCAGTGCTTGTAGAAGGCTGACTGGGCGAGGTGTCCGCTGCCGTCCGCGGAGGGGAAGAGGAGGCTGTCGGCAGACCGTCCAACGTGTTCTTCCAAGTGGGACTCGAGGATCTCGTTGACATGTGGTGGCAGGACGATGGTTCGCACGCCGGCTTCAGATTTGGTTCGCCCGACCACGAACCCTTGGCCGGGGACGTGGGCAACCGCACGCGACACGTTGACGACGATCGAGCCGGCTCCCTCGTCTGCGTCGAGTAGCTCGATGTCACGCCGCCTAAGCTCCGTGAGTTCGCCGTAGCGCAGGCCGGCCCACGCGGCGAGGATGACAGCGGCTCGGAACTTTGGTGTGATCGCGTCCACGATGGTTTGCAGTTCGGAGGCTGTAGGTGGCTCGACTTTCTTCCCCGTCGAGGCAGAGGCAGCGCCGCGGATCTGACACGGGTTCGTCTTGATGCGGCCGTCGGAAACCGCAGTGCTGAGGATCGCTTTGAGGAGCTCGTACGCTCGCGCGGCCTGAGTCTTCGTCCCGGACGCAATGATCGAGGAGTACCAGGCGCGCACCTGGTCGGGGGTGATCGCGGAAAGGCGGGAACCTGCGAAGGGGGAGAGGGCGCCCGTTAGGAGCCGGCGGTACTCGGCTGCTGTCCGTGGGCGCAGGTGTTCGCCATTCCGATTGGTGCGGGTAGCAACCCAATCCTCGGCGTACTCAGCAAATGTAGTGCCGCGGCCCTTGCCCGCCTGCTCTGCGCGCACCGTTTCGAACTCGGACCATGTTCCGTCGAGTATCCGTGCCTGCTGAACGGCTAACCACCCGCGCGCGTCGGTGATCCCGTCGAACGTCTGCGGTGCGTTGTGACGCCGACCGTCCGGGCCGACGTAGGACGCCTGATAGCGGCCAGACGAGCGCTGCCTGATGGCGCCGAAGGACTCGCGCCTCTTTCGTTTTGTGGTGGCCATGCGGTCCTCCCTGGGCAACAATGGGCAATATCTTGTGCGTGCCTGTGCGTCTTCGTGCGTCCCAGTGACCTTAACACGGCTCGGCCAGATTCGCACTATGTCGCGGATAGACCGCGAGAGGACGCGCATCTGCCCAGTGTCACGCATACTGTTTCGATCCCAGTATCGCGCACCACCTGAAACCCCCGGTTCTGCCGGGGGTTTTTTCTTGCCCGCGCGCGACGTCGCAGATCTGCGCGAGGTCGCAGCCTCACGGCAGAGCCCTGCGACCTCGGCGCGAATTTCCGAGTCGGCGCCGCCGGGATCGAGTTCGAAGATGTGTTCGAATATCGGTATCCTGGAAGAGGCCGGAGGAAGGAGCCGGTGTGGGGAACTCGGGTCGCGCGCTCTCCGCGTACAACGACATGCGGTCGCAGCATCAGGCCATCGAGGCCGCCGCACGCCGCGGCCCCCTGCAGTCCCTGTCCGATCGCGAGCTCGCCTTGCGCGAATCCGCCATCACCGTCTATCCGCACGCGCTCCAGCGGCGGGTGCGGGCGTGGGTGCGGTTCGGCCCGGAGGCGATCCGCGTGGAGGCCAAGGTCGTCCGCTCCACTCCGCTTGCGGCGGGCATCGAGTTCCGTGCCGGCGAGCGCACCTACCGCTGCTGGGTCTGGGGGAACGCCGTGCAGCCGGTGGAGGCATAACCGGGGAGTGGACACCGCTCGCACGAACTGTTCGTTTCCTGTCCGCACAACGCTGTCTTCGTCCTTCCGGGGGCGGTGCCGGTGACAGGGTGGACGGACATCACCACCCGCGATCGACGATCGCACCTCCGTGGGACGAGATCTCGTGGCGATCATCTCAGGAGGGCGAACATGGGCAGATTCATCTACGAAGGAAGCACCAAGGTCGAGGTCGAGGACCGCGCGCTGCGGCATCTGCAGCTGGTGATGACCGCGAAGCTGCGGCGGGGCGAGCCCTTCCCGTACACCTGGAAGGAGGACGCCAGCATCGGGGGCGGACGGATCACCGTCTGGCTCCACGCCGGGAGCTCCATGGTGTTCAAGTACGTCGGCAGCCGCCAGCCGGAGATCAACCGCGCCTGGGTCGACGCGCTGGCGTACACGGCGAACTCGCCCGGTGGTCTGTATCTCGTGCCGGAGCCCGCCGGGAGCGCCGTCACCGGCAACCTCGACGGGGCGTAGGGCACGGGACGGCGACAGACGGGACGCCCCCTCCGCGAGGCGAGGAGGAGGCGTCCCGTCTGGGGGTGCACCGAGCGTCAGACGCGCGCGGTGCCGGCGCCGTTCCGCGTGACGCGCGGCTCTCGACTGACGAAGATGCCCAGCAGCACCATGCCGATCGCGAGACCGAGGTGGAGCCAGTTGTCGGCGTTGTTCACCGGCAGGAAGTTCAGCTGCTCGTTGCCGACCGCGATGAGGCCGTACAGCCAGACGACGAGGTACGCGAGCCCGCCGATGATGAGGTAGAGGCGGGAGGCGCGCGGCGAGGCGGCGAGCGCGATGCCCGCGACGGCGAACAGCAGGTGCACGACGTTGTGCAGGACCGAGACCTGGAAGAGGCCGAGGAGCAGGGCCTCCGATGCTGCTCCGGCACCGTGCAGGTGTTCGGCCGAGTGGGTCAGGCCCGGGATGAAGCCGGCGATGCCGACGATGAGGAAGACGATGCCGACGATCAGCGCCGTCTTCTGGATCGGTGTCTCGGCGTAGCGGGTGGTGCGGGTGGTGTCGCTCATGATCCCCTCCAAGGTGGGTGCGGTTGCCCGAAGGTAGAACCCCGGGGTACGGGCTGAGAGGGCATTGACGCGGCGGAAGCGGCGCGCTAATTTCTCGCGCGTCCGCGAGCGCTCCGGCGATGATGCGCTCGAAGCCCGGATTGTCAATCCCCCTCGGCGTCGTCTCGCCCGCTTCTTACGCTCAGGCCATGACCGACGCCGCTCTCGACCGCACCTGCGGCACCTCGACCGATCGCGACGCCACGACCGGGTTGCGACGCATCGACCACCTGGCGCAGCTGGCCGCGGTCGTCCGCGCATGTCCCGGTCTGCACGTCCGGTACTCCGAGGGACCGGACGCGGACGCACGCCGCTCCAGCATCGACACCGAGAGCGGACTCGAGCTCCCCGGGCTCTCCGTCAATCCTCTCGACGCCGAGCGGTGGTGGACGCGTCCGCTGGAGGACTGGCTCGCGCGCCAGCTCTGTCAGTACCGACACCTCGCCGAGAAGGATCCGCAGCGCATCGCCTGGATCCTCCGCGGCGAGCACTGCGGTCGGGGGCCCGACTGCGAGCCGTTGCTGCGAGAGGTGGAACCGATCGCCGTGATCGGCGCACACGTGCTGCTCGAGGCCAGGGAGCGGTACGAGCGCAACTTCGATGCGGGTCGCGGACCCGCCGACGACGAGGAGGACCGGGGATGAGTAGAGGGCGGCAGTGGACGGAGGTCGTTCCCGGCTTCTTCGGCATCAGCGTGGCGGACGTCAACTGCTACCTCGTGCAGACCGCCGACGGGCTGACGCTGTTCGATGCGGGACTGCCGCGCAGCATGGGCGTGCTGCGCGACCTGCTCGGCCACCTCGGGGCGAAGGAGACCGACATCGATGCGGTCGTCCTGACGCACGGGCATTTCGACCACGTCGGTGTCGCGTGCAGGCTGCACGAGGAGGGGGTCTCCGTGTTCGTCCACCCTCGCGACGCACGGCTGGCCCGTCATCCCTACAGCTACCGTCCGGCCTCACCGCGCGTCCCCTACGTGCTCACCCATCCGAGGGGCATCCCGACGATCACCCGGATGGCACTCGCCGGAGCCCTGAACGTCCGCGGCGTCGAGGCGCAGCCGCGCGTGAGGCACGAGCATCCGATCGATGCCCCAGGGACCCCGATCGCCCTGTGGACTCCCGGGCACACGGAAGGGCACTGCGCGTACCTGTTCGAGGAGTCCGGGGTGCTCATCGCCGGCGACGCCCTCGTGACGCTCGACCCGTACACCGGCGAGACCGGACCCCAGATCGTCGCCAGGGCGGCCACGGCCGACACCGCGGAGGCGATGGAGTCGCTGGACACCCTGGCGCGCACGAGCGCGCGGGTCGTCCTGACGGGCCACGGAGAGCCCGTCCTGGACGGTGTGGGGCCCGCGGTCGCCGCCGCCCGGCGACGCGGACCCCACTGAGTCCTCGACCTCAGTCGAGCAGCGTCTCCCCGATGTAGCCGCCCTCCGCGCACCCCGGGGGCACCGCGAACACGGCGGATCCGATCGGGACCGTCCACTCGTTGAGCAGGTCGAGCTCGTCGAGCCGTTGCTGCATCGGGACGAACTGCCGCGCGACGTCGGCCTGGAACGCGGCGAAGAGCAGCCCGGATTCGGAGACGCCGTCTCCGGCCGGGCGCTCGTCGTAGTTGTACGCCCGTCGGAAGATGCGCTCCGTCCCGTCCCCGCGTGCGCGCCGGATGTGCGCGAACGCCGGGATGACGGGGAACCCGATGGCCGTCGTCGCGTCGAAGTCCGGCTCGTCGAACTCCGACGTCCCCGTGAGCGGCGCACCGTCACGGAGCGTCCGCCCCACCGAGGCCTCGCGGCCTCCGCGATCCAGGCGGTCCCAGGCGTCGAGGTCCATGCGGATGCGGCGGAGGACCATGCCCGTGCCGCCGGCGAGCCAGCCGTCATCGCTCCACACCACCTGGTCGAAGTCCGCGGTCCCCGGCTGCGGATTGCTCGTGCCGTCGACCTGGCCGAAGAGGTTGCGCATGGTCGTGCCCGGTCGCTCAGTGCCGTGTGCCCGGCGGAAGCCCTGCTGGATCCATCGGACGGTCGCGAAGCCGCGCGCGTCCTTCAGGAGCATGCGCTGCGCGTGCGCGACGGTCAGGGGGTCGTCGGCGGCGATCTGCAGGAGCAGGTCTCCGTCCGAGAACTCCGGCTGCAGGCGGTCAACGCGGAAGGCGGGCAGCGGAGCGAGCCACGCGGGGGTATTGCCGCCCGCTCGTGCCACGAGCGCCGGGCCGAAGCCGAACGTGACGGTCAACCGGGCAGGGGCGACGGCGAGCTCCGGCTCCGAGTCCGCGAGCGCCGATCGTCCCTGGGTGAGCCGCGCTGCGTCGTCCGTGAGGATCCGCAGGAGCCGGCGGAGTCCGTCGCGGTCGACCTCCGGCCGGAGGTCGAGCGCCACGAAGGAGCCGTGCGCCTGGGCAGGGGTGTCGATCCCGGCCTGATGGACACCGTGGAACGGGACGGTGAGGGAGCCGTTGAGCGGTGCGGGGGCCGCGGGAGCCTCCGTGTCCGCCCGCGTGAGGGCGAGGTCGGCCCCGACCGCGACGGCGGCGCCGACACCGGCGACAGCCCCTCCGAGGAGGAACTGCCGCCGGGTCGAGCCGGTGCGGCCGGTGCGCGCGCCCGAGACGCGCGCGGACATCAGTGGTCCATGCCCTCGTGGTCGTCGGCGCCGTCGTAGTTCTCGTTCGCGCCGGAGTAGTCCTTCACCGGTGCGGCGAACTCGAACGTGGAGTCGTCCGACAGGGTGACGGTGAAAGCGACCTCGTCACCAGCTCTCAGAGGCTCGGAGAGGTCCATCATCATGATGTGATTCCCCCCGGGCTCGAGGGCGAGGCTGCCGCCGGCGGGGACGACGAAGCCCCCGGCGATCTCCCGCATGACCATCTCCCCGGCCTCGTTCTCCACGGTCTCGTGGAGCTCGATCATCGGCGAGGCGGCGGAGGTGACCGATGTCACCGTCACGTCCTCCTCGCCCTCGTTGACGAGCACGCCGAAAGCCGCGGACATGCCTTCGTCGGCCGCCTTGACCCAGGCGTCGTCGATCCGGAGATCGTCACTGGCGGGGGTGCTGGTCGGGGTCTCGGTTTCTGTGGGCGCGGTGCACCCGGTGAGCGCGACCAGCGAGAGGACGATCGCCGCGCCGAAGCGGGGGAGAGAAGTGCGAGTGTTCATGATGATGCCTTTCAGGAGTTCTCTGCCGTGTCGTCGCCGGATTCCGGCGGCACGGCCGCCGCGCGGCGGCGGCGGAGGATGAGGAGGAGGGCGAAGGCGGCGACGGCGAGTGCCGCGCCCGCCCCGCCGACGAGCAGGACCCGGATCGGGCCGCCCGTCTCGTCTGCGTTCTGATCCGATGCGGTCGACGATCCGCCCGGGGCGGACGCGCTCGACTCCGGGTTCCCTGTCGATGCCAGCGGGACGGCGTCACCGATCGCGAAGGGGATGACCCCCGCGATCGGATGTCCGTCCTCGGAGACGACCTGCCAGCGCACCTGGTACCCGCCGTCCGGCATGTCGGGCAGGAGGGCGGCGGTGACGTTCCGTCCGCGCACCTCCACCTCGCCCGTCGCCCAGTCCTCGCCCTCCGCGTCGACGACGAGGACGACGGCCCCGGCGGTCGACTCGTCGAGGACGAGGAGTTCGCCCGAGAACGTCATGGTGACGCTCGAGGGCGCAGCGTCGAGATGCTCCCCGTCGCCTGGGCTGCTCTCGATGAGTTGGTCATGGGCGGTCGCCGGCGCTGCCGTCGCGAGGATCGCGACAGCCGCCAGCACCGCCCCGGCCGCGAATCTGCGGACAGGGGACATGGAAGAGCCTCTCTTCAGACGTCGCCGAGCGACGCGGGTACCTGCGTTCGGACGCGCGTCACAGCGGACGGCGCGAGGACGCACCGCACGGCGGGAGGCCGCGGGCGCGGATCAGAGCGCGGGGAGAGAGGGCGGGGCGCGCCCGAGAAGCGGAGTGAGGAGGCGAAGACCACGGCCCGCCGGCACGAGGAAGAGCCCGGCGAGGCGGAACGGAGAAGCAGCGGCGCGCGGGGCGAGCGTCGCGTCCGCACGCCGACGCACCCAGCGGACCATTCGGACGGCGAGAGCGCGCAGGGTGAGCAGCAGCCGCTCCCCGCGGTGGAGCGCCGTCACCGTGACGACCGCGGCGAGGGCATGCCCGAGCCACATCGCTGCATCCCCGCTCGCGACGACCGCAGAGCCTTCGGCTGCGGGGAGCACGAGCGGAGCGCCGTGCACGTGACGGATCGCCGCGCCGGACGGAGTGACCGTGCCGAGCACGAAGAGGACGTGGAAGAGGAACTGGCTCACGACCACGGAGAGCGTGAGCCGGGTGAGGGAGAGCCTTCGTCCGGCGAGGAGCACGCTCACCATGAAGGCGAACAGCCAGGGCACCAGGATGCCCAGAGGGCCCGGCATCTCTCCGCCGCCGCTCACGTGACCCGCCAGGGCCACGAAGATCGCGAGCGACGAGGTCGCGAAGCCCCGCACGACGGCGGGCTTGCGGGACGGGCTCACGGGCACCAGTCTGCCATGCGCCGGCGGTGGCCGCGGGCGTGAGCCAGGCGTCAGCTCCGCGGTGCGCCGGAGCGCTTCACGACGTCGTAGGCCGCGAGCGCTGCCTTCCGAGTCTCACCGAGGTCGACGATCGGCTCGGCGGGGGCGCCCGCAGCCCAGCGGCCGATGTACTGCCCCTCGCCGTCGAACTTCTTGGCCTGCAGCTCCGGGTTGAACACACGGAAGTACGGGGCGGCGTCGGCACCGGAGCCCGCGACCCACTGCCAGTTGAACGGATTGCTCGCGTCGTCGGCGTCCACCAGCGTGTCCCAGAACCACTCCTCGCCGAGCCGCCAGTCGATGAGGAGGTTCTTGACGAGGAACGATGCCGTGACCATCCGCACCCGGTTGTGCATGTACCCCGTGTGCCAGAGCTCGCGCATGCCCGCGTCGACGAGGGGGACTCCGGTCTCGCCGTGCTGCCAGAGCTCCAGCCGCGCGGGGTCCAGGGGAGGCCACGGGAAGGCGTCGAACTCGCGCCGCAGGTTCTTCGTCGCGAGATCCGGGAAGTGGAACAGCGTGTGCCAGGCGAACTCGCGCCAGCCGAGTTCCGAGAGGAATCCGCCGGCCCCGTCGACCTCGATCGCCTCGTGCCACACGGTGAACGGACTGAGCTCGCCCCAGCGCAGACGCGGGGACAACCGGGAGGTGGCACCGGCAGCCGGCGCGTCGCGAGCGTGGTCGTACGTGCGGAGGTCTTCGGCGAGGAAGTGCCGCAATCGGCGGCGCGCGGCGGGCTCGCCGGGCTCCCAGGTATCGCGCAGACCGCCCGCCCAGTCCGGGTCGGTGGGCAGGAGCCTCCAGTCGTCCAGCGCGTCGGAGCGGAGCCGCCTGCCGTCGCCGCGGAGCTCTCGAGGCTCAGGGAGCGGGGCGCGCGGGGCCGGGAGGGCCAGGCAGGCCCGCCAGAACGGCGTGAAGACCGAGTAGTGCGTGCCGCTCCCGGTGGTCACCGTCCACGGCTCGTGCAGAAGCGACGCCGCGAAAGACGCCACCTGGAGACCGTCGTCGCGCAGCGCCGCCTTCAGCCCCGCGTCGATCTCGCGCCCGGCCGCCCCGTAGCGGCGGTTCCAGAAGATCGCTCCGGCGCCCGACTCCACAACCAGCTCCCGCACGATCCGGTCGGCGGGCCCGCACCGCAGCACCAGCGTCGCCCCCTTCTCCTGCAGCCGCTCGGCGAGCGAGGCCAGCGAATGGTGCAGCCACCAGCGCGCCGCGCCGCCCAGCGGACGGATGCCGGGGGACTCCTCGTCGAGGACGAAGAGCGCGATGATCGGTTCGTCGCGCTCGACGGCGGCACGCAGCGCGGGGTTGTCGGTCAGGCGGAGATCGTCGCGGAACCAGACGATCGAAGGCGAGGTCATCGGGTCGCCCACAGGGCCCAGGCGATCAGCAGAGGTTGCAGGAACAGGCGGCCGAACCGCCGTCGGTCCGTATCGAGTCCCGGCGTCGATCGCCCGGTGCGCCACTGGTGCCAGTTGCCGGGGAAGACCGCGGCGAAGAACCCCGCTGTCGCCCACCCCATCTTCCGTCTTTCTCGCGGCAGTGCCACCAGCCCCGCGGCGAGCGCGACCTCGGCCGCACCCGACGCCAGGACGATCGTGTCCTTGTCCATCCGGGTCAGGTGGGTCGCCCAGTCGGGCACGACGACCCGGAACCCACGGGTCTGGGTGAAGTGCAGCACGCCCATCGCCCCGAGGGCGAGCGCGAGGAGCCAGCGGGCGATCGTCCGTGTCATGCGCCCACGCTACCGTCCCCGTCGGACGCCGCGGCTGTCACACTGAGGCGATGACCGTGCTGCGCATCGCCGTCCTCTTCCTCCTCGCCGCCGTCGCCGAGATCGGCGGTGCCTGGCTCATCTGGCAGGCGGTGAAGGAAGACCGCGGGTGGTTGTTCGCGGTCCTCGGGGTCATGGCGCTCGGTGCGTACGGGTTCATCGCCGCCCTGCAGCCGGATGCGAACTTCGGCCGCGTCCTTGCTGCGTACGGCGGGATCTTCATCGCCGGATCCCTCGCCTGGGGCGTCATCGTCGACGGATTCCGCCCCACCTCGTGGGACGTCATCGGCTCCGTGGTGGCGCTGGCCGGGGCGGCGATCATCATCTTCGCGCCGGTGGCCGCGGATCCGCTGTCGGAGACCGCCGCGTGACGGTCGGCGACCCGCGAGCGGACGAGTAGCCTAGATCCAGACCCAGATGGAGTGATCAGTGCCTGAAAACGCCCAGCCGACAGACGGCTTCGCCCTGTTCTCTGACCGAAACGTCGTCGCCATGCGCGTCGGCGGCGTCCTCAAGGACCTCGCTGCGACGGTCACCGAGACCGACGACGTCGAGCCCGTCACGATCGACAGCCCCGACGGCCTGAACATCCTGCGTCACTCGACCGCGCACGTCCTCGCCCAGGCGGTGCAGCGGATCAACCCGCAGGCGAACCTCGGCATCGGTCCGCCCATCACCGACGGCTTCTACTACGACTTCGGCGTCGACACCCCGTTCACGCCGGAGGACATCAAGGCGATCTCCAAGGAGATGCAGCGCATCGTCCGCGAGGGCCAGCGCTTCGTCCGTCGTGTCGTGACGGACGAGGAGGCTCGCGCGGAGCTGGCGGACGAGCCGTTCAAGCTCGAGCTCATCGGGCTCAAGGGCCCTTCGACAGGCTCAGGGACCCAGGGTGCTGCCGAGATCGCGGAGGGGGCCTCCGTCGAGGTGGGCGAGGGCGAGCTCACGATCTACGACAACACCACCCGCGACGGCGAGGTCGTCTGGAAAGACCTCTGCCGCGGTCCGCACCTGCCCAACACGCGCATGATCGGCAACGGCTGGGACCTCACCCGCATCGCCGCCGCGTACTGGCGGGGGAGTGAGAAGAACCCGCAGCTCCAGCGCATCTACGGCACCGCATGGCCGACGAAGGACGAGCTCCGTGCCTACCAGGAGCGCATCGCCGAGGCCGAGCGCCGCGACCACCGCAAGCTCGGCGCCGAGATGGACCTGTTCTCCTTCCCGGACGAGATCGGCTCGGGACTGGCGGTGTTCCACCCCAAGGGCGGCATCATCCGCTACGAGATCGAGGAGAACCTGCGCAAGCACCTGCTGCGCAACGGCTACGACCTCGTCAACAGCCCGCACATCACGAAGAAGGATCTCTTCATGACGTCGGGGCACCTGCAGACCTACGCGGACGGCATGTTCCCCCCGATGCACCTCGACGAGGTCGTCGACGACGAGGGCAACGTCACCCGCCAGGGCCAGGACTACTACCTGAAGCCGATGAACTGCCCGTTCCACAACCTCATCTTCCGTTCGCGCGGGCGCTCCTACCGGGAGCTGCCGCTGCGTCTGGCCGAGTTCGGCACGGTCTATCGCTACGAGAAGAGCGGAACGCTGTCGGGGCTCACCCGCGTGCGCGGCCTGACCCAGGACGACGCGCACATCTACGTCGCCCAGGACCAGGTCAAGGAGGAGCTCACCACCAACCTGAACCTCGTGCTCGACCTGCTCCGCGACTACGGCCTCAACGACTTCTACCTCGAGCTCTCGACGAACGAGGAGGGCAACCCGAAGTTCCTGGGCGAGCCCGAGCAGTGGTCGACGGCGATCGACACGCTGCGCGAGGTCGCGATCGAGTCCGGTCTCGAGCTCGTGGCCGACCCGGGCGGCGCCGCCTTCTACGGCCCGAAGATCTCGGTGCAGGCCCGCGACGCCATCGGCCGCACCTGGCAGATGTCGACCATCCAGCTCGACTTCAACCAGCCCGACCGCTTCGAGCTGGAGTACACCGGTCCTGACGGGCAGAAGCACCGCCCCGTGATGATCCACCGGGCGCTCCTCGGCTCCGTCGAGCGCTTCTTCGCGATCCTGCTCGAGCACTACGCCGGCGACTTCCCGCTCTGGCTCGCGCCCAGCCAGGTGGTGGGTGTGCCGGTGGCCGAGCAGTACGGCGACTACCTGGACGACGTCATCGCGCAGCTGCGCGCGGCGGGCGTGCGGGCCGACGTCGATCACTCCGACGACCGCATGCAGAAGAAGATCCGGAATCACACCACCGCGAAGGTCCCGCTGATCCTCATCGTGGGGGAGCAGGATCGCGCCGCGGGCACCGTGTCGTTCCGCTTCCGCGACGGCACGCAGGAGAACGGCGTGCCGGTCGCCGACGCCGTGCGCCGGATCAGCGCCGCCATCGCGTCGCACGCGCTGGTGTTGAAGGCGGGAGACCTCGCATGACGGGCGGTGAGGCGGACCTCGAGGACGCCTCCCGTCTCGTCGGGGTGCCCGACGAGTTCCAGCGGCTGTGGACCCCGCATCGGATGGCGTACATCCAGGCCGGGCCGGAACCGCTGCGCGAGGAATGCCCGTTCTGCGAGGCGCCGAAGTACCCGGACGCCGAGCGGCTCATCGTGGCGCGCGGGGAGACCGCGTACGTGCTGCTGAACCTCTTCCCGTACAACTCGGGGCATCTGCTCGTGTGCCCGTACCGGCACATCGCCACCTACGACCAGGCGACGCCCGAGGAGGTCGCGGAGATCGGCGCGCTCACGCAGACCGCGATGCGCGTGCTCCGCGAGGTCTCCGGCTGCGACGGCTTCAACCTCGGGATGAACCAGGGCGCGGTGGCCGGAGCGGGCGTGGACGCGCATCTGCACCAGCACGTGGTGCCGCGGTGGCGCTCGGATGCGAACTTCTTCCCGATCATCGCCAAGACGAAGGCGCTCCCGCAGCTCCTCGGTGAGGTGCGGGAGGCCGTCGCGGAGGCCTGGCCCGCCGCCGATCGCTGAGCCGTCGCGGCGGCGCCGGAGTGGGTCGCTGAGCCGCCTCTGGGTCGCTGAGCCTGTCGAAGCGTCGTGACCCGGCCGTTCGACAGGCTCAGGGACCCACCTTCGACAGGCTCAGGCCCTTCGACAGGCTCAGGGACCCAGCGCGGGCCCGCTCAGGGACCCAGGGCGGGCCCGCTCAGGGACCCGGCGTCGGGGAGGAGTCAGCGCACCTGGCGGGCGGTGAACTGCATCCGCGGGTTCGCGTAGAACTCCTGCGCCTCGACGAGCTGCAGCTCGCGCTCGCCCGAGTCGAGCGTGGCCTGCAGCAGGTCGTAGACGCTGGAGGCGGTGCGCTCCAGAGCGATCTGCGCGCTGCCGGTCGCGACGTAGTGCGCGGTGAACAGCGCGGCCGTCACGTCGCCGGAGCCGTTGGCCTTCATCGGCAGGTGCGGGGTCTGCACGAGCCAGGCGCCTGCGTCGTCGACGGCGAGCATCTCGATCGTGCCCTCTTCGCGGTCGGGCCGCTCGACGCTCGTGACGAGCACCGTGCGCGGCCCCATCGCCCGCGCGAGGTCGACCGACGCGAGGGTGGACTCGAGCGTGTCGGGCTCGGTCTCGGTGAGGAAGCCGAGCTCGAACTGGTTCGGCGTGATGATGTCGGCCACGGGAACCACGCGTTCGCGGAGCAGGATCGGGATGGCCGGAGCCACGAAGCAGCCGGACTTGGCATTGCCCATGACCGGGTCGCACGCGTACAGCGCATCGGGGTTGGCCGCCTTCACCCGGGAGACCGCGTCGATGATGACGTCGCCGATGCCTTCGCTGCCCTGATAGCCGCTGAGCACGGCATCGATGGAACCGAACACGCCGCGTTCCTCGATGCCGGTGATGACCTCGCCGACGTCGGCCGGGTCGATCAGCGGGCCGCGCCAGGCGCCGTAGCCGGTGTGGTTCGAGAACGTCACGGTATAGACCGGCAGCACCTCGACGCCGATGCGCTGCAGCGGGAAGACGGCGGCGGAGTTGCCGACGTGACCGTACGCGACGGCGGACTGGATGGACAGGATCTTCATACCCGGTCCCTTTCATTCTGGGCGGGGCGGTCCCCGCGTCGGGTGATCATCGTCCGGCGGCGACGAGGTCGGCGATGAGGGTCTCCGTGTCGTCCTCGGCGAGGTCGTGCACGGTGAGTCGGAGGTGATGCGAGGGCTCGGCGCGCTCGTCGAGCGCGAAGTCGTCACCGGTGCGCGCGAGCCAGCCGCGCCGCATGAGGTGGTCGGCGACCGTGCGCGCGGGCTTCTCGAATCCGACCCACAGGCTCAGGCCGTCCGGATCGGGCGCGTCGATGCCCGCGGCGCGCAGGCGTCCCGCGAACGCGGCGTTCCGCGCGGCGTAGTGCCGGCCCGCCTCCGCGATCTCCTCGCGGACGTCGGGGTCGGTGAGCTGGGCGAGCGTGAGGCGCTGCAGCAGGTGGCTCACCCACGTGGTGCCGGGGCTGAGCCGCATCGCCAGGCGCTCTGCGGTTTCCGGGTCGGTCGCCGCGAGCGCCAGGCACATGTCAGGCCCGAGGAACTTCGACACCGAGCGCACCAGGGCGAACCGCTGGTGGCCGGGGCCGATCAGCGATTCGTAGGGACGCTGGGAGAGGAGAGAGAAGTGGTCGTCCTCGATGACGAGCACATACGAGTGGTCGGCGAGAACCCCCGCAGCGCCTCCGCGCGGGCGGGGGAGAGGCTCACCCCCGTCGGATTCTGCGCGCGCGGGGTGCAGATCACGGCGCGGACGCCCGCGTCCAGAGCGGCGCGGAGACCGTCGACCGTCATGCCCTCGCTGTCCACCGGGACTGTGATGGCGCGATATCCGCCGAGCCGCACGGTGTGGATGCTCGCGAGGAAGCAGGGGTCCTCGAGTGCCACGGCGTCGTCACGCATGAGCGCCTGCGCGAGCAGGCGTTCGACGGCATCCACCGCACCGCTGGTCACGGTGACCCGGAAGTCGTGACCGGGGAGGTCGGCACCCATCCACTCCCGCGCCCACGCTTCGAGACCGCGGTCGATCACCGGCTCCCCGTAGAGCACGGGACGACGACCGATCGTGCCGAGCGCCTGCGACGGGTCGGGGATGCGGGCCGGGTCAGGGTTGCCGGTGCCGATGTCGCGGAGCACGGTGTCCGGTGCGTAGCCCTCCTGCGGCACGACGTCGACCCCGGCGACGACCGTGCCCGCGCGCCCTCGCGAATGCACGAGTCCCGCCTGCGCGAGCTGGCGGTAGGCGGCGACCGCCGTGTTGCGGTTGACCCCGAGGGTCGCCGCGAGCTCGCGCACGGGAGGAAGGACCTCGCCGGGCCGGAGCGTGCCGCGGTCCCGGAGGGCGCGCACGCTGTCCGCGATCTCCGCCGCGGTGGTTCCCCTGATCTGCTCGCTCATGATCCTCCTCCGAGATTCTAGGTGGATCGGACGGTGCTACCTTTGATCTAGATCAAAACCGATTTCGGATCATCCGACAGGAGACCCCCATGACCGAGCAGCCCACCACCGGATCCGCACGCGTGAAGCGCGGTCTCGCCGAGATGCTCAAGGGCGGCGTCATCATGGACGTCGTCACCGCCGAGCAGGCGAAGATCGCCGAGGACGCCGGTGCCGTCGCCGTGATGGCGCTGGAGCGGGTCCCCGCGGACATCCGCGCGCAGGGCGGTGTCTCCCGGATGAGCGACCCCGACATGATCGACAGCATCATCGACGCGGTCTCCATCCCCGTCATGGCGAAGGCGCGGATCGGCCACTTCGTCGAGGCGCAGGTGCTGCAGGAACTCGGCGTCGACTACATCGACGAGTCCGAGGTGCTCTCGCCCGCCGACTACGTGAACCACATCGACAAGTTCGGCTTCACCGTGCCGTTCGTCTGCGGCGCCACGAACCTGGGGGAGGCGCTCCGCCGCATCAACGAGGGCGCTGCGATGATCCGCTCCAAGGGTGAGGCCGGCACGGGGGACGTCTCCGAGGCCATGAAGCACATCCGGAAGATCCGGGGAGAGATCGCCGCGCTGACCGCGCTGCCGAAGGATGAGCTGTTCGTCGCCGCGAAGGAGCTGCAGGCACCGTACGAGCTCGTCGCGGAGATCGCCGAGACCGGGAAGCTCCCCGTGGTGCTCTTCGTCGCCGGAGGCGTCGCGACCCCGGCCGATGCGGCGATGATGATGCAGCTCGGCGCCGACGGCGTGTTCGTCGGCTCCGGCATCTTCAAGTCCGGAAACCCGGCCGAGCGCGCGAAGGCCATCGTCAAGGCCACCACGTTCTTCGACGACCCGAAGGTGATCGCCGAGGTGTCCCGCGGGCTGGGCGAGGCTATGGTCGGCATCAACGTGAGCGACCTGCCTGCGCCGCACCGCCTCGCCGAGCGTGGCTGGTAGCCCGCGCGTCGGCGTCCTCGCCCTGCAGGGCGATGTGCGGGAGCACGCCGCGCTCCTGGAAGTGCTCGGCGCCGACGTCACCCTGGTCCGTAGGGCCGAGGAGCTCGCGCGCGTCGACGGTCTCGTGCTCCCCGGCGGCGAATCGACCGTGATCGACAAGCTGTCCCGACTGTTCGGTTTGCAGCAGCCGATCCGCGACGCGATCGCCGACGGGATGCCGATGCTCGGCACCTGCGCGGGGCTGATCCTGCTGGCCGACGAGGTCGTCGACGCGATCGAAGGACAGCAGAGTTTCGGCGGACTTGATGCCGTCGTGCGGCGCAACGCGTTCGGGCGTCAGGCCGAATCGTTCGAGGCCGAGCTGACCGTGCCCGCGTTCGACGAGCCGGTGACGGCGGCCTTCATCCGCGGACCCGTCGTGGAGGCGGTCGGGCCGAGGGCCTCGGTGCTCGCGACGCTGCCGGACGGCCGCGTGGTCGCAGTGGAGCAGGACGGGCTGCTCGGGCTCAGCTTCCACCCGGAGATCACGAACGAGACGCGGTTCCACCGGCGCTTCCTCGACCGGGTCGCCCGCCGCTGACGGTGTCGTGGGTTCAGGCATCGGCGCGAGTTCAGGCGCGTGCGCACGCAGGTGCCTGAACTCGCGCGAACGCCTGCGCGAGGGGGACGACAGCGGTGCCGCGGCACGGTTCGATAGACTGGACGACGCCCTGGGCGGCGTTCCGGGGCGCAGACGACGAGCGGAGACTTATGTCCGGGCATTCCAAGTGGGCCACGACCAAGCACAAGAAGGCCGTCATCGACGCGCGCCGTGCGAAGTCCTGGGCCAAGCTCATCAAGAACATCGAGGTCGCGGCCAAGCTGGGCGGCGCCGACCTGCAGGGCAACCCGACGCTCTTCGACGCGGTGCTCAAGGCGAAGAAGACCTCGGTCCCCAAGGACAACATCGACCGCGCCATCAAGCGCGGCGCCGGCATCGGCGGTGAGGCCGTCGAGTACACCTCGATCATGTACGAAGGCTACGGTCCCAACGGCGTCGCCCTCATGATCGAGTGTCTGACCGACAACAAGAACCGTGCAGCGGCCGAGGTGCGCACCGCGCTCAGCCGCAACGGCGGCACCCTCGCCGATCCGGGCAGCGTCGCGTACAACTTCAGCCGCAAAGGCGTCATCGTCGTCGGTTCCGAGGGCACGACCGAGGACGACGTCATGATGGCGGCGCTGGAGGCCGGCGCCGAGGAGATCGAACCGCACGCCGAGGGCTTCGAGGTCATCACCGAGGCGAGCGACCTGGTGGCCGTCCGCTCCGCCCTGCAGGACGCCGGGATCGAGTACGAGTCGGCCGACGTCGAGTTCGTGCCGAACCTCAAGGTCGAGATCGACGCCGAGACCGCCCGCAAGGTGTTCCGCCTCATCGATGCGCTCGAGGACAGCGAGGATGTGCAGAACGTCTTCAGCAACTTCGATCTGTCGGCCGAGGTCCAGGCAGAGCTCGAGAACGACGACGCGTAGGCGCGGCGCGAGCCGGCGACGCGTCGCGCGGCCTAGCCTGGTCAGGTGACCACTTCGTTGCGCGTGCTCGGCATCGACCCCGGACTGACCCGGTGCGGTGTCGGCATCGTCGACGTCGATCGCGCTCGTCGCGGCACGCTCGTCCACGTCGGAGTCATCCGCTCCGCCCCGGATGCGGAGATCGGCGACCGGCTCGCGATCGTCGCCGCGGGGATCCGCGCGGCGATCGCCGAGCACCGGCCCGATGCCGTCGCGGTCGAGCGGGTGTTCGCGCAGCAGAACACGCACACCGTGATGGGCACGGCGCAGGCGAGCGGGGTCGCCCTCCTGATCGCGGCCGAGGCCGGCCTGCCGGCGGCGACCCACACGCCCAGCGAGGTGAAGGCCGCGGTGACCGGGTACGGCTCCGCCGACAAGCGTCAGGTCCAGGCGATGATCGCGCGGATCCTCCGGCTGGACGCGCCTCCGCAGCCCGCGGACGCGGCGGACGCCCTGGCGATCGCGCTGTGTCACGCTTGGCGCCGCGGCGCTCCGTCGACGAGTCGCACGGGTGGCGGCCTGACTCCCGCGCAGCGCGCGTGGGCCGACGCGGAGCGTGTCGCTCGAACATATCTACGAGCCGGCTCCTAGACTGACAGGATGATCTCCTCTCTGCACGGCACCGTGCTGCACACGACGCCGGACCAGGTCATCATCGACGTCGGGGGCGTGGGCTTCGCGGTCGCCGTCCCCGCCGATGTCGCCCACACCGCAACGGTGGGGGAGAAGCTCCTCCTGCACACGAGCCTCATCGTGCGCGAGGACTCGCTCTCGCTGTTCGGCTTCGCCGACCGCGGCGAGTTGGAGATCTTCTCCCTGCTGCTCAGCGTCACCGGCGTCGGCCCGAAGTCTGCGCTCGGGGTGCTGTCGCACCTCACCGCGGACCAGATCGCGGAGGCCGTGACCGCAGAGGACGATGCACCGTTCCGCCGGGTCTCCGGCATCGGACCGAAGACCGCGAAGCTCATCGTCGTGCAGCTCGCCGGCAAGGTCCAGGCCGTGGCTGCCCCGTCGACGCCCGCCGGGTCGGGAGGGGACGATGTCGTGGCCCAGGTGACGGTGGCTCTGGTCGGCCTCGGCTGGTCCGAGAAGGTCGCCGCCGAGGCGGCGACCCAGACGGCGACGGACGCCACGGATGCCGAGCGGGCCTCTGTGGCCCTGCTGCTGCGGCGCACGCTCGCGCTGCTCGGCCCGGCGCAGGCAGGCCAGAGTCGTGGCTGACGCCCTCGATCCGACCGAGCCGACCGACGAGTCCGAGCTCGCCATCGAGGGCGCTCTCCGGCCGTCGAGCCTCGGCGAGTTCGTGGGACAGCAGAAGGTACGTGGACAGCTGCAGCTGCTCCTGGAGGCGGCCCGCATCCAGTCCCGCCCCGCGGACCACATCCTGCTCGCGGGGCCCCCGGGACTCGGCAAGACCACACTGGCCATGATCGTCGCGCACGAGAGCGACCGTCCGCTGCGCATGTCCAGCGGTCCGGCCATCCAGCACGCCGGCGACCTCGCGGCGCTGCTGTCGAGTCTCGTGCCCGGCGAGGTGCTCTTCATCGACGAGATCCACCGCATGGCCCGGTCGGCGGAGGAGATGCTGTACCTCGCCATGGAGGACTACCGGATCGACATCATGGTCGGGAAGGGCGCGGGGGCCACCAGCATTCCGTTGGAGCTGTCCCCGTTCACGCTCGTCGGCGCCACCACGCGCTCCGGACTGCTGCCGAACCCGCTCCGCGACCGCTTCGGCTTCACCGGTCACCTCGAGTTCTACGACGAGGGCGAGCTGGAGCAGGTCATCGGGCGGTCCGCCTCGGTACTCGGCGTCGACCTCCCGACCGACTCGCTCTCCGAGATTGCGCGACGCTCCCGCGGGACCCCGCGCATCGCCAATCGCCTGCTGCGCCGGGTGCGCGACTATGCGCTCGTGCACGGCGGAGGCGAGGCGACCCTCGGGGGCGTGCGGGCGGCGCTCGACCTCTACGACGTGGACGCGATCGGCCTGGACCGTCTGGACCGCGCGGTGCTGGACGCCCTGGTCCGTCGGTTCCGCGGCGGGCCCGTCGGCCTCAGCACACTGGCGGTCGCGGTGGGGGAGGAACCGGAGACCGTGGAGAGCGTGGTCGAGCCCTACCTCGTGCGGATCGGCTTCCTCGGGCGCACCCCTCGCGGGCGGGTCGCGACGCCGGAGGCGTATGCCCACCTCGGCGTGGCGCACCCGGACGGGATGCTGAAGTTGGATGACCTATAATCGCTGAAGACTTCCCCGATACCGCTGTGCGCCCAAAGGCTGGTGCGTGCACCTGAGAAAGGCGCCATCCCCATGCCCATGGAATTTGTCCTCTTCGGACTCCTCGCCGTCCTGCTGATCTTCATGATCTTCAACACGCGCAAGCGCACGCGGCAGATGAAGGCCGAGCAGGAGGAGAAGGCGACCAAGACGGTTCCCGGCGCCAAGGTCCTGCTGCAGGGCGGCATCTACGGCACCATCGTCGCGTACGACGCCGAAGACCTCGACTCCCCGGCCCTGGTGGAGATCGCTCCCGGTACCGTCATCGAGGTGCACAGCCAGGCGATCCTCCGCGTCGTGGAGCCCAAGGACGCCATCGTCGACGCGCCCGTCGACGCCGCGGACGACCACGTCGTCGACGAGACCGCCGCTCCCGCGCTGGAGACGCCGGAGGAGACCCGTGCCCGCCTCGAGCGGGACGCCGACGACAAGTAAGACGAGGGCCGTCGCGGCCTCCCGGATCACCGTCCTTCCAGAAAGCTGAACACACGTGGCTTCATCCTCTCCTGTCCGTCACGCCTGGCGGGTCCTCCTCGGCCTGCTCCTCGTGACGGGCGTGCTCTTCGGCATCAACGCGCTGGGTGTGTACGTCTTCAAGCAGAGTTCGTGGACACCTGAGCTCGCGCTCGATCTGCAGGGCGGCACCCAGATCGTCCTGAGCGCGGAGACGGAGGACGGCGCGGCACCGACACAGGAGCAGCTCGACCAGGCCGCGGCGATCATCCGTCAGCGCGTCGACGCCTCCGGTGTGGCCGAGGCCGACATCACGACCGAGGGTGGACGCAACATCGTCGTCCAGATCCCCGGTGAGGCGGACGAGCAGACGCGGCAGCGGATCCAGTCCAGCGCCCAGCTCGAGTTCCGTCCGGTGCTCTACACCACGGCCGCGAGCACGGAGTTCGTCGGAGAGGACGGCAACTCCACCCCGTACCCGAGCCCTGACCCCTCGCTGAACGCCGAGCCCACGGCCGAGCCCACCGACGCCAGCGACCTGTCGTGGGTCACCGACAAGCTCGCGGCGGAGTTCCAGGCGTACGACTGCGCCAACCCGTCCAACGACCCGTCAAAGGCGCCGAAGGACGAGCCGGTGATCGCCTGCTCGCCCGACGACACCGCCAAGTTCATCCTCGGCCCGGCGGAGCTCGACGGCCGTGCGATCACCGACGCGACGGCGGGACGCGACCCGCGCTCCGGCGCCTGGATCGTGCAGCTCACCATGAACGGCGAGGGCGCGGACGCCTTCGGTCAGGTGAGCACCCGGCTCAACCAGAACCGCATCGACGGGCTGTCGCCGCGCGACCAGTTCGCCTTCGTGCTCGACGGCGAGGTCATCAGCGCGCCGCGAATGAACGGCGTCATCCTCGACGGCCGCCCCAGCATCTCCGGCAGCTTCACGCAGGAGAGCGCGACGACCCTGGCCGACCAGCTGAAGTTCGGAGCCCTTCCGCTCAGCTTCGAGGTGCAGAGCTCGGACACGATCTCCGCGACCCTCGGCACCCAGCAGCTCCAGATCGGCCTCATCGCGGGCCTCATCGGCCTCGCGCTCGTGGCGGTGTACTCGCTGCTGTCCTACCGGGCGCTCGGGACGGTGATCATCGCGTCGATCGCGGTGATGGCAGTGCTGACCTACATCGTCATCTGCATCCTGGCGTGGCGGATCGGCTTCCGCCTGTCGCTCGCCGGCGTCGCCGGCCTGATCGTGTCGATCGGCTTCACCGCCGACTCCTTCATCGTCTACTTCGAGCGCATCCGCGATGAGCTGCGCGACGGCAAGTCGATCACCGGTGCCGTCGAGGACGGCTGGGGTCGGGCCAAGCGGACGATCTACATCTCCAAGTCCATCAACGTCCTGGCCGCCGTGGTGCTGTACATCCTCGCCGACTCGACGGTGAAGGGCTTCGCGTTCACGCTCGGCCTCACCACCGTGATCGACGTGCTGATCTTCGTGATCTTCACCCACCCGGTGATGCAGCTGCTCGCTCGTACGCGGTTCTTCGGTGGCGGGCACAAGCTCTCCGGTCTGGATCCGGAGGCCCTGGGCGCCGTGTACCGGAGCCGCTCGCAGTACCGCGAGGTCGCCACGGCGTCCGCGGGGCGCGGAGCGAAGAACGCGCGTTCGCGCGGAGAGGCGGATCGCCGGCAGACCATCGCCGAGCGCAAGCGGGCGGAGGCCCTCGCCGCCGAGAGACAGACCACGGCCGGAAGTGAGGGAGACAACTGATGCCTTCCATGAATGAGTTCGGCAACAACCTCTACACGGGCAAGACGTCCTTCCCGTTCGTCGGGCGCCGTCGTCTCTGGTTCATCATCGCGATCGCTCTGGTCGTCGGCTCGGCCCTCGTGCCGCTGTTCCGCCCGATCCAGTTCTCGATCGAGTTCACCGGCGGTTCGCAGTTCACCGTCGCTGCGCCCGACACCACGGATCAGGACACCGCGACCGAAGCGGTGCAGTCCGTCGTCCCCGGTGCCGCGACCAAGGTCGTCATCGTCAACGACCAGGATGTCCGGGTGCAGACCGACCAGATGACCGCGGGCGAGACGCAGCAGGTGGCGCGCGCCCTCGCGGATGCCTACGGCGTCGAACCGGACGCCGTCGCCTCCTCGTACATCGGTCCGGCCTGGGGCGAGAGCGTGACCCGGCAGTCCCTGTGGGGCCTGGCGATCTTCCTCGCGCTGACCTTCCTCATCCTCGCCATCTACTTCCGTACGTGGAAGATGTCGGCGGCCGCGATCATCGGCCTGCTCGACGTGCTCGTGATCACGGTCGGCGTGTACGCCCTGGCCGGATTCGAGATCTCGCCCGCGGCCGTCATCGGCTTCCTCACGATCCTCGCGTACTCCCTGTACGACACCACCGTCGTGTTCGACAAGATCAGGGAGAACACCACGGAGGACGGGGAGAAGACGTCGCGGCTGTTCGGGGAATCGGTCAACCTCGCGGTGAACCAGACCCTCATCCGCTCGATCAACACCTCCGTGGTGGCCGCGCTGCCGGTCGGTGCGATCCTCTTCATCGGCGCCTTCTGGCTCGGTGCGGAGACGCTGACCGACATCTCGCTGTCGATCTTCGTGGGCATCCTCGTGGCGACCTACTCGACCCTGTTCGTGGCCGCGCCGCTGTACTCGCTCTTCCGCGAGAACGAGCCGCAGATCAAGGAGCGCGACGCCCGTATCCGCGCTGCGCGAGCCAAAGCGGCTGTCGAAGCCTGACGCCCCCGTTGCGGGGCCGACCCCCGCTCAGCGCGCGTAGGATTGTCTGATTCGGAGGTGAGTGGATGGCGGAGCCGCAGACGGCATCGCAGGGTTCGAGTCTGCGACGGCTGGTGCCCCGCATCTTCTCGCGTGCGTCCCGGATCAACGATCTCGACAACCTGATCCGCACCGTCAGGGCGAACCACCCCAAGGGCGACTTCGCCGTCATCTCCCGCGCCTATGCCGTGGCCAAGGAGAAGCACGAGGGGCAGAAGCGGCAGAGCGGCGAGCCGTACATCACGCATCCGCTCGCCGTCGCCCAGATCCTCGCGGAGCTGGGGCTCGGCCCGCGGGCGATCGCGGCCGCCCTGCTGCACGACACGGTCGAGGACACGGGCTATGCCCTCACCGACCTCACCGCCGAGTTCGGCGATGAGGTCGCGATGCTCGTCGACGGCGTGACAAAGCTCGACAAGGTCAAGTACGGCGAGAGCGCCCAGGCCGAGACCGTCAGGAAGATGATCGTCGCGATGTCGAAGGACATCCGCGTGCTGCTCATCAAGCTCGCCGACCGGCTGCACAACGCCCGCACCTGGGGCTTCGTCCCGCCGGAGAAGGCCGCGAAGAAGGCCAAGGAGACGCTCGAGATCTACGCGCCGCTGGCCAACCGCCTCGGTATCCAGGCGATCAAGTCGGAGCTCGAAGACCTCTCCTTCGCCGTCCTGCACCCGAAGATCTACAACGAGATCCACAGCCTCATCGCCCAGCGCACCCCGCAGCGGGAGAAGTACCTGAGCCAGGTCATCGAGGAGATCGACGAAGACCTCCGCGACCTGCGCATCCGCGGCAAGGTCGTCGGCCGGCCCAAGCAGCTGTACTCGGTGTACCAGAAGATGGTCATCCGCGGCCGCGAGTTCGACGACATCTACGACCTGATCGGGATCCGTGTCCTCGTCTCCTCCGTGCGCGACTGCTACGCCGTGCTCGGGGCCATCCACGCCCGCTGGACGCCGCTGCCCGGCCGGTTCAAGGACTACATCGCCACCCCGAAGTTCAACCTCTACCAGTCGCTGCACACGACCGTGATCGGCCCGGCCGGACGCACGGTCGAGATCCAGATCCGCACGCACGAGATGCATCACCAGGCGGAGTACGGCGTCGCCGCGCATTGGATGTACAAGGAGCGGATGAACGGCGGCGGCAAGGCCGAGGTCCGCGCCTCCGACACCGACATGGCGTGGCTCGCACACATCTCCGACTGGCAGGCCGAGACCGCGGACCCCGGCGAGTTCCTCGACTCCCTCCGGTTCGAGATCGGCGCCAAGGAGGTCTACGTCTTCACGCCGAAGGGGCGGGTGATCGGTCTCCCGGCCGGTGCCACCCCGGTCGACTTCGCCTATGCCGTGCACACCGAGATCGGGCACCGCACCATGGGCGCCAAGGTCAACGGACGCCTGGTGCCGCTGGAGTCCGAGCTGAAGAGCGGCGACGTCGTCGAGGTCTTCACGTCCAAGAACCCGGATGCGGGACCCAGCCAGGACTGGCTCGGCTTCGTCAAGAGCACGCGCGCCAGGAACAAGATCCGCGGCTGGTTCACCAAGGAGCGCCGCGAAGAGGCCATCGAGCAGGGCAAGGAGGCCATCGCGCGCGCGATGCGCCGGCAGAACCTGCCGCTGCAGCGTCTGATGAGCCAGGACTCGTTCACCGAGGTCGCCCACCAGATGCACTACGAGGACGTCTCGGGTCTCTACGCCGCCGTCGGCGAGGGGCACGTCTCGACGCAGTCGGTGCTCGAGAAGGTCACCGCGCTCGTCGCCACCGACGAGCCCACGACCGGCGCGATCGACCTCCCGGGAAGCATCCAGACCCGCGAGTCCCGGGGCGGCGATTCCGGTGTGCTCGTGCGCGGCGCGAACGACATCCTGGTGAAGCTGGCGAAGTGCTGCACGCCCGTCCCCGGCGATCCGATCGTCGGGTTCGTCACGCGGGGGAGCGGCGTCTCCGTGCACCGGGCGGACTGCGTGAACGTGAAGGCCCTCAGCGGCGAGCAGGATCGGTTCGTCGAGGTCTCCTGGGCACCGACGACGAAGAGCGTCTTCCGGGTGCAGATCCAGGTCGAGGCCCTCGATCGTTCCGGCCTCCTCTCGGACGTCACACGGGTGCTCAGCGAGCATCACGTGAACATCCTCTCGGCGACCGTGTCGACGACCGACGAGCGCCTGGCGTTGAGTCGCTTCGTGTTCGAGATGGGCGACGCGGTGCATCTCGACCGGGTCCTGAACGCGGTGCGCCGGATCGACGCGGTCTACGACGTCTACCGCGTCACCTCCTCCTGAGGAGCCTCTCCAGCGCGGCGAGGCCGCTGACGCTCCCGGGAACCCGGTGCGCTCCCTTGAGGGCCCGGATCGCACCCTCGAGAGCCGTGGGGTGGGCAGGGGCGAGCGCCTGCATCCAGGACAGCACACGCGGATCGCGGTGGAGCGTCGTGGCGAGATCGCACATCGTGCGGACGGGAGACGTCACGAAGATCCCGCCGAGGCGGCGCACGTCTTTCTCCGGGACCATCGTGTCGTGGAAGGACACGCGGGTGTGCACCCGCGGGCGCACACGACGTTCCACACAGCGACGCACGTGATGGATCGACGGCGGGGCATCGCCCGCCCCGTGTATCCAGGCGGCGCTCGGCCCGCACGCGGCGGCACCTTCCTGGACCAGGGCGGCGATGCTGCTCGCACGGACATCGGCGGATTCGGGAAGATCAGCGGGGATGTAGGCGTCGCCGACCTCGATGACATGTCCGTCGAGGCGGGCGGCGCTGAGTTCACAGACGCTGAGTCGCGCGCCGGGCAGATACAGCAGAGCGGGGTGCATCCCGCCAGTGTGGCGGCCTGCACCCCGCTCGTGCGGAGATCGGTGGATCTGTGGAGAGCTCAGCCACCCAGGGCGTTGAGCCAGGCGCGACGGGCCTCGAGGGCGTCCGCGGCCTCCTTGGCGGCCTTGCTGTCGCCGGAGGCCTCGGCGGCTGCGAGCTCCGCCTCCAGCTTCTCGATCGCCTCGTGGAGCTGCGAGCTCATGTCGTTCGCCCGCGCCTTGGTCTCCGGGTTGTTCTTCTTCCAGTCGACGTCCTCGCGGGCCTTGAGTGCCTGCTCGATGACGCGGAGCTTGTCGTCGAGCGCACGCTCCTTGTCGCGCGGGAAGATGCGGCCGACCTCGTCCCACTCGCGCTGGATGCGCGTGAGCAGGGCGCGGGCGCGCTTGATGTTCGGCTCGTCGGCGACAGCCTTGGCCTGCTCGAGCAGCGCCTGGCGGGCTTCGATCTTCGGAGCGGAGTCGGCTTCTTCCGCTGCGGCCTGCTCGGCACGAGCGGCGTAGAGAGCGTCGCCGGCGGCCTTGAAACGTGCCCAGAGGGCGTCGTCGGCCTTGCGTCCGGCGCGACCGGCCGTCTTCCACTCGTCGAGGAGCGATCGGTAAGCGGGGATGCCGTCGACACCGCGCGGGGCCAGGGCCTCGGCGCGCTCGACCAGTCGCGACTTCGCATCACGCGCCGCCTTGTGCGCATCGTCGAGCTCGGAGTAGAACGCCCGGCGGTGCTTGTCGACGACGGCCCTCGCGTCGCGGAACCGCTTCCAGAGCTGCTGCGAGACGCCCTTCGACAGGCGCGGACCGTTCTGCTGCTGGGCCTGCCAGGACTCGAAGAGCTCGTTGAGCTCGGCGGTGACCTGCTTCCACTGCACCTTGCTGAGGTCGCGGGCGGCGATGGCCTCGGCACGCTCGACGAGGGCGGTGCGCTCGGCGACGGCCTGCTCGACGAGCTCCTTCGCCTGCTGCGCCTCCTGGGCGGTGGCCTCGGACAGCGACGCGGTCAGCGCGGTGAGACGATCGCGGAGACCGGCGAGGTCGCCGACGGCCGCGGCATCCGTGGCCTCGTCGATGAGGTGCGCGGCCTGCTTGGACAGGTCGCTCGCGGAGGCACCGCCGGCCTGGTGGCGCTGCTCCAGGGCGACGACCTTGAACGCGATGTCGTCGTACTTGCGGACGTAGTAGGCGAGAGCCTCGTCGGGGGTCCCGTCCGGGTACTGACCGACGACGCGCCAGGACTCGCCTTCGCGCACCTCGACGGTGCCGTCTTCGGAGACGCGGCCCCATTCGCCGGCGGACGAGACCGGAGTCGGCTTCGCCGCGGCCGGTGCGACGGCGGCCGGAGTCGGCGTCTTCCGCGGCATCGGCACGGCGGGCGGGGTGGGAACGGGCGGGGTCGGCTTCGCGGGCTCGTTGGCAGACACGGTGATTCTCCTTGCGCGGTCACGCCGCGGGAGGCGGAAAGGACGAGGCTCAGCCTAGTACGCACTCTCTGATCCGCGAGACCCCGTCTTCCCGCCGAGACCCCGTGATTCGTGCGCGAACGAGGCGGGGTCTCGGCGACGAGGCGGGGTCTCGCGGGGTGGGACGTTACCGTTTCGTGAGCAGAACGTTCGATGCAGGACACACTGCGCGTCATCTGCGGGTAACACGGCGCTCCTATCGTCGCGACCACGACAGTCCCCAGGTCGACAGGAGTTCCATGGACGACATCCCAGCGCGCACAGTGGACATCGTCGTCGTGGGGGCGGGCATCGCGGCGCATCGTTTCGTCGCGCGGATGCTGGAGGACCCGGACCGTGCCGTGCGGATCACGGTGTTCGGGGATGAGGGACGCCTGCCGTACGACCGTTCCGGACTGGCGCGCGTCGTCGGCGGCAGCCCGGCGTCGGCGGGGGAGCTCGACCGCGCGCCGTTCCGCGACGACCGCGTCCGCCTCATCGACGACGACCGGGTCCTGCGGATCGACAGGGGAGGGCGCCGCGTGCGGACGCGTTCGCAGCGGTGGTACGACTACGACGCGCTCGTACTCGCGACGGGGACCCACGCCCATCGGCTCGACGTGCCGGGGATCCGTGCCCGTGGCTCCTTCCTCCTTCGCACGATGGAGGACGCGCACATGCTGCGTGCGTTCCTCGCGGTCCGTGCGACGGAGATGCCGCGGGCGCTGCGCGCGGTCGTCGTCGGCGGCGACGAGGGCGGAGTGGACGCCGCATGCGCGCTGCACGACGCCGGGGTGCAGACGACGATCGTGGACGCCGCGGATCGCCTGCTGCCTACGCACCTCACGCTTCCGGCGGCGAGCGCACTCCGCGGGATCATCGAGGCGCGCGGTATCGCGGTCCGGATGCGGACGCGGGTGACCCGCGTGGACCCCGACGCGACGGGCGCGGTGACGGCCGTGGAGTTCCAGGACGGCACGTTCGCGCGGACCGACCTCATCGTGACGACGGGTGCGCGGCCACGCGATGAGCTGGCACGGAACGCCGGGCTCCGCACGCGGCCGGGCGGCGGTGTCCTCGTGGACGCGGACGGGCGGACGTCCGACCCGCGCGTCCTCGCGATCGGCGACGTCGCCGCGGACCCGGCATCCGGCGGCACGGAGGCTGCCCTGGCGTCCGCGGATCGAGCGGCTGCCACCCTGCTCGGCGCTCGGGTCGCGAGCCCCGTGGGACACGGGTGGCACGGGAGCCCCGGCGGTATCGAGGTCGTGACCCTGCGTGTCGCGGACGGTGACGAACCGACGGTCGACGTCCCTCTTCCGAGCCGCGGAGACCGCGTATTCGGGGAGGTCGTGCTCTCCGAGGATGCCCGCGTGGTGCACCGCGTGACGGTCATCGGCGCGTCGGCAGATGCGTCGCTCGCTGGGCTCGCGCCCGGGTCGCTCGACGGTCAGAGGGCGGCGCGGACGCTGCTGGCCGCCGCCGTGGCCGAGGACGGTGCGGAGGCTTGCACACATGGGCTGCCGTCCGCGCCGCTGGAGGTGCTGGCAGCGGAGCTCACGGACCGAGGAATCCGGACCGTCGCGGAGGCTCTGGACGGTGCGGTCGAGAGCCGCGGCTGCGGCCCCTGCCTCCGCCGTCTCGCGCTCGCGTTGCAGGAGCGCCCCGAGGCGAATTTCGGCGTACGGCCCGGCGACCGCGGAACCCTTCGCCCCGAGGTGCGTCTCCGCGGGACGACGGCCGCTCCTGTCCTGGAGGTGCGCGTCGGCGCCGACTCCGACGGGGCGCTGCTCCTCGTCGTGGGTCGTCTCGCGGCACGACGGGAGGCGACGGTACGGATCGATCGAGGGCTCCTCGCCGTCAGCGGCCTCCGGGCGGAGGACATGCCGGACGCACTCGCGGACCTGCGAAGCGCCGGCGCCGTCGTTCCGGAGGCCTTGATCGGCGGGGCGGACCTCGCGCGGCCCGGAGGCCCGATCGCCGTCGTCCGGCACCCGTCACGGACAGGGCGGCGCGCCGGTGGTGCGAGGTCGGCGGAGGGCTCGGCATGAGTGCGCCCCCGCGTCCCGCTCCGGCGCTGGTCGGCTGCCGCGTCGTGGTGGTCGAGGTGCCGCGGCCGGTGCGTCCGGAGCCGGTCGACGTCGACACGCTTCTGCGGATCCTCGCGGCGACGGGCTCGGAGGTCGTCCGGATCACTCCGCCGCGGGCGGACCACGCGATCCCCGCCGGCTCCAAGCGGACGCTGTACCGGATCGCGTCCGGTCAGGTGGACGCGGTGCTGTTCCCCGCGGCGGAGGCCCTGCCCGGGTGGCTCGGAACGGTGGAACGACTGGGCATGCTCGACGCCATCCGCGAGCGGTCGCGCGCGTCCCGCCTGCTTCTCGCCACCAGCGATGCCGCTGCAACCGCGCGGTTGGTGGAGAACGGCCTGCCGGCATCGACGTCGTGCGGGCCCACCGCGGACGATCTTGCCCGGAGCGCGCTCGCACCTCTCACACACGGGGTCCTCGAGCGGCGGACTGCGGCGGGTCGGCTGGCGGTGCGCAGCGGCGGCGCGCTGATCGACGGCGGCTTCGTCCCGCTCTCCCGCGGCGCGGTCAGCATCCTCGAGGCCCTGTTCGTCGCCGACGGGCGCGTGCTCACCAGGGCCGAGATCGGCCAGGTGCTCCCCGGCGGTCAACGCAGTGCGCGTGCGGTCGAGGTCGCGGTTGCGCGGCTGAGGGAGGCCCTCGGCGAAGGGGACCTCGTGCAGACCGTGGTCAAGCGCGGGTACCGGCTCGCCGTCCTCGACGAGGACTGACGACGCCGGAGAGCCTCACTCCGAGGGGGTCTCGGGAGCGGTCGGTGCCGGGCTCGGGGTGTCGCTCGGCGCCGGGGAGGGAGCGATCGACGACGAGGGCAACGGCGTCGGCTCCGGTGTGGTCACCTGCGCGTGCACGACCTGACTGACGATGGCGCCCACGACGATGAGGGAGCCGACCGTGACCGCGATGATGTTGTCGCGGGTGCGCCGGCGGATCTGGTCCTGGTGCCAGCGGGTACGGGCGGTGTGCAGCCGGGCGCGCTCCGCCTCGGTGCGTGTCTGCGCCTTCTTGGAACCGCGTGCGGCCATGCCCTGTCTCTCCCGTCCGACGCCGGTCCACGACGTCGCCTGAGAGCCTACCGGGGGCACGGCCTCGCCTCGTGTCCCCGGCCGCCGTTAGCCTGGAGGAATGTCCTCTCCCTCCGCCCTGCTCTCCGGGCAGACACCGCTCGCCGTGCGCATGCGCCCGGTGTCGCTGGACGAGGTCGCGGGGCAGCGCCACCTGCTGCGGGCCGGGTCGCCCATCGTGGCCCTCGCCGATCCGGAGGCCAGCTCGCCCGGCGCGGTGTCGATCATCCTCTGGGGTCCGCCGGGCACCGGAAAGACCACGCTCGCGCAGGCCATCGCCCGCTCGTCCGGTCGCCGGTTCGTCGAGCTCTCGGCGATCACCGCCGGCGTCAAGGACGTGCGGGAGGTCATGCAGGAGGCGATCACCCAGCGCGACCTGTACGGGCAGACGACGATCCTCTTCCTCGATGAGATCCACCGCTTCACCAAGGCCCAGCAGGACGCGCTGCTGCCCGGCGTGGAGAACGGGTGGGTCATCCTCATCGCCGCGACCACGGAGAACCCCTCGTTCTCGGTGATCTCGCCCCTGCTGTCCCGGTCGCTGCTGCTCACGCTGCAGCCGCTCACCGATGACGACATCGGCGTGCTCGTGGACCGCGCGGTGTCGGATGCCCGCGGACTCTCCGGTACGGTCGCGCTCAGCGACGAGGCGCGGTCGGCGCTCATCCGCCTCGCGTCGGGGGACGCCCGTCGTGCCCTCACCGGACTGGAGGCCGCCGCTGCCGTGGCGCTCTCGCACGCCGCCGCCTCCGAAGCCGACCACGACGGCGAAGACCCGGAGACGGTCGTCCCGGAGGTCACCGCCGACGACGTGGCGCAGGCCGTCGACAAGGCTCTGCTCCGTTACGACCGCCAGGGCGACGAGCACTACGACGTCATCAGCGCCTTCATCAAGTCGATCCGGGGTTCCGACCCGGACGCCGCGCTGCACTACCTCGCCCGCATGATCGAGGCGGGGGAGGACCCGCGGTTCATCGCCCGTCGGCTCGTCATCTCCGCCTCCGAAGACGTGGGGCTCGCCGACCCCCAGGCCCTCGGCATCGCCGTGGCCGCGGCCGACGCGGTGGCCTTCATCGGGATGCCGGAGGGGCGCATCCCGCTCGCCGAGGCTACCGTCTATCTCGCCACGACCGCGAAGTCGAACGCGGCCTACGTCGGCATCGACGCCGCCATCGCCGACATCCGCGCAGGGGGATTCGGGCGCGTGCCGCTTCACCTCCGTGACGCGCACTACCCCGGAGCGAAGCGCCTCGGGCACGGCCGCGGCTATCGCTACGCGCACGACAGCGAGTTCGGGATCGTGCCGCAGCAGTACCTGCCGGACGAGCTCGACGGGCGGCACTACTACGAGCCGAAGAACCTCGGCGCGGAGCGCGACATCAGCGCGCGGCTGGAGCGTATCCGCCGCATCCTCGGCGACCGCTGAACCGCCGGCCCCGGGCTTGGGCCGCCGTCTGATAGAATTGAGCGGCTCGAAACCGAGTTTTCGGGCATCTCCTCGTTCATACCCCACCTTGCTGGCGCCCCGGCGTGCGCTCCAAGGCAGAACGCGGGTGATACGTCCGCGAGTCGCGAAAGTCGCGACCGCGTCATCGGAAGGACAGCTTCGTGACCACGAAGTCCCAGGACCGCCGCAAGGTGCGTCTCAGCCGCGCTCTCGGCGTGGCTCTCACCCCGAAGGCCGCCCGCTACCTCGAGAAGCGTCCCTACGCTCCGGGCGAGCACGGCCGCACCAAGCGCAAGGCCGACAGCGACTACGCCGTCCGTCTGCGCGAGAAGCAGCGTCTGCGCGAGCAGTACGGCATCCGCGAGAAGCAGATGCGCAACACGTTCAACGAGGCCCGTCGTCAGGACGGTCTGACCGGTGAGAACCTGGTCGAGCTGCTCGAGATGCGTCTCGACGCCCTCGTGCTGCGTTCGGGCTTCGCCCGTACCACCGCGCAGGCTCGCCAGCTCGTCGTGCACCGTCACATCCTCGTCGACGGCCAGCTCGTCGACCGCCCGTCGTTCCGCGTGAAGCCGGGTCAGCTCATCCACGTGAAGCCCAAGAGCGAGGGCACCGAGCCCTTCCAGGTGGCGGCCGCCGGCGGCCACGCCGAGGTCCTGCCCGCCGTTCCGGGCTACCTCGAGGTCGAGCTCGACAAGCTCCAGGCCCGTCTGGTCCGTCGTCCGAAGCGCGCCGAGGTCCCCGTGACCTGTGAAGTGCAGCTCGTCGTCGAGTACTACGCGGCTCGCTGATCCAGCGGAAGAGCATCAGGCAGGAGGCGTCGGGGTTCCCGACGCCTCCTGTCGTTTCCGCCTACGATGGAGAGACCGCGCCTTCGCGGCTCTAGGGCAAGGATGACGACATGAAGAATGTGCTGTGGTTCCTGATCGGCGTGATCGGCGGCTTCGTCGCGGCTCACTTCATGAACAAGGACCCGCGGGGCCACGACATCCTGGCCGACGTCGACGCCCGCCTCAACGGCCTCGCCGCGATCCTCAGCGACGCGTATCGCGCGCAGGAGGCTCGGCTGACCGAGCCGGGCGAGAACTGACCCCCCGCATCTGCGCCTCGGCGCGCCCCCTCACGCAAGGACATCCGGCACTCCTATGAAAACTGCGGAAATCGCGCAGCGCTACCTCTCCTACTTCGAGAAGAACGACCACCTCATCGTCCCCTCGGCATCCCTGGTCAGCGACGACCCCTCGCTGCTGTTCACCGTCGCCGGCATGGTCCCGATGATCCCGTACCTCACGGGCGTGGTCCCGGCGCCGCATCCGCGCATCGCCGACCTGCAGAAGTGCATCCGCACCAACGACATCGAGGAGGTCGGGCGCACCGCGCGTCACGGCACGTTCTTCCAGATGCTCGGCAACTGGTCGTTCGGCGACTACTTCAAGGAAGGCGCGATCCGTTACGCCTGGGAGCTGCTCACGAGCTCGGAGGCGGACGGCGGCCTCGGCTTCGACGAGAAGGATCTCTGGGTCACCGTCTACGAGACCGACGACGAGGCCGAGGCGATCTGGCGCGACATCATCGGGCTCAAGCCGGAGCGCATCCAGCGCCTCGGTCGCGCGGACAACTACTGGAACACAGGCCAGCCCGGTCCCGGCGGCCCTGACTCCGAGATCTTCTTCGACCGCGGCCCTGCCTACGGCAAGGACGGCGGCCCTGCGGTCGACGACTCGCGGTTCCTGGAGATCTGGAACCTCGTGTTCATGCAGGACTTCATCGAGAACATCCGCGGCAAGACCGAGTTCGACATCGTCGGCGAGCTGCCGATGAAGAACATCGACACCGGCATGGGGCTGGAGCGTGTCGCCTTCCTCAAGCAGGGCGTCGAGAACATGTACGAGACCGACCAGGTGCGTCCGGTGCTCGACCGCGCCGTCGAGCTCTCCGGCCGCCGCTATGGAGCGGTCCACGAGGACGACGTCCGCTTCCGGGTGATCGCGGATCACGTGCGCTCCTCGCTCATGCTCCTCTCCGACGGCGTGCGTCCGTCGAACGAGGGCCGCGGCTACATCCTGCGGCGCCTCATGCGCCGGACCGTGCGCGCCATGCGTCTGCTGGGCGTCGACGACCCCGCCTTCCCCGAGCTGTTCGCCGCCTCCCGCGATGCGATGAAGTCGGCGTACCCGGAGCTGGAGCGCGACTGGTCCGTGCTCTCCTCGGCGGCGTTCGCCGAGGAGGAGACCTTCCGGCGCACCCTGGCGCAGGGATCGACCATCCTCGACCTCGCGCTCGACGAGACGAAGAAGGGTGGCGGGAAGACCCTCAGCGGTTCCGAGGCGTTCCTGCTGCACGACACCTACGGCTTCCCGATCGACCTCACCCTGGAGGTCGCCGAAGAGGCCGGGCTGGACGTGGACCGTGCCGCGTTCGACTCCCTCATGCAGGAGCAGCGTCAGCGCGCAAAGGACGACGCCCGCAATCGCAAGCGCCAGCTCGCGGATGTCTCGGTCTACCGCGACCTGCGTGCGCTGGGCGAGACGGGCTTCGACGGCTACACGGCCCTCGAGGTGGAGTCCCGTGTGCTCGGCCTGCTCGTCGACGGGGCGCCGGTGCGCAGCGCCGCCGAGGGGCAGATCGCCGAGGTCGTGCTCGCCGAGACGACGCTGTACGCCGAGTCGGGTGGTCAGGTCGCCGACAAGGGCACCATCGTGGGCCCCGGCTACGAGCTCGAAGTGCTCGACGTGCAGCGTCCGGTCCCGGGGCTGATCAGCCACACGGTCGAGGTCTCCCGCGGCACGGTCGCGGTCGATGACATCGCGACGACGATCGTCGACGCCGCGAACCGGCGCGCCGCTCGGCAGGCGCATTCCGCCACCCACCTCGTGCACGCCGCCCTCCGCGACACGCTCGGTCCGACGGCCACACAGTCCGGGTCGCTCAACCGTGCCGGGTACATGCGGTTCGACTTCGCCTGGTCCCAGGCGCTGTCGACCGACACCCGCACGGAGATCGAGGAGATCACGAACCGCGCCGTGCAGGACGCCCTCGAGGTGACCACCCGCATCGTGACGCTCGACGAGGCCAAGGAAGCGGGCGCCATGGCGCTCTTCGGCGAGAAGTACGGCGACGTCGTGCGGATGGTCGACATCGGCGGCCCGTGGTCGCGCGAGCTCTGCGCCGGCACGCATGTGTCGACCAGTGCGGAGATCGGTCTGGTCAGCGTGGTGGGGGAGTCGTCGGTCGGCGCCTCCAACCGCCGGATCGAGGCTCTCGTCGGCGCGGATGCGTTCCGTGAGCTCGCGGCGGAGCGGGCTCTCGTGTCGCAGCTCACCGCCTCCCTGAAGACCCCGCGCGAGCAGCTCCCCGAGCGGATCGCCGATCTCGCCGCGAGCCTCAAGGCCGCGGAGAAGCGCATCGCGCAGTTCGAGGCGAAGGAGCGGGCGGGGCGCATTCCCGCGATCGCCGAGGCCGCGACGCGCGTCGGAGACTTCTGCGTGGCGGCGCAGGCCCTGGGCGATGTGGCCTCCGCGGACGATGTCCGCGAGCTCGTCAACGGCGTGCGCGACCGGCTGGGTTCCGACCCCGCGGTCGTCGCGCTCGGCGCGGTCGTCAACGGTCGCCCTGTCGTCGTCGTCGCCACGAACGAGGCCGCGCGCGGTGCCGGTGCGAAGGCGGGTGCGCTCGCGAAGCGCGCCGCCGGTGTGCTCGGCGGAGGCGGCGGCGGTCGGGACGACGTCGCCCAGGGCGGCGGTACCGACGCAGCGGCACTGCCCGCCGCGCTCGAGGCCGTCTCCCAGGAGCTGCGCGGCGCGTGAGCGGCTACCGCCGCGGTGTCCGGCTCGGCATCGACGTCGGCCGGGCCCGCGTGGGCGTGGCGCGGTCCGATCCGGACGGCATGCTGGCCGTCCCCGTCGAGACCGTACCCCGCGATGAGCGCTCGCTCACGCGCATCGCGGAGCTGGCTGCGGAGTACGAGCCGCTGGAGATCGTCGTCGGTCTGCCGGTGAACATGCAGGGTGCGGACACGCCGTCGACGGTGGATGCGCGCGAGTTCGCGGCGGCTCTCCAAGCGCGCAGCGGCGTGCCGGTACGCCTCGTCGACGAGCGTCTGAGCACGGTCTCGGCGCATGCGGCGTTGCGGAGTTCTGGGCGATCACAGAAGAACTCTCGTAGCATTGTGGATCAGGTCGCCGCCGTGGTGCTGCTGCAGCAGGCGATCGACACGGAGAAGAGCACCGGAAACCCGGCCGGTGCCCCGGTCCCCGTTGACGAGGAGCCCGCCTGAACATGTCCGAACGCGAGAGCCGTGCGCCCGAGCACGAGCAGAGCACCCGGTTGGGGGATCTGTTCGAGAACCTCCCCGCTCCGTCCCCGCAGGTCCCGACCGCCGGAGACGACACGCCGGCACCCGGATCCCGCCGCGCGGCCAGGGAGGCCGCGGCACGCGAGCAGGACGCCTCGCCCACTCCGGACGCCGGGGTCGCGCCCGGTGCCGATGTGCCCGCCCGCCCGGTCTCGGCGTCGGCGGCGACCACCGCGGATGCGGCCGTGACCGACCACCGGCCGCAGGCGAATGCCGCAGACGTCGAACCGGTCGTGACCCGCGCGATGCCCGTCGCCGCGACGAGCGCGGATGAGACCCCCGCTCCGGGGCCGCGCCGGTCGACCGGCACCGAAGACCCCGCACCCGCGCTGGGCGGCGGGCTCGACGAGATCTTCGCCGCCCAGGACGACGGCCGCGATCACGGCGCGCCGACCAAGAAGAAGCGCCGCAAGGGCTGCCTCGTCGCCCTGATCATCGTCCTGGTGATCCTCGGCGGCATCGCCGCCGGCGGAGTCTGGGTCGCCAACACCTTCGGCGACCGCATCGCCGACGCCATGGGGTGGGGGGAGCCGAAGGACTGGGAGCCCGGTCAGGCGACCGGTGAGGTGTACGTCACGATCAAGCAGGGCGACACGGGCGGCCCCGTGTCGACGGCGCTGTACGAAGCCGGCGTCACGAAGACCGAGGACGTCTTCTACGACTACCTCATCGACGAGAACATCGCGGTGACCTTCTATCCCGGCGTCTACCGCCTGCAGAAGAAGATGACAGCGGAGGATGCCCTCGCCGCGCTCCGCAACGAGGAGAACAAGCTCGAGAACACCGTCTCCATGCCGGAGGGCGGGACGATCGAATCGGCCCTGCCGTCCATGGCGGAGACTCTCGGGATGCCGCTGGCCGACCTCGAGGCAGCCGTCGCCGATCCGTCCGCGTACGGGGTGCAGGCGCAGAGCCTGGAGGGGTGGCTGTTCCCCGCGGTGTACACGTTCGACCCCGAGGTCACCGCGACGCAGGTCATCCAGCGCATGGTCGACCGGACGCGCGAATCGCTCGCCGCCGCCGGCGTCCCGGACGAGGACGCGCAGCGGATCCTCACGATCGCCTCGATCATCCAGCGCGAAGGCCGCACGGACGACTTCGCCAAGGTGTCCCGCGTGATCCAGAACCGCCTCGACGACGACATGCTGCTCCAGATGGACTCGACGGCGCAGTACGGGTACGGCTCCCTGCACGAGGGCGTGGTCTCGAGCTCGGCCGAGGCTCTGGAAGACCCCAACGAGTGGAACACCTACGTGAACAAGGGGCTTCCGGCCACGCCGATCGCGAGCCCGAACGATGCCGCGATCGATGCCGCGATGCACCCCGCGGACGGGCCGTGGATCTACTTCGTCACCGTCAACCTCGAGACCGGCGAGACGCAGTTCTCGGAGACCCTCGCGGAGCACGAGCAGGGCGTGGAGAAGTGGCGGGACTGGTGCCGCGCGAACCCCGACGCCGGTTGCTGACGCGGTGAACCGGAGACGACTGGCGGTCTGGGGCGACCCGATCGGGCACTCCCGGTCGCCGGAGCTGCACGCCGCGGCCTACGCGGTGCTCGGGCTGGACTGGGAGTACGGGCGCCGCCAGGTCGGCGCGGAGCACTTCACGGACGCGGTCGAAGCCCTCGATGGCTCCTGGCGCGGCCTGTCCCTGACGATGCCGCTCAAGGAGGAGGCGTACCGATACGCTGCCACCCGTGACACCCACGCGGAGCTGACCGGCGCGGTCAACACGCTCCTGGTCTCGGAGACCCCGGCGGGATTCAACACCGACGTCGGCGGGATCGTCGATGCGCTCGGGGACGCCGGCATCCGCGAGATCGGGACGGCGCGGATCCTGGGCGCCGGAGCCACGGCGGCCTCGGCCCTCGTCGCCCTCGCCGACCTGGGGGCGTCACGGGTCGAGGTCGCCGCCCGTCGGCCGGAACGCGCCGCCGGGCTCGTCCGCATCGGAGAGCGTCGCGGGGTCGTGGTCACCCCTCGATCGTTCGAGGAGGTGGACGGCGACGCGGACCTCACGGTGGCGACGTTGCCCTCCGGCACCGCGTTGCCACCGGACGTCGCCTCCCGCCTGTCTGACATGGGCGGGACGCTCTTCGATGCGGCCTATGCCCCGTGGCCGTCCGCGCTCGCGACGGAGTGGGGCGATCAGCCGGTGGTCTCCGGGCTCGGGATGCTGCTGCATCAGGCGGTCCGGCAGATCCGGATCTTCCTGCACGGCGATCCGGTCTCGCCGCTGCCGGACGAGCATGCGGTCCTCGCCGCGATGCGCGCCACCCTCTGAGCGCCGCCGGACGAAACGCGGCACGGCGCGGGGGGAAACGCATGGGAGACTAGAGCACATGCTCCGCGTGCTCACGGCCGGCGAATCGCACGGCCCAGAACTCATCGCCGTCATGGAGGGTCTGCCCTCCGGCGTCCCGGTGTCGTCCGAGGCCATCCAGGCCGATCTCGCCCGCCGCAAGCTCGGCTATGGACGCGGCTCCCGGATGAAGTTCGAACAGGACGAGCTCACGATCTCCGGCGGCGTCCGGCACGGGAAGACGCTGGGCAGCCCCATCGCTCTGCGCATCGGCAACACCGAGTGGCCGAAGTGGATCGAGGTCATGAACCCGGAGCCGGTGGAGCTCACCGATCGCTCGCGCGGTCGTGGCGCCCCGCTGACCCGGCCACGTCCGGGCCACGCCGACCTCGTGGGCATGCAGAAGTACGACTTCGACGAGGCCCGCCCGATCCTCGAGCGCGCGAGCGCCCGGGAGACCGCCGCCCGCGTGGCGCTCGGTGCCGTCGCCCGCTCCTTCCTCGGCGAGCTCGGCATCCGACTCGTCAGCCACACGCTCTCCATCGGGCCGGTGCGCGTGCCGGATGGCGCAGCGCTGCCGACCCCGGACGACGTGGACGCCCTGGACGCCGACCCGCTGCGGTGCTTCGACCCCGCGACCTCGGCGCTCATGGTCGCCGAGGTGGACGACGCCAAGAAGGACGGCGACACCCTCGGCGGCATCGTCGAGGTCCTCGCGTACGGCCTGCCGCCGGGGCTCGGCTCCCACGTGCACTGGGACCGCCGCCTGGATGCCCGACTGGCCCAGGCGCTCATGAGCATCCAGGCCATCAAGGGCGTGGAGGTCGGCGACGGCTTCGAGACCACGCGCCGCCGCGGCTCCGCCGCCCACGACGAGCTCTTCGCCACCGCCGACGGCATCGCCCGCGGCACGGACCGCGCCGGCGGCACCGAGGGCGGCATGTCGACCGGAACCGTGCTGCGCGTCCGCGCCGGCATGAAGCCGATCGCGACCGTGCCTCATGCGCTGCGCACGATCGACGTGGCGACCGGTGACGAGGCGACCGCGCACCACCAGCGTTCCGACGTCTGTGCGGTGCCCGCGGCGGGCGTCGTCGCGGAGGCCATGGTCGCCATCGAACTGGCCCGCGCCGTGCTGGAGAAGTTCGGCGGCGACAGCATCCGCGAGACGCTCCGCAACCTGGAGGGGTACCTCGACGGCATCCCGGCGGAGCTGCGCACGGCCCCCGCGTCCGAGGCGGCGCTCATCGCGCATGACGAACGAGGCTGAGCCGCTGACGCTGGTCCTCGTCGGACCGATGGCGGCCGGTAAGACCAGCGTCGGGCGACGGGTCGCGCGGCGGCTGGGCGTCGCCTTCGTCGACACCGACAAGCGCATCGTCGCCGCGCACGGCCCGATCCCCGAGATCTTCGCCACGCATGGCGAGGCCCACTTCCGGGACCTGGAGCGCGCGGCGGTCCGGGAGGCCCTCGCCGAGGGCGGCGTGATCTCCCTCGGCGGCGGCGCCGTCACGGATCCGGAGACGCGCGCGCTGTTGCGCGCCCACCCCGTGGTCTTCCTCACCGTGAGCGAGGCCGCCGTCGCCGACCGCCTGCGCGGCGGGACGCGCCCGCTGCTGGCCGGCGAGGACCCGGTCGAGAAGTGGAAGCGCATCTTCGCCGAACGGCGAGGATGGTACGACGAGGTGGCGTCGGCCACGTTCGACACCTCGCGGCGTCCGATGCAGCGCATCGCCGACGAGATCGTGGCATGGAGGAGAGAACAGCGATGAGCACGACGACCATCAGCGTCACCGGGAACGACGCCTACGACATCACGATCGGACGAGGGATCCTCGACCAGGTGTCCGCGGCTCTCGCGCCGGGCGTCCGCAAGATCCTCGTCGTGCACCCGCCGACCCTCGCAGCCCGCGCCGCCGAGCTCCGCGACCGGCTCCTCGCCGACACCGCGGACGGCCCGCGCGAGGTGCTGCTCGCCGAGATCCCGGATGCCGAGCAGGGCAAGCGCATCGAGGTCGCCGCCTTCTGCTGGCAGGTCATGGGCCAGGCGGACTTCACCCGGACGGACGCCGTCGTCGGCTACGGCGGGGGAGCGGTGACCGACCTCGCCGGCTTCGTCGCGGCGACGTGGCTGCGCGGCATCCAGATCGTCCAGGTGCCCACCACCGTCCTCGGCCTCGTGGACGCCGCCGTGGGCGGCAAGACGGGCGTCAACACCGCGGAGGGCAAGAACCTCGTCGGCGCCTTCTGGGCCCCGCGCGCCGTCGTCGGCGACCTCGACGAACTGGGCAGCCTGAGCCCCAACGAGGCCACCGCCGGCTTCGCGGAGGTCGTCAAGGCCGGTTTCATCTGGGCCCCGGAGATCCTCGACATCGTCGAGGCCGACCCCGCGCGCGCGGTCGACACCACGACGGACGAGTTCCGCCGGGCGGTCGAGCTCGCGATCGACATGAAGGCGCAGGTCGTCTCTGACGACTTCCGCGAGGCCGGACAGCGCGAGATCCTGAACTACGGCCACACGCTCGGCCACGCAATCGAGCACGCCGAGCGATACCGCTGGCGGCACGGGGCGGCCATCTCGATCGGCATGCTGTACGCCGCGGAGCTCTCCCGGCTCGCGGGGCGGCTGTCGGACGCCGCGGCGGAGCGCCACCGTACGATCCTCGAGTCGCTGGGCCTGCCCACGTCGTACCGCGCCGGCGCCTGGCCGCAGCTGCTCGCCACGATGCAGCGCGACAAGAAGAGCCGCGGCGGGATGCTCCGATTCATCCTCCTCGACGACATCGCCAAGCCCACCGTGCTCCAGGCGCCGGACGAATCGCTGCTCTTCGCCGCCTACCAGGAGATCGGCGCATGAGCATCGCCGTCCGGCGCATCACACCGGAGGACTGGCGGGAGGTCAAGGCGCTGCGGCTGCAGGCCCTCGCCGACCCGGCCGCACCGATGGCCTTCCTCGACACCGTCGAGCACGCCGCCGCACAGCCCGACCGCTTCTGGCAGGAGCGCGCCGCGAATGCCGCGGGCGACGCCGCCGCGGCGCAGTTCGTCGCGATCGCCGACGACGGCGCCTGGACCGGGACCGTGACCGTGCTCCCGCATCGCGAGCAGCACGACGCGGGGCTGGTCGTGGGGGTCTATGTGGCGGATGCGCATCGCGGTGCGGGCGTCATCGATGCGCTCCTCGACGCCGCGGCGGCCTGGGCCCGCGATCGCGGCCTCCGCGCGCTCGTGCTCGAGGTGCACGTGGACAACTCCCGGGCTCAGGCCGTGTACCGCCGAGGCGGCTTCGTCCGGACCGGGGAGATCGAGACGGCCAACTTCGGGCGGGAATGGGTCATGCGCCGCGAGCTGGTCGACACCGGGAGCGTGCCCGCATGAGCGCCCCGCGTCGGCTGCTGCTCGTCAACGGCCCCAACCTCAACCTCCTCGGCACCCGCGAACCCGAGGTGTACGGCACCGCGACCCTCGCCGACGTCGAGCGGATCACCGCCGAGACCGCTGCCGCCCTGGGGTTCGAGGTGCGGGCGCTGCAGAGCAACCACGAGGGCGTGCTCATCGACGCGATCCACGATGCGCGGGCGGACTGCGCGGGCATCGTCATCAACCCGGGCGGCCTCACCCACACCTCCGTCGCCCTGCGCGACGCGCTCACCGGCGTCGCGTTGCCCTTCGCCGAGGTCCACATCTCCGACGTCTACGCCCGCGAGGAGTTCCGTCACCACTCGTACCTGCACGACGTCGCCGCGGTCCGTGTCATCGGACGCGGCGTGGAGGGCTACGCCGAAGCGGTGCGGGAACTCGTCGCGCAGCTCTGAGCGCGCGGGGATCAGGGCAGGCCGACGAGCAGCACGCACACCGTGATGCCCACGAGCGTCAACAGGGCCATGGCGAGGAAACAGGCAGCCAGCGCACGGAGCCGCGGCCGCATGCTCGACACCGCGAGGCGGATGACGACCATCGCGGCCAGGCCCAGGACCAGGATGATCGCGGTCACCAGGCCGACGGTTCCCACCGCGCCGCCGCTGCGTACGATGCCGATCAGGGGCACGAGGCTGACCGCCGTGAAGATCGTGGCGACGATGAGCCAGACCGCCCCGGACGACGTCCGCAGCGCCGGCTGATTCGCCATCCTGGTCGGGTCCCGGTCGCGATCGTCTTCGCTCATGTCGATTCCTCCTGTCCTCGTCCACGCTGCCCGGGGCCACGGGCATCGTCACGGGGCTTCCGCTCTCGCGGAGGAGCGTCTATCGTGCCTCGCGACGGCCCGCGCCGGGCATCCCGTAGAATCGACTGTCGGCCGACCCCGGCCCCCACGGACTCAGGAACGGAACTCCTCGCACATGGCATCCACCGCAGACATCAAGAACGGCGTCGTCCTCAGCATCGACGGGCAGCTCTGGAGCGTCATCGAGTTCCAGCACGTCAAGCCCGGCAAGGGCGGCGCCTTCGTCCGCACGAAGCTGAAGAACGTCGTCTCGGGCAAGACCGTGGACCGCACGTACAACGCCGGGGCGAAGATCGACATCGAGAACGTCGACCGCCGGGACTACACCTACCTCTACACCGACGGTGACGGGTTCGTGTTCATGGACCAGACCGACTTCGACCAGATCACGCTGCCGGCGGCCACGGTCGGCGACGCGAAGAACTTCCTGCTCGAGAACCAGCAGGTCACCATCGCCCTCAACAACGGCAACCCCCTCTACATCGACCTCCCGGCCTCGGTCATCCTCGAGGTGACCTACACCGAGCCCGGTCTGCAGGGCGACCGCTCGTCCGCCGGCACCAAGCCCGCGACGCTCGAGACCGGCTACGAGATCCAGGTCCCGCTGTTCCTGGAGACCGGCACGAAGGTCAAGGTCGACACCCGCACGGGCGAGTACCTCGGCCGCGAGAAGTAAGGCGTGAGCGCCCGCACGAAGGCGCGCAAGCGCGCGCTCGACATCCTGTTCTCCGCCGACGTCCGCGGCGACGAGGTCGCGGTGGCCCTCGCCGCCGAGGCGAAGCGCGCGGCGAACGAGCCCGCGCGCGAGGCATCGTGGCTGTACGCCCGCGAGATCGTCGACGGCATCATCGACCAGCGCGACGAGATCGACGAGCAGATCACGACGCACAGCCGTGACTGGAAGCTCGAGCGGATGCCCGCCGTCGATCGCGCCCTGCTGCGCATCGGCGCGTGGGAGATCCTCTACAACGACGAGGTGCCGACCGCGGTCGCGATCGACGAGGCGGTGGAGCTCGCGAAGGAGTTCTCCACCGACGAGTCGGGCGCGTTCGTGCACGGCGTGCTCGCCCGCGTCGCCCGCTCGGCCTGAGCGCCGCAGCGGCGGTGTCGGCGGTGGCGGGCAGGATCGTCTCATGATCCGCCCGCCCGCCTCCGCCACCCCGGGAGACGGCGCGCGGGATTGGCGTGCCCTGTTCGACGTCGGCACTGCTCCGGCGGCGGCGACTCCGCTCGCCCTCGGGTTCGAGGTGCGCGTCCGCGACGCCCGAGGAGCCAATCCGTGGGCATCACGCCCGCAGCGCACCGCGACCCCCCGCGACGTCGCCAAGGGTGTGGGGGAGATCCTCCTCGGCATCCGTCCGCTGGAGCGGAGCGCGGCGACGGGGTCCTGGGTGCTCGGCTCCGCCACCTGGGACGCGGTCCGCCGCGCGCCGGACCAGTACGGTCGGGAACGGTCGCGGTGGTTCGCCGATCTGCTGAGCATCGCGCGCGACACGCTGCTCTCCGGCACGGCGGGGGACTGGCTCGTCGCCGACCTGATCGAGTCGCGGCTCCTCTGGGGGCATCTGCGGTCGGCGACCGACCTCGGCATCCCGCTCGTGGCGGCGCAGCGGTCGACGACGCTCGTCCTCGCCGACACCGCGGAACTGACGGCGACCGTGTCCCGTGACGACGACGGCGGCCTCGTCGTCCGTCCGGTCGTGACCCTGGACGGGCGCGAGACGCCGCCGGGCAGCATCCGCGCCCTCGGGCGCTCCGGCGTGTACGAGGTCGCGCAGAGCGGGTCGCGCCTGCAGGTGACGCTCGCGGAGCTTCCGCTCGTAGGGCCGGCGCAGTCGCTGCTCCGGGCCCGGACGCTCGTCGTCCCCGCGGAGGAGGAGACGGCCTTCCTCCAGGATGCCTATCCGCTCCTCGCGCGTCGCCTCTGCGTCCGCGCGGTCGGCCGCGTCGCGCTACCCGACCTCCCGCCACCTCGTGCCGTGCTGCGGGTGGCGTTCCGTCGCGGCGACACCGTGGAATACGCCATCGAGTGGGACTATCGCGGCTTCGGGCGGGTGCCGTTCACGCCGGGTCCGGAGGCCGTGCGCGATCCGGAGGCCGAAGCCTCTGCGACGCATCGGATCCGGAGCGTCTGGCAGGAGCACGGCGTCGCCTTCGCCCCCGCGGGGGCGTTCCACGACGTGGGGGCCGCGGAGTTCATGACCCGCGTCGTCCCCGCCGTGGAGGCGGAGGGCGTCGAGGTGGAGGTGTCGGGCCGCCGCAAGACGTATCGCGAGCTCGCCGGGGAGCCGGAGATCACGGTCTCGACCGTGGAGAGCACCGACCCGGACTGGTTCGACCTCGGCGTGATCGTCCGCATCGACGGGCGGAACATTCCCTTCGAGCCGCTGTTCACGGCGTTGAGCGCGGGCCGGCGAAAGCTCCTGCTCGTCGACGGCAGCTACTTCTCCCTGAACCACCCGGCGCTCGACCGCCTGCGCGACCTCCTCGACGAGGCCGGGGATCTGGACGAGTGGGAGACGGGCCCGCGGATCAGCCGTCATCAGACGGATCTGTGGGAGGAGTTCGAGGATCTGGCGGACGAGGCCCTTCCCGCGGTGAGCTGGCGGGCCACCGCCGAGGGACTGCGCAGCGCCACCGCGGTACCGGCGGTGCCGATCCCTCCGGGACTCACCGCACAGTTGCGGCCGTACCAGAAGGAGGGGCTGGACTGGCTCGCGTTCCTCTGGTCGCACCGGCTCGGCGGCATCCTCGCCGACGACATGGGTCTCGGGAAGACGGTCCAGCTGCTTGCGCTCATCCTGCACGCCCGTGCGGCGGGGGAGGGACGCCCTTTCCTCGTGGTGGTGCCGACATCCGTGCTGGCGACCTGGCGCACCGAGGCAGCGCGGTTCGCTCCGGGTCTCCGCGTGATCACCCGGGACTCCACCGCCGGTCCTGCTGTGGCCGCCGTGGCTCGCGAGGCCGATGTGGTCCTGACCACCTACGCCGTCGCCCGGCTCGACGAAGAGGGGTTCGCGAGCGTCACCTGGGCCGGGCTGATCCTCGACGAGGCCCAGTTCGTGAAGAATCCGGCGACGAAGCTGCATCGTGCCGTCGCGCGCTTCCCCGCCGACGTCACCATCGCGGTCACGGGCACGCCGCTGGAGAACAGCCTCGAGGAGCTCTGGGCGCTGCTGAAGCTCACGGCACCCGGCCTGTTCGCTTCCGCGCGGAAGTTCCGCGAGCACTACATCCAGCCGATCGAGCAGGGGAAGGTGCCGGAGAACGCGGAGGGCGGACCGTATCGGCAGCGCCGCCTCGCGCAGCTCCGACGACGGATCCGCCCGCTCGTGCTCCGCCGCACCAAGGAACTCGTCGCCCCGGACCTCCCGCCGAAGCAGGAGCAGGTGCTGGAGATCGAGCTGAGCGCCGGGCATCGCGAGCTCTACGAGACGGTGCTGCAGCGGGAGCGGCAGAAGGTGCTCGGCCTGCTGGAGGATCTCGACCGCAACCGCTTCATCGTGTTCCGCTCCCTGACGCTGCTGCGGATCCTGAGTCTCGCTCCGGCGCTGATCGACCCGGCCGACGCGCGCCTCGGCTCCCGCAAGCTCGACGAGCTCCTGGAGCGGATCGTCGAGCTGCAGGCGGAGGGGCACCGCGCGCTCGTGTTCAGCCAGTTCACGTCCTTCCTCGACATGGCGGCCGCGCGTCTGGACGCCGCCGGCATCCCGTACGCGCACCTCGACGGCTCGACGCGTCATCGCGAGCAGGTGGTCGCGGACTTCGCGGAGGGGGAGCAGCCCGTCTTCCTCATCAGCCTGAAGGCCGGCGGGTTCGGGCTCACGCTGACCGAGGCCGACTACGTGTTCCTCCTCGACCCGTGGTGGAACCCCGCCGCCGAGGCCCAGGCCGTCGACCGCACGCACCGCATCGGCCAGCGCAGCCAGGTGTTCGTCTCCCGCATGATCGCCAGCGGAACGATCGAGGAGAAGGTCCTCGCGCTGCAACGCCGCAAGGCCCGCCTGTTCACCGCCGTGCTCGATGATGACGCGCTCTTCGCCCAGGCGCTCACGGCGGACGACATCCGCGGTCTCTTCGACGACTAGACCGTTTTCCCCGGCCCGTCCCGCCGGGTGCTCAGGGAGCCGTCGGTACAATCGAACGGTTCATCTTCGAGAGGAATGCAATGCGGATCACGGGACTCGGCCACGCCGGCATGTTCATCGAGACGGTGGGCGGCAACATCATCTGCGACCCGGTGCTCGGCCCGTCCTTCTTCGGGTCCTGGTTCCCGTTCCCGGACAACCGTGCCCTCGATTGGGAGCGCTACGGCCGCGAAGCCGACTTCCTCTACATCTCGCACCGGCACCGCGACCACTTCGACCCGGCGCTGCTGGAGCGGTACATCCGCAAGGACATCGAGGTGCTCCTGCCGGAGTATCCGATCGACGACCTGGAGCAGGACATCCGGGCGCTCGGCTACACGAACATCACCTACGCGCCCGCCGGCGAGATCATCGAGCGCGGAGCGCTCAAGATGATGATCACCCCGCTGCGCGCTCCGAGCGACGGCCCGATCGGCGACTCGTCGCTCAGCGTCGACGACGGCACCGGCTCGATGCTGAACCAGAACGATTCGCATCCGCTCGACCTCGACAAGCTGCTGCACTTCGGGAAGCCCGACGCCTACTTCACGCAGGTCTCCGGGGCGATCTGGTGGCCCATGGTCTACGACCTCCCGCTGGATGCGAAGCAGAACTTCGCCCGCCTCAAGCGCGAGGCGCAGAACAAGCGCGCGATGTACTACATCGAGAAGGTCGACGCTCCGCACGTCTTCCCGATGGCGGGCCCGCCCATGTTCCTCCGCGACGACCTCTTCGACTTCAACGGGATGGGCCGCAACGGCGAGTCCATCTTCACGGACCAGAAGCAGTTCATCGCGCACATGAAGGAGCTGGCCCCGAAGTACGACGGGCAGCTCTTCGTCCCCGGCACGCTCGTCACGATCGACGGTGGTGCGGTGACCACCGAGCAGACGCTCTACACCGAGGCCGAGCTCACCCACATCTTCGACGAGAAGTGGGAGTACCTGGAGGAGCAGCGCGCGACCCGCCAGCAGGAGATCCGCGACGAGGAGGCCTCGCGCGCCGAGATCATCCCGCCCGACGAGATGCTGGCCGCGATCAAGGAGTGGTGGGAGCCGCTGCTGAAGAAGTCGCGCACCATCCGCCTCGGGGTCGGCGGGCACGTCCGCTTCCGCATCGGGGAGCTGGACATGGTGGTCGACTTCCCGCGCGCCAAGGTCCGCGAGTACGCGGGGGAGGAGTGCGTGTACTGGTACACGATCCCGGCCGACCTCGTCTCGACGAACATCCGCGACCACGAGATCGACTGGTCGAACTCGATCTTCCTGTCGATGCAGTTCTCGGTCGGCCGCAGCGGCAAGTTCAACGAGTTCCTCACTACGTTCCTCAAGTGCCTCTCGGTCGACCGGATCGAGTACGTCGAGAACTGGTACCAGGAGCAGACCGACCAGACCGAGGACGCGGAGATCGGCGACTGGGTCGTCCAGCGCCGCTGCCCCCACCTGCGCGCCGACCTCACCAAGACGGGGAAGGTCGACGAGGACGGCATCCTCACGTGCAGCATGCACGACTGGAAGTGGGACCTGAAGACCGGACGCTGCCTCTCCACGAGCGGCCACCCGATCCGTTCCTCGAAGATCGACGACGTGACGGATCCGGTGCTCCGCGAGGCGAGCTGATCTGCGCCTGTACCACCGAGTGCAGCCGGTGGTACAGTGAGGCGATGCCGACCGCTCTGACCCGCATCCAGGTGACGCAGACCGCCGCGCTGCGCGAGGCGCTGGAACTCGCGGAAAGCGAGTGGCCAGGACTGCCGAAGTCGGAGCAGGTGGCGAGGCTCGCGGTGCTGGGGGCGGAGCGGCTCGCAGAGCGAGGATCCCACCGGCGCGCGACCCGGCGGGCGGCGCTCGAGGCGACGCGGGGATCGATCGCCTATCCACCGGGGTATCTCGACGCTCTCCGGAAGGACTGGCCGGAGTGATCGTCGTGGACGCCGGTGTCCTCATCGCGCACCTTTCCACCGACGATGTCCACCAGGAGGCGGCGTTCGACATCCTCGATACCGAGGAAGACCTTCTGATCCACCCGATCACCCTCGCGGAGACGCTCGTGCATCCGGCGCGGATGGGCACAGAGCTCGCCGATCTCGCCAAGATCGACTCCCTCGGGCTGCTGCGTCGGGAGGAGACGGTCGACGAACCGGTCCACATCGCGCGGCTCCGCGCCGCGACCTCCCTGAAGCTCCCGGACTGCGCGGTACTCGTCACTGCGGAGGCGTTCGGCGCGACGCTGGCGACCTTCGACCGTCGTCTCGCGACGGTCGCCAGAGAGCGCGGTGTCGAGGTCGTAGGCGTCTGATCCCTCCGATAGACTGAGATCACAAGCAACCTTTAACACCGTCCTGTGAGGCGGAGAAGGGAGCGGCTGATGGGTGTGCGCACTGTGTTGCACCAAGCCGACATCTCACGAGCGCTGACCCGGATCGCGCACGAGATCCTCGAGTCCAATCGCGGGGCCGACGACCTCGTCCTGCTGGGCATTCCGACCCGCGGCGTGACGCTGGGCCATCGGCTCGCCGCCCTGATCAGCGAGATCGCGCAGGTCTCCGTCCCCGTCGGGTCCCTCGACGTGACGCTCTTCCGCGACGACCTCGCCAAGCACCCGACGCGATCGCCGCAGCCGACGGAGATCCCCGCGGGCGGCATCGACGGGAAGACGGTCGTCCTCGTCGACGATGTCCTGTTCTCCGGCCGGAGCATCCGCGCCGCGCTCGACGCCCTCCAGTCGATCGGCCGTCCCGCCGTCGTGCGGCTCGCGATCCTCATCGACCGCGGACACCGGGAGCTTCCCATCCGCCCGGACTTCGTGGGCAAGAACATCCCCTCCGCGCGCACCGAGCGCGTCAACGTGCGTCTGTTCGAGAACGACGGCGCCGAGGAGGTGACGATCGGCGAATGAGGCATCTCCTCGACACCCGCACCCTCGACAGAGCGACCGCCCTGCGCATCCTCGATGTCGCGGAGGACATGGCCGACACGCAGTCCCGCGAGGTCAAGAAGCTTCCCACGCTCCGCGGGAAGACCGTCGTGAACCTCTTCTTCGAGGACTCGACGCGCACCCGCATCTCGTTCGAGGCCGCCGCGAAGCGCCTGTCCGCCGACGTCATCAACTTCGCCGCCAAGGGTTCCAGCGTCTCCAAGGGCGAGAGCCTGAAGGACACCGCGCAGACGCTCGAGGCCATCGGTGCCGACGCGGTCGTCGTGCGGCACCCCGGCTCCGGCGCGCCGCAGACCCTGGCGACGAGCGGCTGGATCTCCGCCGGCGTCGTCAACGCGGGCGACGGCACCCACGAGCACCCCACCCAGGCGCTCCTCGACGCCTTCACCATCCGCAAGCGTCGCTTCGGCGTGGACAGTCGCGGACGCGACCTCTCCGGTCTCCGGGTGACGATCGTCGGTGACGTGCTGCATTCGCGGGTGGCGCGCTCCAACGTCTGGCTGCTCACCACGCTCGGCGCCGAGGTCACGCTCGTGTCGCCGCCGACCCTGGTTCCACAGAACGTGTCCCTGTGGCCGGTCCGCGTGGTCTACGACCTGGACGAAGCCCTCGCGGAGGGGCCGGACGCCGTGATGATGCTGCGCATCCAGCTCGAGCGGATGAACGCGGCGTATTTCCCGACTGAGCGGGAGTATTCGCGCCGGTGGGGCCTGGACGCACGGCGCGTGGCGGCTCTGCCGGGCGGTAGCATTGTCCTGCACCCCGGACCCATGAACCGGGGACTGGAGATCTCCTCCGAAGCTGCCGATTCCCCCCGTTCGACGGTGCTGGAACAGGTGTCGAACGGGGTCTCCGTGCGCATGGCGGTGCTGTACCTGCTGCTGGCAGGAGAACGAGACGACGAACGAGGGGGAGACCTGTGAGCGAGACCCTCGTCATCACCGGTGCACAGCTGCTCGGCGCGGACGGCGCCGACATCATGATCGAGGACGGCGTCATCGCCGAGGTCGGGACGGGGCTCACCCGCACCGGCGCGCGGGTGATCGACGCCGCGGGCCTGGTCGCGCTGCCGGGCCTCGTCGACCTGCACACCCACCTGCGCGAGCCGGGGTTCGAGGCCTCTGAGACGATCCTCACCGGCACCAGAGCGGCCGCGGCGGGCGGGTTCACCGCCGTGTTCGCGATGCCGAACACCTCCCCGGTCGCCGACACGGCGGGCGTGGTCGAGCAGGAGCTCGCCCTCGGCGAGGCGGCCGGCTACGCGACCGTGCAGCCGATCGGCGCCGTCACCGTGGGGCAGAAGGGTGAGCGCCTCGCCGAGCTGGGCGCCATGGCCACCTCCCGTGCCCAGGTTCGGGTCTTCAGCGACGACGGCTTCTGCGTGTGGGACCCGCTGATCATGCGCCGGGCTCTGGAGTACGTGAAGTCCTTCGACGGCGTCATCGCCCAGCATGCGCAGGACCCGCGGCTCACCGAGGGCGCCCAGATGAACGAGGGCACCGTCTCGGCCGAGCTCGGACTGGCCGGGTGGCCGGCGGTCGCCGAGGAGTCGATCATCGCCCGCGATGTGCTCCTCGCCGAGCACGTCGGCTCACGGTTGCACGTGTGCCACCTGTCAACGGCCGGCTCCGTCGACATCATCCGCTGGGCCAAGAAGCGCGGTGTCAACGTGACGGCGGAGGTCACGCCGCACCACCTGCTGCTCACGGACGAACTGGTCCGCGGCTACGACGCGCGGTTCAAGGTCAACCCGCCGCTGCGCCGCGAAGAGGACGTTCTCGCGGTCCGGGAGGGCCTGGCCGACGGCACGATCGACATCGTCGCGACCGACCACGCACCGCACCACAGCGAGCACAAGGCGTGCGAGTGGCAGGCCGCCGCGAACGGCATGGTCGGTCTGGAGAGCGCCCTGCGGGTCGTGCACCAGTCGATGGTGCAGACCGGCCTGATCGGCTGGGCCGATGTCGCCCGCGTCATGAGCGCGACGCCCGCCCGCATCGGACGGCTCTCCGGCCACGGCACGCCGCTCACTGCCGGGCAGCCCGCGCACATCACGCTGTACGACCCCGCGGTCGACGGCGTGTTCACCGCCGCGGACCTGCACGGGCGCAGCGTGAACTCGCCCTACCTGGGCCGCGCACTGCCCGGGCGCGTGGAGTACACGGTGCACGGCGGCGTCCTCACGGTCGACGGCGGCGCCGTCGTCGAGGAGCTCGGCGCATGAGCGCACGGGACCTCGCGGTCGCGATCATCATCGCCGTCGCGCTGCTGATCCTGCTCTCCATGCTGTTCGCCTGGCGACGACGAGTGCGGCGCGATGCCGCGTACACGGCCCCGCTCGGGGTGCCGGAGCACGCGGAGGTGACGCGCCGTGACGAGGTGCTCTACGTGTCCACCACCCGGCACGAGCAGCCCCTCGAACGGCTCGCGATCACCCCGCTGGCGTTCCGCGCACGCGGCGAGCTGGCTGTGACCGATCGCGGCATCGCGCTGGCCCTGGACGGTGCCCCCACCGTCTTCCTCGCCGCCGACCGCCTCGTCTCCGTCGATCGCGCGACCGTCACGATCGATCGCGTCGTCGAGCCCGGCGGGCTCGCGCGCATCTCGTGGCGCGTCGACGACACGACCGTCGTCGACAGCTATGTGCGCCTCACCGGCGGCGACCTCCCGACCCTCATCTCCGACCTGCAGCGGCTCATCCCCGCCGCCCCTGACACAGGAGCCTCGTCATGACCCTCTCGACTTCCTCCCCGCAGGCCTCTGCGGCCCGCCTTCCCGACCCCGCCGTCCTCGTCCTGGAGGACGGCACCCGACACCGCGGACGCGCGTACGGCGCGCGCGGGCGCACCCTCGGCGAGGTCGTGTTCGCCACCGGCATGTCGGGATACCAGGAGACCATCACCGACCCGTCCTACGCCGGGCAGATCGTCCTGCAGACCGCCCCGCACATCGGCAACACCGGCATGAATGACGAGGACACCGAGTCCCGCCGCATCTGGGTCGCCGGCTACATCGTGCGCGACCCCTCGCGCGTCGTCTCGAACTGGCGGGCGAACGCCTCTCTCGACGACGTCCTCGTCGAGGACGGCATCGTCGGCATCAGCGGCATCGACACGCGCGCGGTCACCCGCCACATCCGCTCGGCCGGCTCCATGCGGGGCGGCATCTTCTCGGGTGCGGAGGCGGAGCTCGACCCGGAGGAGCAGCTGCGCATCGTCCGCGAGGCCCCGGAGATGACCGGCCTCAACCTCTCCGCGCAGGTGTCCGTCCAGAGCGCGACCGTCACCCCGGCGGTGGGGGGGCGCATCGGCAACCTCGCCGTGCTCGACCTCGGCGTGAAGCAGGCGACGATCGACAACCTCGCGGCCCGCGGCTTCGACGTGCACGTCCTCCCGCAGGACGTGGGCATCGACGAGATCCGGGCGATCGAGCCGGTCGCCGTCTTCTACTCGAACGGTCCCGGCGACCCCGCGGCGTCGGGCGACCACGTCGAACTGCTGCGCGCGGTCCTCGACGACGGGCTGCCCTTCTTCGGGATCTGCTTCGGCAACCAGCTCCTCGGCCGGGCCCTGGGTCTCGGCACGTACAAGCTGCCGTTCGGCCACCGCGGCATCAACCAGCCCGTGCTGGACAAGCAGACGGGCAAGGTCGAGATCACCGCGCACAACCACGGCTTCGCCGTCGAGGCGCCCCTGGAGGGCTCCTTCGACAGCCCGCACGGCTACGGCAAGGTCGAGGTCAGCCACGTCGGCCTCAACGACAACGTCGTGGAGGGCCTGCGCGCCCTCGACATCCCCGCCTTCTCGGTGCAGTACCACCCCGAGGCGGCGGCCGGACCGCACGACGCCAACTACCTCTTCGACCGCTTCCGCGACATGGTCATCGCGACCCTTCGACCCGCTCAGGGACCCACCCAGGGAGATGCAAAGTAATGCCCAAGCGCGACGACATCCGCTCCGTCCTCGTCATCGGCTCCGGCCCGATCGTCATCGGCCAGGCCTGCGAGTTCGACTACTCCGGCACCCAGGCGTGCCGCGTCCTCCGTGAGGAGGGCGTCCGGGTCATCCTCGTCAACTCCAACCCTGCGACGATCATGACCGACCCCGACTTCGCCGACGCGACCTACATCGAGCCGATCACCCCCGCGGTGATCGAGACGATCATCGCCAAGGAGAAGCCCGACGCGATCCTGCCGACGCTCGGCGGTCAGACGGCCCTCAACGCCGCGATGGCGCTGCACGAGCAGGGGATCCTCGAGAAGTACGACGTCGAACTCATCGGCGCGAAGGTGGACGCCATCAAGAAGGGCGAGGACCGTCAGGTCTTCAAGGAGCTCGTCCTCGAGGCGGGCGCGGACGTCGCCAAGAGCGTCATCGCCCACACCATGGACGACCTCCTCGCCGGGGCCGAGCAGCTCGGCTACCCGCTGGTGGTGCGCCCGTCCTTCACGATGGGCGGCCTGGGCTCCGGGTTCGCCTACGACGAGGAGGACCTGCGCCGTATCGGCGGCGCCGGCCTGCGCGACTCCCCGACGACCGAGGTGCTCCTGGAGGAGTCGATCCTCGGCTGGAAGGAGTACGAGCTCGAGCTCATGCGCGACACCGCCGACAACACGGTGGTCGTCTGCTCCATCGAGAACGTCGACCCGGTCGGCGTGCACACCGGCGACTCGATCACGGTGGCGCCGGCGCTGACCCTGACGGACCGGGAGTACCAGAAGCTCCGCGACATCGGCATCGACATCATCCGCGCCGTGGGCGTGGACACCGGTGGCTGCAACATCCAGTTCGCGGTCAACCCCGAGAACGGGCGCATCATCGTCATCGAGATGAACCCGCGCGTCTCCCGGTCGAGCGCCCTGGCCTCGAAGGCCACCGGCTTCCCGATCGCCAAGCTCGCGGCCAAGCTCGCCCTCGGCTACCGCCTCGACGAGATCCCGAACGACATCACCGGCGTGACCCCGGCGAGCTTCGAGCCGACGCTCGACTACGTCGTCGTCAAGGTCCCGCGCTTCGCGTTCGAGAAGTTCCCGGCCGCCGACGCGACCCTCACCACGACCATGAAGTCCGTCGGCGAGGCGATGGCCATCGGCCGCAACTACGCCACCGCACTGCAGAAGGCGCTGCGGTCGCTCGAGAAGCGGGGCTCCAGCTTCCACTGGGGCGAGGAGCCGCGCACCGTCGAAGAACTGCTCGAGATCGCGAAGACCCCGACCGACGGCCGGATCGTCACCCTGCAGCAGGCGCTGCGCAAGGGCGCGACCGTCGAGCAGGCGTTCGAGGCCACGGCCATCGACCCCTGGTTCCTCGACCAGATCGTCCTCATCAACGAGGTCGCCGATGTCGTCCGCACCGCTGGCGAGCTGGATGACGCGACGCTGCGCTACGCCAAGGAGCACGGCTTCTCCGACGCGCAGCTCGCGCAGCTCCGCGGCGAGAGCGAGGCCGAGATCCGCGGCGTGCGCCACGGCCTCGGCATCCGCCCCGTGTACAAGACGGTCGACACCTGCGCAGGGGAGTTCCCCGCGCTGACGCCGTACCACTACTCGAGCTATGACGCCGAGACCGAGGTCGCGCCGTCCGAGCGCACCAAGGTCGTCATCATCGGTTCCGGCCCGAACCGCATCGGTCAGGGCGTCGAGTTCGACTACTCCTGCGTGCACGCCTCGTTCGCGCTGTCCGACGCGGGCTTCGAGACCGTGATGATCAACTGCAACCCGGAGACCGTGTCGACCGACTACGACACGTCCGACCGGCTGTACTTCGAGCCGCTGACGCTCGAGGACGTGCTCGAGGTGCTGGACGCGGAGGCCGCGAGCGGCACCATCCTCGGCGTCGTCTGCCAGCTCGGCGGGCAGACCCCGCTCGGGCTCGCGAAGGGCATCGAGGCGGCCGGCTACACGGTCCTGGGCACAAGCCCGGAGGCCATCGACCTGGCCGAGGAGCGCGAGCTGTTCTCGCGCCTGCTCGACGAGGCCGGGCTCCTCGCGCCGCGTAACGGCACGGCGATCGACGTGGAGGGCGCGGTGCGCATCGCCGAGGAGATCGGCTACCCCGTGCTCGTGCGCCCGAGCTTCGTGCTCGGCGGTCGCGGCATGGAGATCGTCTACGGCACCGACGCGCTGCGTGACTACTTCGTGCGGACCGCCGGCGAGGTCGTGATCGAGGAGGGCAAGCCGCTCCTGGTCGACCGCTTCCTCGACGACGCGATCGAGCTCGATGTGGACGCCCTGTACGACGGCACCGACCTCTTCATCGGCGGCGTCATGGAGCATCTGGAGGAGGCCGGCATCCACTCCGGCGACTCGAGCTGCACGCTGCCGCCGGTCTCGCTCGGCCGCAGCGACGTGGACCGCGTCCGCGAGGCCACCCTCGCCATCGCACAGGGCGTGGGCGTGCGCGGTCTGCTGAACGTGCAGTTCGCGATCAGCGCCGGCGTGCTCTACGTCATCGAGGCCAACCCCCGGGCGAGCCGCACGGTGCCCTTCGTCTCCAAGGCGCTGGGCATCCCGATGGCGAAGGCCGCCAGCCGCATCATGGCCGGCTCCACGATCGCCGAGCTCCGCGCCGAGGGGATGCTGCCCGCGCAGGACGGCTCGCGCGTCCCCCTGGACGCCCCGGTCTCGGTCAAGGAGGCCGTGCTGCCCTTCAAGCGGTTCCGCACCGCCGACGGCAAGACGGTCGACTCGGTCCTCGGCCCGGAGATGCGTTCGACCGGCGAGGTCATGGGCATCGACCGCGACTTCCCGACCGCGTTCGCGAAGTCGCAGGCCGCGGCCTACGGCGGCATGCCGACCTCGGGCACCGTGTTCATCTCGGTCGCCGACTCCGACAAGCGCGCGGTGATCCTCCCGGCGCACCGCCTCCAGCAGCTCGGCTTCACGATCGTGGCGACCGAGGGCACGGCGGAGATCCTGTCCCGCAACGGCATCGCCGTCACGGTGGTCGAGAAGTACAGCGAGACCCAGGAGAGCGGCGCCCGGAACATCGTCGACCTCATCAACGACGGGGAGATCGACATCGTCGTGAACACCCCGTCCGGTGGCGCCGCTCGCGCGGACGGCTACGAGATCCGCGCCGCCGCCGTCGCCGCGGACAAGGCGCTCTTCACGACCATCGCCGTGCTCGGCGCGGCGGTGAGCGGGATGGACGCCGCGCACGAGGGCTTCCAGGTCAAGAGCCTGCAGGAGTATGCCCAGGACCGGATGGCCGCGGTATGACGGAACGCTTCGGCGGGCGAGCCCGCGCCGCTCTGGAGGCGCACGGTCCGCTCTGTGTCGGCATCGACCCCCACGCCGCTCTGCTGGCGGCGTGGGGGCTGACCGCCGACGCCGCCGGAGTCCGGGAGTTCGGGCTCCGTACCGTCGAGGCGGCCGCCGGTCGCGTCGGTGTCGTGAAGCCGCAGGTGTCGTTCTTCGAGCGGTACGGCGCCGCCGGGTTCGCCGCGCTGGAGGACGTGCTCGCCGCCGCGCGGGCGGCCGGACTGCTCGTGATCGCCGATGCCAAGCGCGGGGACATCGGATCGACGATGGCCGATTACGCGCAGGCCTGGCTGCCCGCCGGTGCGCCGCTGGAGGCGGACGCCCTGACGGTGAACCCGTACCTCGGTGTCGGTGCGCTGGAGGGCGCGTTCGCCCTGGCCGAGGAGCACGGCAAGGGGCTCTTCGTCCTCGCGGCGACCAGCAACCCCGAGGCGACCGTGCTGCAGCGCGCGACGACCGCGGACGGCGAGACCGTGTCCGCGGCCGTGGTCGCCGAGGTGTCACGCCGGAACGCCGCCGCGACGCCCGAGGGGGAGTGGGGGAGCTTCGGCTTCGTCATCGGCGCCACCGTGGACGCGGCGGAGGCCGGCCTCGCGCCGTTCGCTCCCGTCGCCCCGATCCTCGCCCCCGGCTTCGGCGCGCAGGGCGCCACTCCCGCGGATCTCGCCCGCCGCTTCGGCCCCCAGGCCGCCTCGGTGATCGCGAGCGAGAGCCGCAGCCTCCTCTCCGCGGGCCCGGCGGCCCTCGCCGAGACGATCGCCGACCGTGCCGCCCAGTATCGAGAGGTCAGCCGTGGCTGAGGAACGCCGCACCGTCCCCGAGGTCGACAGGGCCGCCGCCGCCCGCCGTGCGGTCGAGAGACGGCGCGCCAGGGCCTCGCTCAAGCGGGATCTGACGATGCGCGTCGTCACTCCGCAGGCCGTGCTGCATCGCGCGACCGACGACCCGGACTCGGTCGAGGGCTCCATGCGCATCACCGACTTCCTCCTGGCCCTCCCGGCGATCGGCGCGGGGAAGCGCGACCGCGTGCTGGAGCAGCTCCACATCTCGCCGGTCAAGCGGCTCGGCGGGCTGGGCGCCCGGCAGCGCCGGGTGCTGGAGGAGTGGCTGGACGACCGGTTCCCCGTACCCGCCCCCCGCGGGGCGCGCAGCCGACTGCTCGTCCTCGCCGGCCCCACGGCGGTGGGCAAGGGGACCGTCGCCGCGCACATCCGCGAGAACAACCCCGAAATCCATCTGTCCGTCTCGGCGACCACCCGACCGCCACGCCCGGGCGAGATCGACGGCGTGCACTACTACTTCGTGGACGACGCCGAGTTCGACCGCCTGATCGCCGACGGCGAGCTGCTGGAATACGCGGTCGTGCACAACCGCTCGCGCTACGGCACCCCGCGCGCTCCCATCGACGCCGCCCTGGCCGAGGGGAAGACCGTGCTCCTGGAGATCGACCTGCAGGGCGCGCGCCAGGTGCGCGAGGCCGAGCCCTCGGCGACCCTCATCTTCCTCCTGCCGCCGAGCTGGGACGAGCTGGTGCACCGACTGGTCGGCCGTGGCACCGAGGACGCCGAGGAGCGAGCACGCCGGCTGCGGACCGCGAAGGTCGAGCTGGCGGCGCAGAACGAGTTCGACCACCTCATCGTGAACGAGGACGTCGCCACCGCCGCTCGCGAGGTCGTAGACTTGTCTACAAGCTCTGCGCGCTGACCTGATTCCAGGGTCGAGCACCACGCCGGTCCCTGAGCTCGTCGAAGGGTCGCGCGCCCGCAGCACCGTCTTCGCGGCGAATCCCGTCGCCTGATCAGGAGGTCCACCCATGGCCGGACGCAACAACGGCATCATCGATCCCCCCATCGACAACCTGCTGGAGCGCGTCGACTCCAAGTACGAGCTCGTGATCTACGCGGCCAAGCGCGCCCGTCAGATCAACGACTACTACTCCGACCTGCACGAGGGGAACCTCTTCGACAACGTGGGCCCGCTCGTCGACTCGTCGGTCGAGGACAAGCCGCTCACCATCGCCCTGCACGAGATCAACGAGGACAAGCTCCGCCTGCGTCACGCGGAGTAACTCGACGACCGCGCCGCCGCAACGTCGGTGGCGCGGTCCAGAATGGGTGCCACACCCTCCCACCGTCCGTCCCCGTTCTGGAGCATCGATGAGCGCGCTGCGTCTGTTCACGTCCGAGTCCGTCACCGAAGGGCATCCGGACAAGATCTGCGACCAGATCTCGGACAGCATCCTCGACGGACTGCTCGCCAAGGACCCGGCCTCCCGGGTCGCGGTCGAGACGCTCGTCACGACCGGGCTCGTGCATGTGGCCGGCGAGATCCGCACCGACGCCTACGTCGACATCCCGACGATCGTCCGCCAGGTCGTGAACGGCATCGGCTACACGTCGTCCGACACCGGCTTCGACGGCGACTCGTGCGGCGTCAGCGTCTCGGTGGGGGAGCAGTCCACGGACATCGCCCACGGGGTCGACAACGCCCAGGAGCACCGCGACGGCTCGTCGGTCGATCCGCTCGACGGCCTCGGCGCCGGGGACCAGGGCATCATGTTCGGGTTCGCCACGACCGAGACACCGCAGCTCATGCCGATGGCCGCGTGGACCGCGCACCGCATCGCCGAGAGGCTGACGGAGGTGCGCCGCAGCGGGCTGCTGCCCTTCCTGCGGCCGGACGGGAAGACGCAGGTCACCCTCGGCTACGACCGCTTCACCCCGAAGACCGTCGACGCCGTCGTGCTCTCCACGCAGCACAACCCGGACATCGCCCAGGACGACCTGAAAGCGCAGATCCGCGAGCACGTCATCGATCCGGTCCTCGCCACGACCGGCCTCGACCTCGACGACGTCACCTACTACATCAACCCCGCGGGCCCCTTCGTCACGGGCGGCCCCAAGGGAGACGCCGGGCTCACCGGTCGCAAGATCATCATCGACACCTACGGCGGCGCCGCACGGCACGGCGGTGGTGCCTTCAGCGGCAAGGACCCGTCGAAGGTCGACCGCTCCGGCGCCTACGCGACGCGTTGGGTCGCCAAGAACGCGGTCGCCGCGGGACTCGCCGACCGCCTCGAGGTGCAGGTCGCCTACGCGATCGGCGTCGCCCGACCCGTCGGCCTGTACGTGGAGACCTTCGGCACCGGACGGGTGTCCGACGAGGTCATCACCCGCGCCATCGACGAGGTGTTCGACCTCCGACCGCAGGCCATCATCGAGCAGCTCGACCTGCTGCGGCCGATCTATGCGCAGACGGCCGCGTACGGGCATTTCGGCCGGGAGCTGCCGGACTTCACCTGGGAGCGGACGGACCGGGCCGAGGAGCTGCGGCGCGCTGCCGGGCTCTGACGGGTCCGCGGTGCTGATCTCTCCGGAGAGCAGGCGCATCGCGCGGGTGCTTCTGGAATCGCCGCTGCCGCAGCTCGACCGCCTGTTCGACTACGCCCTTCCGCCCGAACTCGGCGAGGTCGAGCCCGGGGTCCGGGTGCGCGTGCCCCTGCGGACCGCCGGGCGCGTGGTCGACGGGTTCGTGGTGGAGCTGGACGTGGAGGACGACGCCGATCGTCCGCTCTCCGAGGTCGAGAGCATCGTGTCGGCCGTCCCCGTGCTGCCGGATCGTCTGTACCGACTGGCGCGGCGCGTCGCCGATCGCGCGGCAGGGTCGGCATCCGACGTGCTGCGGCTGGTGATCCCGAAGCGGCAGGTGCGGGTCGAGAAGGCCTGGACCGCCGACGCTCCGACGCCGCTCCTCGAACCCGAGGCCCGCGACGCGGCCGCGTCCGTGGTCGGACTGTACGACGGACTGCAGGCGGTGCTCGACGAGAACGGACGCGCGGCCGTCGAGGCCATCCCGCAGCTCAGCGACGACACACCGGGCTGGGCGCGGATGCTCGCTGCCTCCGCCGCGACGACGCTCGCGGCGGGGAAGTCGACCATCCTCGTCGTGCCCGACCACCGTGACCTCGATCGGCTGCTCGCCGCCCTCGACACGTTCGTCCCGGCGGAGGCGATCGCGCGGTACGACTCCCGACAGTCGAACCCGGATCGCTACCGCTCCTTCCTGCGCACGCTCGAGGACGCGCCCTGCATCGTCGTCGGCAACAGGTCCGCCGTGTACGCCCCTGTCGTCGCCAGCCTCGTGGCGCTGTGGGACGACGGCGACAGTCTTCTGGGCGAGCCGCTCGCACCCTACGTCCACGCCCGGGATGCGGCGCTGCTGC